>NZ_JAKJHX010000072.1:0-16169 GCF_021648855.1 Tychonema litorale BBK16 | reverse complement strand
TCAACAGTCAACAGTCAACAGTCAACAGTCAACAGTCAACAGTCAACAGTCAACAATCAACAGTCAACAGTCAACAGTTAAGAATCATTAGTTGTGCCGTCTGGCATAATCGCCCGCCTCAAATCTGCATCCCGCAAGTTAGCTCGATTAAGATTAGCATCAATCAAAACAGTTTCTACCAGCACCGCCCCGCTCAAATTAGACCAGCACAGTTTGGCCCGATACAAATTAGCACCACTCAAATTAGCTCCCCGCAGAGTTGACCAACTCACATTGGCGACTCTCAAGTTAGCATTATTAAGATTAGCCTCGCTGAGATTAGCGCCAATCATTGTTACCTCGCGCAAATCTGCACCAGTCAGATTTGCTCCACTCAGAATCGCCCCACTCAGAATCGCTTTAGTCAAGTTAGCTCTTTCCAAAAGCGATTCGCTCAAGATGGCATTTGTCAGGTTTACCGCTTTGAGAGTTGACCAACTCAAATTTGCTTTCATCAAATTAGTACGAATCATGCTAGCTTCCGTTAGATTGGCTGCAAACAAATTCGCTTCAGTAAAGTTGGCTTCGGTCAAATTAGCTTCGGTCAAGTTAGCTTTGCTCATGTTGACTTCCCTCGCCATTGAACCGCGCAGGTTCGCCCCTGTGAGATTTGCCCCGCACAGATTAGCGCGACTCAAATCAGTGCCAATCAGATTTGCTTCGCTGAGGTTGGTTTCAGTCATGTCCACCCCTGACAGTTTCACCTCGCGCAGGTTCGTCCCCGTGAGGTTGGCACCTTTGAGATTTGCTTCCTGGAAATTTGCTCTGGTAAAGTTAGCCTCGCTGAGGTCAGCCCCCGCGAGGTCAGCCCCCGCGAGGTTAATCTCTCGAAAAATTCTTTCTCCGGCCGCATATTGCCTCAGAATTAGATCGGCCTCCATGTAATTCGCCTCGCAATTTTTGTTTCAAACGTTGGAGAGTGATGGGTCATACCACATATCATCCCAGATAACCACCCTATTCACCCTACATACTCTAGTATCGGCACAATCTTTAGCACTGTTGAAAGTATTGGAAGCCTATGTGCGGTTCTATTCTACAAATACCTTGACAAATGTGAGCGATAAAGACTCGTTAAGAAGCCTACACTGTAATGTGAAGTTGAAGCATGAATGTAGGAGTATGTCACAATGCCTGAAAATTTGAGAAGCCAAGCTGTGACTGGAGGCGTACAGCGCGCGCCCAACCGAGCTATGCTGCGGGCTGTTGGTTTTGGTGATGGCGATTTCACTAAGCCGATTGTGGGGATTGCGAACGGATATAGCACGATTACACCCTGCAATATGGGATTGAATGAACTTGCTTTGCGGGCTACTGCGGCGACAAAGGAAGCTGGGGCGATGCCGCAGATGTTCGGTACGATTACGATCAGCGACGGTATCTCGATGGGAACTGAAGGGATGAAATATTCTCTGGTGTCGAGAGATGTGATTGCTGATTCCATCGAAACTGTTTGCAACGGCCAAAGTATGGACGGGGTGCTGGCTGTCGGCGGTTGCGATAAAAATATGCCGGGGGCGATGATTGCGATCGCCCGCATGAACATTCCTGCTATTTTTGTCTACGGTGGCACCATCAAACCCGGACACCACAACGGACGCGATTTAACCGTTGTCAGCGTTTTTGAAGCTGTCGGTCAATTCAGCGCGGGCAAAATTGATCAAGAGGAACTCACCGCAGTAGAAAATCAAGCTTGTCCTGGTGCGGGATCTTGTGGCGGAATGTTTACCGCAAATACGATGTCGAGCGCTTTTGAAGCGATGGGCATGAGTTTGCCTTATTCTTCGACAATGGCTGCTGAGGATGCCGAAAAAGCTGACAGCGCTGCCGAATCTGCAACAGTTTTGGTGGAAGCGATTCGCCAACATTTGCTGCCAAGCCAAATTTTGACTCGCAAGGCCTTTGAAAATGCGATCGCGGTAATTATGGCGATCGGCGGTTCAACGAATGCTGTATTGCATTTATTGGCCATTTCAAATGCGATCGGTGTTGAACTCGCTCTCGACGATTTTGAAACCATTCGAGCTAAGGTACCAGTGCTGTGCGACCTCAAACCCAGTGGTAAATATGTGGCCACAGATTTGCACAAAGCCGGCGGCATTCCTCAAGTGATGAAAATGCTCCTAGAACAAGGTTTGTTGCACGGAGATGCACTGACAATTACAGGAAAAACCGTTGCTGAAGTATTAGCAAATATTCCTGCTGAACCTCGCACCGACCAAGATGTAATTCGCCCTTGGAATAATCCGATGTACGCCCAAGGACATTTAGCAATTCTGCGGGGAAATCTGGCAACAGAAGGATCGGTTGCTAAAATTACTGGTGTCAAGAAGCCAATAATTACTGGGCCAGCGCGAGTATTTGAATCGGAAGAAAATTGTTTAGATGCAATTTTGGCCGGCAAGATTCAAGCCGGAGATGTGATTGTGATCCGCTATGAAGGGCCAAAAGGTGGGCCGGGAATGCGCGAAATGTTAGCACCAACTTCGGCAATTATTGGCGCTGGTTTAGGCGATTCTGTGGGCTTAATTACTGACGGCCGCTTTTCTGGCGGGACTTATGGCATGGTAGTCGGTCACGTTGCACCAGAAGCGCAAGTTGGTGGCACAATTGCTCTGGTAAAAGAGGGCGATTCGATCACAATTGATGCTCAAAATCGATTGTTACAACTTAATGTTTCTGATGCAGAATTGGAGCAGCGCATGGCTCTTTGGCAGCCTCCAAAACCCCGCTATACTAGGGGCGTTTTGGCTAAATATGCTAAGTTGGTTTCTTCTAGTAGTATTGGTGCTGTTACTGATTTGGGTTTGGGTTGATAAGTGTTGATTGTTGACGGTTGACTGTTGACTGTTATTTGAGCAGTTGAATTGGGTAGTAGAGTGCGTCAGTAAAGAGGGATTTTGTCTATTGTGCGATCGACCTTTTGGCTGACGCACCCTAGGCATTGCTAAAATAATAGGTCTATAGTATCGATTCAAAACCCTATGATTGAATCTAGCGATCGGCCTAATCGTGTCGCTCGTCTCGAAAATGATGCGATCGATATTAAAGTAGCTGTTAGTGCTTTAATTTCCACAACCGAAATACACCAGCGCAATATTGAAACCATGAACCGCAATATTGAAATTCATCAGCGCAATATTGATCCGATGCTTCAACTCATGACTCAGAGCCTTCAGCGGATGGAGGTGGTGGAATTAGATATCCGAGGTCTGCAGACCGAAAATCGGCGCATTCTAGATGTATTGCAGCAGCGCAACACAGACGATGCTTGAATTTTTGCAAAACTTAGGGGCGGGTTTACGAGATTATTTGTTTGAGGCATAAATTTTTGGTAAAACCCGCCCCCTACGGTGATTTCAGTAGCGCTAACTCTGCTGATTCAAAAAGCGACTAGCCATCGACATGGTGTCAGTCATATCTACATCCCCGTCTCCATCTGCATCTAAAAACGCATTCAAAACTGAATTTCCGCCTTGGCCTGGATTTTGGGCGTTGCTGCCGGTTTGCAGCAAATTCAGTACGATCGGCACTAAAACCGGTATCATCGCTTGCACTGTCGAGTTATTCAAGCCCGTTTTTTGAACGATATCCTCGACTATTTGCGTCAGTTGGCCACCGCCGAACAAACTTTGTACCGCATCGGGATTGGGATCAGTGCCACTAAATTGGTTGACAACTTGTTGAGCTTGTGCATCTCCTGATTGCGATCGCACATTTTGCAAAGCCGATCGCACATAGCCACCCAAAACCGACATCGCCAACTGAGTCGTACCCGCATCCACGCCCTGGTTGCCACTCAATTGCTGTACCGCACCCAGAATGCTGCCCAACTGATTGGGGCTTGCTTGTTGGTTGGGATTGTCCATCGCACCTAAAATTTGGTCAAATAGTCCCATAATTCTTGCTCCTTGTTGTGATTGCTAAACTATAGATCAGAACATTTAAGAAAATGTAAAAATCAAAGCATCAATCCTTTTATTGCCACTCTCCCTCATGTCCTTGCCACGTCTGTTAACATTGATTGCTACTGTCTGCCTCACCCTGGGGCTGATTATTGGGCTGGTGAGTTCCTTAACAGGACTTTACACTCAAGTTGCGTGGTCTGCGTCTCCCCTACTGGCTAATTTGCTGATTTTAGCAATACTTGTACTTTTGGGTACGCTAATTTTTGCTATTTTTTACTATTTAAAACTGCTACAAAGCCCTCCAAAATCCAAAGGAAAACGAGCTATTAAGCCGAAGATTCCTGTCATCAAAAGTGAAGCTGCTTCCGAAAATTTGAAAGCAATTAGGCAACAAGTCGATCGCATTCAAGATGAAGTAGCACGACAAGCATTGCTGTTGAGAGCGCGAGAAATAGAAGCTAATATGGCTCGTGGTAGCATTCGGATAGTTGTATTTGGCACCGGTTCTGCGGGCAAAACCTCTGCTGTGAATGCGTTAGTGGGAAGGATGGCGGGACAGGTAGGCGCGCCGATGGGAACTACCGAAGTTGGAGCAACTTATACTCTGAAATTGAAAGGGATCGATCGGGAATTGGCAATTACTGATACCCCAGGCATCTTGGAAGCGGGAGTAGCGGGAACTTACAGAGAGGAGTTGGCAAGGCAGTTGGCGGCGAGTGCAGATTTGATATTATTTGTTTTGGATGGCGATTTGCGAAAATCTGAGTATGAACCGCTGCGGAATTTGGCGGAAATTGGCAAAAGGTCGATCGTGGTTTTTAATAAAGTTGACCTTTATCCCGACAGCGATAGAGATGCTATAGTCGATCGCCTTCGGGAACGAGTTAAGGGTTTGGTAGCAGCAATGGATGTTGTGGAAATTAGCGCCAATCCCCAAAAAGTTGTGTTAGAAGACAACACAATTTTTCAACCAGACGCGGATATTATGCCCTTAATTCGGCGCGTTGCTGCGATTTTACGAGCGGAAGGAGAAGATTTAATTGCTGACAATATTTTGCTGCAATCTCAGCATTTGGGAGACCAAGCTCGCAAATTAATTGATGCTCAAAGGCGCAGGCAAGCTGATAAGGTAGTAGAGCGATTTCAATGGATTAGTGCCGGAGTAATTGCGGTAACGCCTTTGCCAGTTGTGGATTTACTTGCGACAGCAGCAGTTAACGCTCAAATGGTAATAGAAATTAGCAAGATTTATGGTTGTGAATTAAATATCGATCGCGCTAAAGAATTGGCATTTTCTCTAGCAAAAACCCTGGCCAGTTTGGGAATAGTTGAAGGTGTAATTCAAGTAGTATCAAGGGCGCTTCAGTTAAGCGTAGCCGGGTTTGTACTTGGCAAAGCAATTCAAGCAGTCAGCGCCGCTTATTTAACTAGAATTGCCGGGAAAAGTTTTATTGAATATTTTCGACATGACCAAGATTGGGGCGACGGTGGTATTGCGGAAGTAGTACAAAAGCAGTTTCAATTAAATCGGAAAGACGAGTTTGTGAAGGCTTTTGTCAAAGATGCGATCGCGCGCGTTGTCGAACCTCTGAATCTGTATCAACAATCGGCAGAATCAGAACTAGAAATGGCAGCAGAATTAGAATCAGAAATCGAACCGCAACCATTATATCAGTCGCAGGAATACGAAGATTGGGAAACTTACAGCAATAAACGGAAAGATGAATGGTAATTGGGCATGGAACATGGGGCATGGGGCATAGGGCATAGGGCATGGGAATGGGGGAATGGGGCACAGAAAGTTTGTACCCTGAGCGTAGTCGAAGGGTCGAAGGGTCGAAGGGCAGGATAAACGCAGTCCTTGGGTCGAATGGCCTTCTTCCTTCTTCCTTCTTCCTTCTTCCTTTTCTGATAAAATGTATAGTTGACAACCAAATTACTATTGTTTGGCGGGGGAAAAACAATGAGCGATCGACCAATCATTCTAGGTATTGTCGGAGACAGCGCAGCAGGCAAAACCACCCTAACCAAGGGAATTGCCCAAGTATTGGGACCAGAAAATGTCACCATTATTTGTACAGATGACTATCACCGGTACGACAGAACGCAGCGGGCAGAAATCGGGCTCACAGCATTGCATCCCGACTGCAATTACCTCGACATCATGCAGCAACACCTCAGCCTGCTACGCACCGGACAAGCTATTCTCAAACCCATCTACAATCACAGCACAGGTACATTTGACGCGCCGGAATACATCAAGCCAAGCAAATTTGTAATAGTTGAAGGTTTGCTCGGTTATTCAACTCGTGCAATCCGCGATTCCTACGATGTAAAAGTTTATCTTGCTCCCCCAGAAAATCTACGCACTGAGTGGAAGGTTAAGCGCGATATTATGAAGCGTGGCTATACCGAAGAACAGGTATTAGCAGAAATGAAAAAGCGGGAAAATGACTCGGAAGACTTTATTCGTCCCCAGCGTAAGTGTGCCGATGTTGTAGTTACTTTTTACTTGCCAGAAGAGGACAACGAAGTAAATTTGAGCGTCCGTTTAGTGCTAAGGCCAACAATTCCTCACCCTGACTTTACTGAGATTTTAAGTCAAGGTAGCGATAGTTTTAAACCAGCAATTCGCCTAGAGCTCGATCGCGATATGGGCAAACCCGTTGATGTCTTGGAAGTAGACTCTCATGCTACTAGCGAACAGGTAAGCGAATTAGAAAAGATTTTGTGTAGCGAAATGCCACACCTGCGAGGGTTTTGTAGTGCTCAGGGCAATCCAGAAATTGGCAAACTTGTTGGCACTACTGGCGAAGTTTTGCAAAGTTACCCGCTAGCTTTGACGCAATTGCTAGTTGCATATCACATGATGAAAGCAATTCATTTGTATTAGTTATTCCCTTTAATCTAGAGTAGGGGCAATTCATGAATTGCCCCTACTCTAGATTGCCCCTACTCTAGATTGCCCCTACTCTAGATTGCCCCTACTCTAGATTGCCCCTACTCTAGATTGCCCCTACTCTAGATTGCCCCTACTCTAGATTGCTATCGCGAGTGAATCATATCACTTCCGGTAGCATCGGAATGATATCATAGCCATTGCGATTGCTTCGCTAAAAGCTCGCAATGACAAATGACATCTACATCTGTGTTTCAAATCTCAAATGATACCATTCCGATGTAAACGGAGATAATATCAAACCTATAGCTAATAACGCATGACTTGAGAATCCGCAATTTTCCAAATACCATCCCAATACTCTAAGTTATAGCGAACTACCTTAGTATTAAAACTGCTACTCTCGACTCTATCATCTCTATAGACTGTGGCATCTTCCGTGACTCGGACTTCAATCGTGGCTTTGTTTCCAGATGCCGCAAAACGTTCGACGGATTCAACTTTTTGGACACCGTATCGGTAGTGAGAATTAGTGCTTCTCAAATTCTCAATCCCTTTGACTGTATCAGTATACAAAATACCTGTAGTGATTTTAGCAAGCAAAGAGCGATCGAACGGAGGAGCAAATATTTTCTGTTTTGCATCCAGCCACTTACCAATTAAATCCGAAGCTTGTCCGAGAGTAATATTCTGAGATTGGCTAATATAATTATCGGAGTAATTTGTTGCTAGCGGTTGCCTGGGATAAGTAATATTTTCCGCTTTTGTCGGCGCAGTCAACCACAAAGGAGTTAAGATGGCAAGTAAGATTATCGGTTTCATATGTTAAAATCCTCAATCGTAATTCGATCTACATCCTTTACTAACGACATTTCGGAAATTGAATTGTCTTACTTTTATCAAAATTGAGCATAAATCAAATCCTCGGTGCTCGCAAAGTCGGGTTAGCAGTCGCCAATTGCTGAAATTGCATCGAGACTGGCAACTGACTTTGAGGTGCGGGCAGCATTTCACCTCGGAAGTCCAGGAGGGTGACGAGTAGCAGATAGCCAAGTGCTAATACTATAGAAAATACGCCGGTGATAATAGCAATAATTTTTGAACGTTCCATATTCAGTAAGATTGAAGTATAGCTAAATTTAGCTTAACATCAAATACCACCTATTTTGCTTACAAAGATGGAACCTCTTATAGATACGTCAACTCTCACCGAGATGCCTGCCACAGCGCCAGTCGTGGAAACATTCAACCTGGGGAAGTTCTACCGTACTGGCTTCTGGATGAACCAAAAGATTGAATCCCTCAAAAATTGTACTCTGACTGTTTCTCAGGGCGAAACTTTTGGGCTTTTGGGACAAAATGGAGCGGGAAAAACTACGCTGTTGAAGACTTTGCTGGGGATAGTGCGGCCGACTTCTGGTAGGGCGCTGTTGTTGGGGATGCCTTTGGGCGATCGCACCGTGAAGCAACGAATCGGCTATTTGCCAGAAAATCCCTATTTTTACGATTATCTCACAGGCTGGGAATTTTTGCAATTTGCAGCGGGCTTATTTCAAATTCCTGCTGCAATTCAGCGCCAGCGAATTCCGCATTTGTTAGACTTAGTTGGGCTAGCTCAATCGGCGGCAATCAAAAAGCAATTGCGTCAGTATTCTAAGGGTATGCTGCAACGAATTGGCATGGCTCAAGCTTTGATTAATAATCCAGATGTGGTATTTTTAGATGAGCCGATGTCGGGTTTAGATCCGATGGGACGCTATCAGATGCGGGAAATCATTTTATCGCTAAAAAGTCAAGGAAAAACGATTTTCTTTAATTCTCATATACTTTCAGATGTGGAGAAGATTTGCGATCGGGTGGCAATTTTGGCGAGAGGTGAGTTAATCTGCATTGGTGCGATCGATGAACTATTGGGTAATACTAAAACTTACCGGGTTGAAGGTAGGGGCGGTCATTTGAATATCCTCAAAAAATGGATACCGGATATGGAAGTTGATGATGATTTGTGGTACGGTCATTTGCAGGGCGATCCGAAGCAGTTTATGTCTAGTCTGAGCGCCACGGGAGGGCAGTTAGTTGGGATGAATTTGGCTAAGCCTAGTTTGGAAGAGTTTTTTATGCAGCAACTGGAAGAAAGAGGGATTTATTCTAGTGGTTGAAGTCAATATATCCAGAAGCTTGATGCAAAATTTTGATCGCATTTGTGCCAGTAGAGGTAGGGACGCCCCACCGTGTCGTGTCCCTACGGGAATATTGAATGTACTTCCTAAACGTGGAATCTGCTGTAAATGTTGAGAATATTGCACAATGGATAAAATTGTAAATATATAGCACCTCCGTTTTTTTAGCGCCGATGAAAAGCCTATTCCTCGATCGACTCCACCACCCCTCACGCCCCGTCATCGTCTTCGACGGCGCAATGGGAACCAACCTACAAGTCCAAAACCTGACAGCAGAAGACTTCGGCGGCAAAGAATACGAAGGCTGCAACGAATATCTCGTCCACACCAAGCCGGAAGCCGTCGCCATAGTCCACCGAGGTTTCCTCGAAGCAGGGGCCGACGTCATCGAAACAGACACCTTTGGCGCGGCTTCCATCGTGCTCGCCGAATACGATTTAGCAGACAAAGCCTATGAACTCAACAAAATGGCCGCCGAACTCGCCAAGGGTATCGCCGCCGAATTTTCCACCCCAGAAAAGCCCAGATTTGTCGCAGGTTCGATCGGGCCTGGCACCAAATTGCCCACATTAGGACACATCGATTTTGACACACTCACCGCCGCTTTTGCCGAACAAGCAGAAGGACTTTACGACGGCGGCGTTGACTTGTTTTTGGTCGAAACTTGTCAAGATGTGCTGCAAATTAAATCAGTATTAAATGCAATTGAACAAGTATTCAAGAAAAAAGGCGATCGCATTCCCTTAATGGTATCAGTGACAATGGAAGCCACCGGCACAATGCTAGTCGGTACCGACATCAGCGCCGCCTTAGCCATTTTGCAGCCGTACCCGATCGACATTTTAGGATTAAATTGCGCTACCGGGCCCGATCGCATGGCTGAACACATCAAATACCTTTCCCAACATTCACCCTTCGTCATTTCCTGCGTTCCCAACGCCGGTTTACCCGAAAACATCGGCGGCCACGCGCACTACAAACTCACGCCCATAGAATTAAAAATGGCCTTGATGCGCTTCGTCGAAGACTTAGGCGTCCAAGTCATCGGCGGCTGCTGTGGCACCCGCTACGATCACATCCGCGAACTATCAGAAATTGGCACAACTCTCACACCCAAAATTCGCGAAATTACCTGGGAACCTTCCGCCGCTTCAATTTACAGCGCCCAACCCTACGAACAAGAAAATTCCTTCTTAATTGTCGGCGAAAAACTCAACGCCAGCGGTTCCAAAAAATGCCGCGATTTACTAAACGCTGAAGACTGGGACGGTTTAGTAGCAATGGCTAGGGAACAAGTGCGAGAAGGCGCGCACATTCTCGATGTCAACGTCGATTATGTCGGCCGCGATGGTGTGCGCGACATGAAAGAATTAGTTTCTCGTGTTGTCACCAATGCAACTCTCCCTTTAATGTTGGATTCCACCGAATGGGAAAAGATGGAAGCCGGATTAAAAGTTGCGGGCGGCAAATGTTTGCTGAATTCTACTAACTATGAAGACGGAGAACCTCGTTTTTATCAAGTTTTGGATTTGGCGAAAAAATACGGCGCTGCTATAGTTATCGGTACAATTGACGAAGATGGGATGGCGCGGACGGCTGACCAAAAATTTGCGATCGCCAAACGCGCCTACAATGCCGCCATCGAAAGAGGAATTCCCGCCCAAGAAATCTTTTTTGACACCTTAGCTTTGCCAATTTCCACGGGGATTGAAGAAGACCGCAAAAACGGTAAAGCCACCATCGAATCGATCCGCCGCATCCGCCAAGAATTGCCCGGTTGTCACGTAATTTTAGGAGTTTCCAACATCTCCTTCGGCTTAAATCCGGCGGCGCGACAAGTTTTGAATTCCATGTTTTTGCACGAAGCGATGCAAGCGGGGATGGACTCAGCCATTATCAGCGCCAATAAGATTTTGCCGATCGCCAAAATCGACCCCAAACACCAAGAAATCTGCCGTAAACTGATCTACGATGAACGGGAGTTCGACGGCGATATTTGCGTTTACGACCCCTTGGGCGACCTGACAACAGTGTTTGCGGGCAAAACTACTAAGCGCGATCGGACAGAAGACGCAAACCTCCCCGTAGAACAACGTCTCAAGCAGCACATCATCGACGGCGAACGCATTGGACTCGATATCCAATTAACCAAAGCATTAGAAACCTATCCACCTCTGCACATTATCAATACTTTCCTATTAGATGGGATGAAAGTAGTCGGAGAATTGTTCGGTTCGGGACAAATGCAACTACCTTTTGTATTGCAATCAGCCGAAACCATGAAAGCGGCAGTTGCTTATTTAGAACCGCACATGGAACAGTCCGAATCTGGGGATAATGCCAAAGGAACATTCATCATTGCGACAGTCAAAGGCGACGTTCATGACATTGGCAAAAACTTGGTTGATATTATCTTATCAAACAACGGCTACCGAGTAATTAATTTGGGAATCAAACAGCCCGTTGATAATATCATCGATGCCTACGAAAAGCACAATGCTGATTGTATTGCCATGAGTGGATTGCTGGTAAAATCCACCGCATTTATGAAAGAGAACTTGGAGGTATTCAACCAGAGAGGAATTACGGTTCCTGTAATTTTGGGCGGTGCAGCTTTGACTCCCAAGTTTGTCCATGAAGACTGTCAAAATACTTACAAAGGTAAAGTTATTTACGGCAAAGATGCGTTTTCTGACTTGAATTTTATGGAAAAACTGATGCCAGCTAAATCTGCTGGTAACTGGGAAGATTTCCAAGGATTTTTAGATGAAGTTGGAAATGACAACGGTGCAGTTAAAGAAGCTAAGACTTCCGAAGAAATCGCTGCTGAGGATGCGAAGAAAGCAGCCAAGTTAGAGATTCCAACTGTCATAGATACCAGGCGTTCCGAAGCAGTTGACATAGATATCGATCGCCCAAATCCACCTTTCTGGGGAACTCAATTATTGCAGCCCGAAGATATCCCCTTTGAAGAACTTCTATGGCACTTAGATTTGCAAGCCTTAGTTGCGGGACAGTGGCAATTCCGCAAGCCAAAAGACCAATCGCGGGAAGAATACGACGGTTTCTTAGCTGAGAAAGTGTATCCCATATTGGAAGAGTGGAAACACAAAATTATCAGTGAAAAGCTATTGCATCCCCAAGCAATTTATGGATATTTCCCTTGTCAGTCAGAAGGAAATTCTTTGCACTTGTACGATCCCGAAATTATGAATAACGGGCAAGATGTATCGACACCCGCAGCAACATGGAATTTTCCTCGCCAAAAATCAGCGCGTAGAATGTGTATTGCTGACTTCTTCGCGCCGAAAGAATCGGGTAAAATCGATGTATTTCCGATGCAAGTAGCGACAGTCGGAGAAATTGCTACCGAGTATGCACAGAAGCTATTTGCTAACAATCAGTATACCGATTATCTGTACTTCCACGGGTTAGCGGTACAGACAGCGGAAGCAGTAGCAGAATGGACTCACGCCCGGATTCGCCGGGAATTGGGATTTGGTAGCGAAGAACCAGATAATATTCGGGATATGCTGGCACAAAGATATCGTGGTTCGCGGTATAGTTTCGGCTATCCGGCTTGTCCGAATATGGCGGATCAGTATAAGCAGTTGGACTTGCTGAAGTGCGATCGCATTAATCTGCATATGGATGAAAGCGAACAACTTTATCCGGAACAATCCACCACTGCAATTATCACCTATCACCCAGCAGCGAAATACTTTACTGCTTAAATTCTACTCGTTCCCAGGCTCTGCCTGGTAACATAGATCCGGAGGCTCTGCCTCCTCTTAAAAACCAAGAGGCAGAGCCTCAAGAAATGCGTTTCCAGGTTCTACCTGGGAACGAGAAATTAGTCAATAGGATCTGCGGTCATGTATGGCTCTGAGATGTCCCAGGCTTGCTCAATGCTTGACGCCGCCTCCGACAAATGAGCGGAGCAGGCGTATAAAGAGGAAGACAGTTGTGCGCGGCCCCGTGCTTTGTCTTTTGCTCCATCCTTTTCGATCTTTGCGGACAAAACGTGCAGAAACTCCGCTAGGGCATCATACTTCAAATTGCCGATGTCCTCAGCCAATTCCGTTAAGTCGCCCGCATATTTTTCGACGTTCTGAGGATGGATCATTGGATGGCTCTCCTGACTTTTTGGTGATAAACAAACCGCATATTTTTACGGAGATGGTATCACAGAATCGCGAACAGTTGTGTTTGATATCATATCGTATTCACCATAAACCCAGGAGAGCCATAAGAGGCATGGTTGCTGCTGGAGAATGCTTTTGCGGTCACGTTATCACAACAACGCAAAAGATGTCAAATGGGTTCTATAAGTAGCGTTTGCATTGCACCTACATATTGAGCTATAAACCTATTTGATTATGCTCGAATTAAACTAACAAAAAAGCACCTTAAAAAAAGTGCCTTAATATGAGGTTTCCTTATCTGACCAAAATTTTAAGAGTGATTCCGGGGAGTGCGCGCCCCAGCAGATGCTCCTACCATCGAAGCAACTAAACCCAGCAGGGAGCCGAACAAAAACGACCAACCAGCCTTTGCAGCATTACCCGCAATATTGCGAGTATCCTGAGCAGTTACGTTAGGGGCTTGGTTCGGCAAATTCACTCCGCCCTGCTGCGCTTGATTGAGGGCTTCTCCAGCATTAGCTGCGATTACGCCAAAAGTACCAGCTACGCCATTTGCTAACAGCCAAGAGCCAATTGTCAAGGTAGTGGCCCACAAAATTGCTCCGTTCAAAAGCGCTGTGTTGCGATTCATCGGGCCGCAAGCGCGAGCTGTTACCCAACCGCCAAGGCCTAAGCTAATTAACAAACTGATAATTGACCAAATTCCGACGCCGGTACCCACGTCCCCCGCAATACTGCGGGGAGCTCCTGAATTAGCAATGTTGCTCAACCCGATCGCAGCGCCCAATGCACTTAAAACCAGTTGTGTGCCGATCGCAATTACTAACCCTGAAAAAATCGGGCCCCACCGGACTCGATCGTGATATTCCATGACTGAATTCACCACAAGGGGTTCGGTAACAATGTTATCTACAGGTCTATTGACGTATGACATAGCTTTTTCCTTTTTTGTATTTGTTTACAGTTGGTTTATTTTTTAACAGCATCCCATCTCAATATTGATTGTGGCGGAGATTGATAGAAACTGTATCTGCCTACAGAAATAACCAGTATGTATGTCTAAAGAAAGAAACGAAAAAGTCATTAGCCCTCAGTTCGCAGCTATTAGCTAATGACTGCTAACTAATAACTCATGACTTATGACTAATGAACTACATTATTTGTTTTATGGATTTAAGAAATTAAAGCCGTCCTAGAAGGACAGGGTTTTAAACCCAATTTCCCGATAAAAAAAGTTTACGGATGTATAGATAAGAGAAAGCTTAGCGGAGTTTTACGGCCGTTCCAACAGCAGTAATCAGCAGCAAAGCCCCCTTGGTGTCTACGTTAATCGTGCCGGTGTCAATTTCTACGCCAATTACGGCATTTGCTCCCATCCTCTGAGCCCGCTGTTCCAGTTCCATGAGGGCATCTCGCTGTCCCTTGAGGAATACTTCCTCGTAACTGGCGGTGCGCCCACCGATGATGTCGCGAATGCCGGCGAAGAAGTCTCGCAGGGCGTTAGTGCCGTAGACTACCTCAGCAGTTACAATTCCAAGGTAAGATTGAATTTCTGATCCTTGGATAATATCAGTTGTTGTTACAATCATTAGTTGGCCTCGATCGCAAAATTGTTGAGTTGCTCTTGTCCTGTATATTGACTACATCTCGTCACTCAACGATTCCCGATCCATCCTAATCTGTCTATTTTGGTACCTAAAATTAACTCGCTCTTTCAATCCACACACTCTTTGAAACAAATGACCGTGTACAAAAAAAGTCTCTTGGTATTCAGTACGTTGTTGATAGCTGGACTCGCTGTCACTGCACCGCTTCGGGCACTCTCAGCAGAAACATCTGTTCAAGTCAACTCTGAAAATAATGCAAATTTGGATAGTTTGTTGCGAAAAGGGCGCGAATTAGTGGATGGTGGAGACTATGGTAAGGCGATCGCGATTTATGAACAAGCAGCCCGTTTAGACGCAGAAAACCCGCGCATTTTTTCCGGTATTGGTTACTTAGAAGCGCGTCAGGGTAACTATAAAGCCGCAGCAGATTTTTATCAACAGGCGATCGCGATCGACCCCAAAAATCCTGACTTTCAATACGCCCTGGGATATGCGATGGCGAATTTAGAAAACTATCCCGCCGCCGCCACAGCTTACCGTCGCGCCGCCCAACTCGATCGCAAAAATGTTAACGCCCGAATCGGTCTTGGAGTTGTACTTTTTCAGCAAAAAGATTACAGCGGTGCTTTTAAAGCATACCAAGAGGCGATCGCGATCGACTCAAAAAATTGGCAAGCTTATTCTTCAATGGGTTTAGTATTGATCCAGCAAGGGAATTTTACGAGTGCAGTTGATGTGCTTCAGCAAGCAGCCAAACTCGCTCCCAAACAAGCCAGCGTCCAGTTAAAATTAGGTACTTCGTTACTTCGCAGTGGCAATACTGCCAAAGGGCTGGCAGCTTTTGAAGAAGCTGCTAAACTAGAGCCTAAAAATGCAGATGTGCAGTTAGAAATCGGCGAAATACTAAAAAGTCAAAACGACTTAGACAGAGCACTTTTAGCTTATCAACGTGCCACTACAGTACGACCTAATTTAGTGCAAGCACACGCTGCGATCGGAGAAATTCAACTGGAAAAACAAGATTCATTAGGAGCAATTACCACTTTTAGGCGGGTAATTCAGCTCGACCCCAATAGAGCAGAAGCCTATTATAACTTGGGTATAGCACTCAAAAGGCGCGATCGCACATCTGAAGCAATTCAAGCTTTTCAACAAGCCCTCGACACTTACCGTCGGCAAGGCAACAATGATGGTGCCCAAAAAGCTGAGGCAGTGCTCAAGCAACTCAAGTAATTGGGAACAGGGAATAGGGAATTGGGAATTGGGCATTGTTGACTGTTGACTGTTGACGGTTGACTGTTGACTGTTAACCCTATTTGCTCTTAAGCTCTCTGTTTTTTGACACTCCCGGGCCTGAAGGCGTGGGGATTCTTGGATCAATCAGTCAACTT
>NZ_JAKJHX010000071.1:281-27443 GCF_021648855.1 Tychonema litorale BBK16 | reverse complement strand
CCAATTCCCAATTCCCAATTCCCAATTCCCAATTCCCAATTCCCAATTCCCAACTAATTATTAATTTGACTAGCCCTCGCATTTCGCCGCAGCATTCCGGGTTTAATTCGCCGCAATGCCGAAGCCGTAAATCTGCGGTTCCACTCTTCATCGGAAATTTCTGCTAATTCAGTAAGTGTCGGCGCTATATTTTCAGGATAAGGCTCAAACTCCATAACGTCTGTTGGTTTTGCAAAACGCTGATTCCAAGGACAAACATCTTGACAAATGTCGCAACCTGCTACCCAACCTTTTAAATTAGATGCAATTTCGTCGGGTAATTTTTCGGCTCGATTCTCGATCGTATGATACGCTATACATCGATCGGCATCTACAACAAAAGGCTCAGTAATTGCCCCAGTCGGACACGCCTCAATGCAGCGAGTACAAGTACCGCAATGTTGGGTATGCTCAGAATCTGGTACTAACTCCAAATTCGTCAAAACTTCACCCAAAAATACCCAAGAACCGTATTCCCGCGAAATTACATTACCATTTTTGGCAATCCAACCAATTCCCGCCCGTTGCGCCCAAACTTTATCCTGAATTGGCCCGGTGTCAGCATAATACCGTGCTTCAATTCCTTCACCTTGCGATCGCAACCAATCTGCCAAAACCTTCAGTTTTTTGTGCAGGATTTTATGATAATCCCGTCCCCAGCCATAGCGAGAAATTTTGGCATATTCAGCAGTTTCGGGGCGTTGGTGAGGCGTATAGTAGTTGATGGCGACACATATTAAGGACTTCACCTCTGGCATGGCAGCGCGAATATCCTGACGTTTGGGGTTGGCCATCCATCCCATATCCCCTTGATAGCCTTTATCCAACCATGCCTGCAACCTTTGTGATTCCTCATCAGTGCCCTCGTCTACCAAGGCTATCCCCACCTTGTGAAATCCCAACTCTAGAGATTTTTGCTTAATTCGATCGCTATTTATTGATACTTTCATAAAGTAAACTCATATATCATAAATTGTGCAATTAGTCTAGTGATATCAACCAATTTAGCCCCAAGAATCATCATACTTTCAGGATCTTTATATTTAAAAATTTGATCTCTAATTTGTCAAAAACGTTACATAATTTTAAGCAAGGGAGATTAAGGTTCGCTAACTCAATTACCTCACTAAAAGCGCGAATCTCGCAACATACACATGGCAGTTAGTATTCAATCAGCTCAATCTATCTTCTCCAGCACCGAGATTGCTAGCGTTGTTCCGGCTACCACGGAATCATTCTACAAACTCAGCGTTGAAGACCAACTGGCACTGCTTTGGTATGCCTACACCGAAATGGGCATCACTATTACCGCTGCCGCCCCAGGAGTAGCCAGCATGGCGCTTGTCGAAGGCATCCTGGGCGAAATCAAGCAAATGTCGCCAGAGGCTCAAAGCAAAACCATGTTCGACTTGGCTAGCAACGCTGATACCACCATCGGCCGCATCTACACATCTTTGCGCGTCAACACCAAACTTGGTTTCTGGTACGAGTTGGGACAATTGATGAAGCAAGGCCTTGTCGCTCCGATTCCCGCTGGCTATCAAATGTCTCTCGAAGCCACCACAGTCCTTGAAACCCTGAAAAAACTCGATCCCGGTCAGCAAATTACTGTACTTCGTAACACTGTAGTCCACATGGGCTACGATCCTGATTTCAGCCAAGAGTACGGCAAACGCTCAGCCCCTAAAAGCACTCCCACGGCAGTTGAAGGGCGGGTGAAAACCCAGATTGAAGGTATCAGTGAGCAGACTGTGCTCAGCTACATTGACAACATGAATGCCTTCGACTTTACTCCTGCTGTGGCTTTGTTTGCGGAAGAAGGTGCTCTGCAACCGCCGTTCCAAAAGCCGATTGTGGGTCGCGAAGCTATCCTTAACTATATGCGGGAAGAGTGCATCGGACTCAAAATGATGCCTAAGCAAGGTATATCTGAACCCGCAGAAGACGGCTACCGACAAGTTAAAGTCACTGGCACTGTCGAAACTCCTTGGTTTGGCTCGAATGTAGGCATGAACATTGCGTGGCGTTTCTTGCTTGATCCTCAAGGTCAAATTTTCTTTGTGGCGATCGACTTATTAGCATCTCCCAAAGAATTGCTAAACTTGATCCGCAAATAGAAACTCCAATTCTGTTCCTCCAACAGGACTCTACAGAAACCCAGATGCCCAGAGGTGTCTGGGTTCGATCGTCTGTTCTTCATAAACGTGGAATCTACTTATATCTTTTGAGGGAGTTGCTGCCACAAATAGAATGACTACAGTAGATTCATTAATCTAAAATTCTGATTTTTATGACGGCAACAACTCCATTTATTTTAACTGAAGCGATCGACACGATCGACATCTGTGAGCCAGCCGTACTGGGATATTTTGAAACTTTCAACAGGGGCGATTTTGAAGCAACGGCCAATTTATTTGAGGCCCAGGGCGTTCTGAATGCACCGTTTGCAGAGCCAATTGTCGGCAAAAGTGCGATCGGCACCTACTTGAAAACAGAAGCCAAAGGAATGAAACTGCATCCGCAGCAGGGAATCAGTCAAACCTTAGAAGATGGCCAAATTCAAGTTCAGGTTAGCGGGATGGTACAAACTGCTTTATTTAGCATCAATGTAGGATGGCTGTTTGTAGTCAATTCTCAACAAGAAATCCTTTCTACCACGGTCAAGCTGTTAGCTTCTCCCCAAGAATTGCTAAACTTGCGCCCCCTAACCAAGTTTTAGGTTACATCATAAGTAATTGGACAGAATTAATTACACACTGATTTTTTGCTGATTCTTTACTAGACAAGGCTTGTCGCCCAAAGTTTTGTGTAATTAATTGTGTCCTGCTACTTAATCCTGTCATATCAATTCTGGTTGCACTCCTTATGGTAGGTCGGACACGGCAATGCCGTGTCCCTAACATGATTAATTGTAGGGATACGGCATTTTGAGTGTCCTGGCTGTGAGTAATATTAATAATTCCGATGCTAGCGGATTTGATATTACTCGTTAGTTGTTGATTGTTGCTAATAACCACTAACCAATAACTAATTAAGATTTTTCTGGCAAACTAGCTTCCAATTTCAGACAGTTACGACCATCTACTTGCAAACTATAGTCCACGCGATCCATAAGTCTACTCATAATCAGCCAGCCGTAGCCGCTTTCCTGTTTAGCTTCTGGACGTGGGGGATTGTAAGTATTCATCTCATAACCTTTACCGTAATCCCAAATTTCTAAACCAATGTCCCGATTTTTTAAATTTAAGCGAATTAAGACTGGCAACTCAGGTTGGTCTTTGTGAGCATGGCGGATGACGTTGGAATAGGCTTCTGCTAACACCAAGCGCAAACGATTTGATTGACGGGGCCAATCTACGTGCTCACCTAGCTCAACTTCCAAACTGCTCAGCAGCCAGTTTTCAACAATTGTCAAAAACCGCAAGTCGCTTGGTACGTGAAGCTCAGTATTCATAAAAAAATCCTGTAAGTTTAGAAATCCTGTATCTTCAGAAACAGGGATGAAATACGACCATCTGTGACCTGTCAATTGAGGGCTTCAGTTTTTGATATCTGAAGTCCCCGACTAGAAGTCGGGGTCCTTGACAGATTCAGAGAACTTCGAGAGAGAGTATAGTTTGGTCATCTTCCTGAACTGGATTATCGGCTCGAATGTGAACCAACAAATTGTCCAAGTTAAACGAACCAGGCTCCTCAATCAAAAGTTCCCAAAGCCCCTCTTGTTGTAGCATAGAACGAGTTTGTTCTTCCCCAGGGACAGCCTTACTCATCACAGTAGCTTCAGTAATCCCATCACTCGTCAGCAGAAATACATCTCCTGACTTGAGGTCGATCGCACCCGATTTGCCCTTCCAAACTGGTAATATCCCCAAGGGAATGCCACGAGCTTTCAGGAAATTCGGTTCTACTGGTGTTGAACCACTAGCAGCTTGAGCTTTCACTTCTGAGTGAGACCAAACAATCGGATAAATGTGACCAGCATTAGCAAAAGCCATGTGTCCCGTTGAAGGTGTATAACGAGCGACAACCATTGTAATAAAATGATTGTTGCCAATTAGGTCGTCTGCCATACTACTATTCATGTTCGTCATGACTTGGCTTGGTTCGGGAGAAATTTCTTGGGAAAGTTCCCGTCGCATCACCGAAATCGCACTAGCCATAAATAGAGCAGCCGGAACACCTTTACCGGAAACATCCCCCACCGCTATCCAAATATCCCCTTGCGAGTGGACGTAGACTTCAAAAAAGTCGCCTCCAACTTCGCGGGCGGGATAACAACAAGCTTGCACTCTGACAGTCTCAAAATCTGGCCAATTTTGACGCAACAAGTTTGTTTGGATTTGGCGGGCCACTTCCAACTCGTTTTGCATCTGCTGGGCTAAATCCAGAGTCCGCTGATAGAGTTTGGCTTGAGAGAGAGCGAGGGCTGCTTGAGCTCCGACACCTTCTATTAACTCTATATCTTCTGGCGACCAAGTATTGCTGTTGTCAAGTTGGCAAAGCGCAAGTACCGCCAGAATGTCTTGCTGGTAAGTCAGTGGTACTGCAATCTCCACGGAGTTACCGGCTGACTGAGTGCCACTTTGCTGTTGAGTTTCGCGGCTGGCTACGGCTTGAACTAGCAAGTCTTCATTAAAAGAAAAGCTGCTAGGTTCTGCTGTTTGGGCTTGGTAGGGAAAAGTGCTCGGCAATAAGCGATCGCCTTCTACCGGCCGTAGCATACAATGGCTAGCGTCAAAAGTTTTACCTACGGTTTGGACAATAGTTTGTACCATACTAGAGTAATCTAGAGACCCGCGAATCACGCCCATCACCTCATTGAACAGAGATTCTTTGCGTAAAGCGCGGCGCAGTTCGACGCTACGCTGCTTATAGTATTTGTAAGTTTCCGAGGCTTGATTGATAACTAATTTCAGTTCTTCAGGATTCCACGGCTTGGTGATGTATTTGAAAACTTGACCTGAGTTAATTGCCTCCACCAAGTCTTCAACATCTGTGTATCCCGTCAGCAAAATCCGAATCGTATCAGGAAAGCGCTCGACTGTTTTCCCCAAAAACTCGGTGCCATTCATTTCAGGCATCCGCTGGTCAGATATAATCACTGCCATCTCGCCCTGTTCGTCTAAAACTTCAAGGGCGCTGAGGGCACTATCTGCTTTGTAAACCTGAAAGTCGCGTCGAAACGTCCGGTACAGCAAATCCAAGTTGTCGGGTTCGTCATCGACTACCATTAGTTTCAGCTTGCTTCCATCTCCCCGACTCATGCTATTCCCTACTCCTAGGCGAATTAATCAGGTCTTAAACTCCGATTTACTTTGTAGTAGCTCAAATAAACCGGAACTCCGATCAACTTTAAATAAATGCTACCCAGCCGAATCAAATTAATTTTTCTGCCAGTCTGAGCTTAGCAGAACGAGCGCGGGGATTTCTACTTACTTCTTCAGATTGTGGCACGATCGGCTTTTTCGTCAGTACCTGCAAACAGTCCGTCCCTCGGAGTTGATGCTTAACTGGCCTATCTTCCAGGCTGTGAAAAGTAATAATTCCCACCCTCCCACCGGGTTTCAACCACTTGGGTGCTTGGTTAAGAAAAATTTCGAGAGAAGCCAGTTCCGAGTTGACGGCTATCCTTAAAGCTTGGAAGGTGCGGGTGGCTGGATGGATTCTGCCGTTGCGCTGTTTGGGTGGGAAGGTAGAGGCGATCGCGCCTGCCAGTTCTGTTGTACTTTCAAAAGGACGCTGGGCGATAATCCGCCTCGCGATGCGCCGCGACAGTCGCTCTTCGCCGTATTTGTAGATAATATCTGCTAGTTTAACTTCGTCCCAGTGATTGATAATCTCTTCTGCGGTCAAAGATTGTTCCTGGTTCATACGCATATCTAACGTAGCTGGATGGCGAAAACTAAAGCCACGTTCGGGCGTATCGAACTGAGCTGAGCTAACGCCTAGGTCTGCTATGATGCCATCAAATGTGGCATCTTCGGACTGATATTCTGCAAAATTGCCGTGCCAAAATTCGACAGAAGCGTTGGCAAATCGGGTTTGGCAAAAACGGATGGCTTCTCGATCGCGATCGATCGCCACCACTGTAACATCAGCAGCCGCCGCCAAAATCAAACTCGTGTGTCCGCCGCCTCCTAATGTCGCATCCAAATAGCGGCCACCTGGACGCACAGCCAAACCCGCAATTAATTCTTGACCCAAAACTGGAACATGATAGGTGTCAACACTGACATCCGATCCAAGAGTATCCTTCTCAGAAAGCTCGATATCCTTCATAATCAATAACAGCGAAACAAAAATCAACAATAGCTAGTAATCATTAATTCATTTAATTATGTCAAGAATTGAGACTAGAACCGAACCAATGGTGCTCAACATGGGGCCGCACCACCCATCCATGCACGGCGTACTCCGGTTAATTGTCACCTTGGACGGCGAAGATGTCGTGGACTGCGAGCCTGTTTTGGGCTATCTGCATCGTGGGATGGAGAAAATTGCCGAAAACCGCACCAACGTGATGTACGTCCCCTACGTGAGCCGCTGGGACTACGCTGCGGGGATGTTTAACGAAGCGGTGACAGTCAATGCACCGGAAAAGTTAGCGAATATTGCTGTCCCCAAACGGGCTAGTTATATCCGGGTAATTATGCTGGAATTAAACCGGATTGCCAACCACCTGATGTGGGTAGGGCCGTTTTTGGCAGACGTAGGAGCACAAACTCCTTTTTTCTATACTATGCGCGATCGCGAACCAATTCTCGATTTGTGGGAAGCAGCCACAGGTTATCGCATGGTGAATAATAACTATTTCCGCATTGGCGGAGTTGCCGCCGATTTACCCTACGGTTGGGTAGATAAGTGCGAAGATTTCTGCGATTACTTCCTTCCCAAAGTTGACGAATACGAACGTTTAATTACCAACAATCCAATCTTCCGCCGCCGGATTGAAGGCCTCGGTACGATTTCTCGCGCCGAAGCGATTAACTGGGGACTATCGGGCCCCATGTTGCGCGGTTCCGGCGTCAATTGGGATTTGCGGAAAGTTGACCATTACGAATGTTATGACGACTTCGACTGGGATGTTTGTACAGAAGCTGCTGGTGATTGTTTGGCCCGGTATTTGGTACGGATTCGGGAGATGCGTGAATCGGTGAAGATTCTCTATCAAGCCTTGAAAGGACTCCCCGGCGGCCCTTACGAGAATTTGGAAGCGAAGCGCTTAGAAAGCGGGCCAAAATCTGAATGGAATAGTTTTGATTATCAGTTTATTGGCAAAAAAGTTGCACCGACTTTTAAGATTCCCAAGGGCGAACATTACGTGCGCGTTGAAAGCGGCAAGGGTGAGTTGGGGATTTACATTATCGGAGAGGATAACGTGTTTCCTTGGCGCTGGAAGATTCGGGCTGCGGATTTTAATAATTTGCAGATTTTGCCTCACATTGTGCGCGGTGTGAAGATTGCCGATTTGGTGGCAATCTTGGGTAGTATCGACATTATTATGGGTTCGGTTGACAGGTAGAAGGAAAAAGGCGTTAGCGAAGCCCTCGAAGAGGATCGCATTTTTGGGCTGTTTGCTCAAAAGTGCGATCGCTACTTTTTGTGAATCCTTTGACAATCTAAAATCCGATGATAATGCCTAAAAGTGTAAGTTACCAAGATGACTTGATTGAATTTCTGAAAAAACCTGAAGCTGCTGCTGCTTATATCGAGGCAATTTTGGAAGAAAAAAATGTAGAAGCTGAACTTTTGCCACTAGCACTTAGTAATGTAGTTGAGGCTCGCGGGGGCATAATTCAGCTTTCAAATGCAGCTCAATTGTATTGTGAAAAATTGCAGAATTTACTATCGAAAACAGGAGGAGATGAAGTTTATCTGTTGGTGGCGTTGCTGGATGCTTTGGGATTTCAGCTACAAATAGGAGTTAAATCCGATCGTTCAATATTGGAAAATGAGAGCAATATCGAAAATTGCGAATCTCAGATATCAAGTTTGCGATCGGCTTAATAATGATATAATAAAATTTAAAGAACAAAGAGGTTGCAGAATGAATGTCAGCAAGCAAGAGTTCTACGTCATTATTGAACGAGATGAAGATGGCTATTATGTCGGGGAAGTCCCACAGCTAAAAGCCTGTTACAGCCAAGGAGAAACTATTGATGAGTTGATTGCCAATATCAAAGAAGTTATTGCACTTTGTTTGGAAGAAGAGGGCGATCGTTTAACATATAGAGGTTCTGCGTAATTCCTGTATAACAACAATCTTAAATTACTGAACATCAATATTTCTCTCTTCCTCTGCGCCCTCTGCGGTTAAAAAAAATCTTTATTTCATAAATAAAATAACATCAACTTTAATTTAATTATGACATCCCAGCAATCAGATATCAATGATAGCAACCCGGAACTCTGTGATTTAATCTGCGAAAGAATTGCCACCAGTCCACAGCAGCGAATTACCTTTGCTGAATATATGGATTTAGCATTATATCATCCACAATACGGCTACTATAATCGCGATCGACCTGCGATCGGCAAACAAGGCGATTTTATGACATCATCCCACTGGGGCGCTGATTTGGCCGAGGTTTTGGCAGAGCAGTTTGTGGAAATGTGGGAAATTCTAGGTAAACCTCAAAACTTTGCGATCGTCGAAATGGGCGCTGGGCGCGGAATATTTGCCGAAAATGTGCTGCAATACCTGCAACGGCAACATCCCGACTTATTTAAAACTTTAACATACATCATTGTCGAAATTTCGCCAATCCTGCAAGCAGAACAACGGCAGATTCTAGGTAAATTCGACTGTGTTAAATGGTGCAATTGGGACGAGATAGTTGATAATTCAATTGTCGGTTGTTTCTTTTCCAATGAATTAGTCGATGCTTTTCCCGTGCATCAATTTATTCTAGAACAAGAGGAACTTAGGGAAATATACATTACCACAAAAACTCCAATAAATCAAGAACCAGAAATAAATTTTCTTGAAGTAGTTGGCGAAGTTTCCACGCCTAAAATTGCCGAATATTTTGAATTATTGGGAGTCGATTTGTCCGCGAGTATTTACGGGGATGGTTATCGCAGCGAGGTGAGTTTGGCGGCTTTGGATTGGATGAGTACAGTTGCTCAAAAGTTGCAGCGGGGATATTTGTTGACGATTGATTACGGCCATCCAGCGCACCGCTATTACAATCCGAGGCGCAGGGAGGGCACGCTACAGTGTTATTATCGCCATCGATATCACAATAATCCTTATATTAATCTGGGACGGCAGGATTTGACCGCTCATGTTAATTTTACGGCGCTGGAAAAGCAGGGGGAATTGTGCGGTTTGGATGTGGTAGGGTTTACTCAGCAGGCTTTGTTTTTGATGGCGTTGGGTTTGGGCGATCGCATTGCTGCTCTATCCACAAGTATATTGGATGTGGCAACGTTGTTGCGGCGTAGGGAAGAGTTGCATCGTGCGATCGATCCGATGGGTTTGGGAGGTTTTGGGGTTTTGGTGCAGTCTAAGGGGCTGAGAGAGGAGGAGAAGGGGGGAATATTGAAGGGTTTGATGGTGCCAGATTAGTTATTCGATCGATTTGCTTATATCGATTATGCAAGCTTACTCAACGGCGGAAATTCCCATTTTCCCGAATATAAAGTAGATGGCAGATTTAAACAATAAGCAGCAGGAATTACTTCAATCAACCACCAATTAAACATATCTCGTCTGGCTTCAGTACAACCAGAAATGGCATCACCAGTAATTGCATCATACAAAATATTCAAGATGGCATTATGAGCTGTTTTGGCATTAAGTGTTTGCAGCAAGCCGTAGAAGATATTATAAGCTTCGTCAGTAGCTTGATATTTTCCGATTTTGTTGATATGAGGAAACAAAGTATCTGCCCAAGTTTCTGGAATCTCACCGCCATCCTTCAGCCAACAAGATACAATTGCTTGAATGATATCAGTCTTGTGTTCTTCAGGAAAGTAATTTTTAATAGTCGGTTTAGCTGCTAATGCTATTCCATAGGCCATGTAGACATATCGCTGATGGGCTATTGTATCATTAGGCATTCCAAAGACGGTCATTACTTCTACAAAAGCTTCTTCTACATCGCACTTTCCGCCTCTTTCGTATAAATCATCATATTTTCTGTCCCAAACCGTGCGAAGTGTTTCCTGTAATTTATCGGGAATATCGAAGTTGCTAGGAAATTTAAAATCGGTGTAGTGACCTAGAGCAAACTTTATCATTGACTTTTCCTCCTTATGTATTTTCCTTGATCGTCAACCAAGATCAAGCTAATGTTTGATGGTAAATTGTGCTCGATCGCGCTCGTGGGCAGGAACCGAATCAGTCAAAACCAACTGACAAGAAGGTAGGATAATCTCAAACCAATTATCTTCTACTTCAAATTTGATGATAACCTCATTTCCCCAGCTTGTTAAATCCATCCTCAAACAACTTTGCCCTCATGACTATCCGGTTTTGAATTCAAGATTATTTTTTCAAATCTGGTTGATAATTTTTAACTCTCCCAAAACCATACATAGCCAGACTTGGGTTATCTAAATTGCACTAAATTACACATATCTGGGAGCAGCCTCTAAATGGTATAGCAGTCCTAAATCATTCGCAAAATAGATCGAGGTCAGAATCCTTGTAGTGTAAGGATCTTGATCGCGTATTATTTTTCAAATCATTTAGGATTGCTATAGTTCTAATCTGTTATAAAAAGATTAGAGTTAGAACAATTTAATAGCCTCTTCTCTAGTGATTCCCATTGGATAATGATGTGTACTTTCCTTCACTAAATCATTAGGTGTGTGGACATGGACTCGATAAACCAGTTTTGTAGTTTCATCGAGGTGTAAAATAACAAATTTATGCTCACTAACAGTAACCTTTTCCGTAACCATAGTGCTTTACCTCAAGACTAAGTGCCTCAAACATCAATATTTAGATATATTAGCAGGTAAGAGAAAGGATTTGAATAATTGTCTAAGCTAAATTTACCAACAAAGGATCGGTCGATCGTACAGAAATCACATACAGCAGTTCCCGCTGTTATGAGGCACTGTACTACTTTACAGCGGGAACCGCTGTATCTTGCTCCTCATCAAATTGAGGTTCAATAACCATTATCACCAGTAAATAAATTAATGCGATCGGCAAATTCTACATCGAACTGGGGGGCGGTTCCAACTTGTTTTAGATGAAGTTCTTTCAGCATTTTGAATATTCACTCAATCAGCTACATAATTAGCTCAATATTTAGAAATATTGTACTATAAACCACTTGTGGATTGTAAAATATTTTCACTTACCTCTAATTCAGCCCATTTTAATCGTTCCTGAATTGACATCCCCTGCAACTTTTGACTCATTTCATATAAATCTACTTTCCGATAATCCCCCTGAAATAGGGGAATCAAAGCGTCAACAACAGCAGCAATTCCCTGCGGTGGGACTGCATTGCCAATCTGTCGCCTCACTTCAGTCATAGAACCTTCAAAAACAAAATCATCGGGGAAAGTTTGCAATCTTGCCCTCTCCCTATTTGTCAAAGCACGGGGTTCTAAATGATGATAACCCCAAGTTCCGCCACCGCCACCAGCAATAATTGTGGATGATGGTTTATCTGGATGAATTCGCCGATAAACATGGCTAATCATGCCTTTCACATAGTAGGGACTGTCCTTGGGAATATCAGAGAAATTGCCTCCGGGTTTGATGCGATTTAAAATTTCAACAGTGCGGGCTTGAATTCTATGATGTTTGTTATTATCGAGAACTGTTTCGACATTTTTGAGTGCTTCGCCCGCAGTTCGATAGGGATATTTACGATTTTGTCCATATTCTGGCTGGGGATGCACAAAGTTAAATCCTGTATCCATCCGAATGCCAACTAATAATACTCTTTGGCGAAATTGGGGAACTCCATAATCAGCAAAGTTGTAAAGTTTAGGTTTAACTAAGTAGCCGGGAGCGATACTTTCAAAGTCGGAAATTATTTGTTTGATTGCTTGATAATTGTTAGCACTTAATAAGCCTTTGACATTTTCTGCTACAAAAGCTTTGGGCTTTTTTTTATTGACAAAATCTAGGAAGTATGTATATAAATTGCCTCTGGTTCCTTTCAATCCTGGCCGTTTCCAAATTAGGGAAAAGTCTTGACAGGGGAAGCCTCCTATACATATTTCTGCGTCGGGAATTTGGGTAATATCTATATTTTCTATGCTGTCATTGACGATCGCATCGGCGATGTTTCTACTAAATGTTTTGCAGGCATATTTGTTGGAGTCGATCGCCCAAACTACATCAAATCCGGCTTGGTGGAATGGCAAATCCATGCCGCCACAACCGGAAAATAAGGAGATGAGTCGCGGTTTGTTTGTCCAGGCGATCGCACGGAGAGGTTCGATTAACATAAAAGTGCAAAGTTAGTCCAGGGCTGGATGCCGGCACCACAAGAGTGTCATCATACCAAAGCGCGATCGAATTCGACTAATCAGTTGATAATTTCACTCTTCATCGTCTAACTCAATCCCAGCTTGACGCAGTTTTTCGGCCAATCTTTGCGCGCGGAGGCTTTCGCGATCGGCCCGCTGACGTTCTAATTCTGTTCGCTGGCGTTCTTGTTCAGTTCGTTCCTCCGACCATAACAATAACTCGCCTGCTGCATTCCACCATCTCAACCAATAGCCTGTTCTCCCTTCGTGGGTTCCTTCCCACATTCCTAAAAATAAGTCTAATCCCGGTATCCAATAACGTCCGTTTTCATCGGCTTTTTGTCGATTATAGTGCTCTGATTCTAAAGCATGAACTTCTAAATGAGCTGTTTTCGCTCGAAATATAACGTATCTGGGGACTTTGATTACTTGTTCGTAAAAAAACCACTTTCCCACCCGCGAGGTAAATTCTACAGAGTATTCTTCTCCATAGGTTTCCGAGAGAAATTCCATCACGATTTGAGGAATTATCCCTTCTGTATGCGGCGTGTAACTGCGGCGGACTTGCGAGACATTTTTAGGATTGACGGGTTTCACGTACATCCAGTCGGGCGCTTTGCAAATAGTTCGCTGTTCGTCGGTGGCTGCTTCTGGGAAACTTATGCCGGCACAAAGGGCAAAGTTGGAAACAATTAAAGCATCCTGGATTAATTCGGGGAATTCTGTTAGGGGCTGGCGTAAAGCTGCGGCTAACAATGGTTGGCTTTCGTCTTCCACGGGGTCATCTGGTAGTTGGAAATCTTCTGGTAGTAGCGGCCAGGTGATTGTGAGTTTGGTCTTTTGGTTTTTAATTGCTACAGTCATAGTTTATCAGAGGTTAAATGTTTTAATGTTTAAATTATATCTCTTGGTTTTTGGGATTAATGTTAATGGCGGTTTTCAGTAGGGACACTCCAAGAGCCCTTCTTCGTGTCAGCTTAAGACTAAAAGCCTTAAGAATTCTTGTTGATCGCCGAGTCTAGATCCCCCTAAATCCCCCTTAAGAAGGGGGACTTTGAACACTCCAGTCCCCACCTTCTTAAGGGGGGCTAGGGGGGATCACAATATGCAGCTACAGCAGAAACCGCTGGCATGAGGTACACCCACTTATCGTTCAATCCTCCTAGGGACAAGGCAATGCCGTGTCCATACCGTGTTTCATAACAGCGGGAACTGCTGTATTATCTTCTGCTGTAATTCGTCTGTCATGGCTAGGAGTTCTGATTGGGCGATCGCACTTTGTTCACCACTCGCCAACCACTTCAATTGTACCGTCTCGTTTTCAGCTTCCGCATCCCCCAAAACTAAGCACGCAACAGCACCGCTTCTGTCAGCTCTTTTGAACTGTTTCCCAAAGGCACTACCACTCAAATCTATCTCTACACTAAACCCTGCAAATCGCAATTTTTGTGCTAACAATACCGATTGTTGTTCAGCTTTGTCACCCCTAGATACCAGATAGAAATCTAATTTCGGTGCGGGCAATGGTTGTAATTTTTGCAACAGAATAATCAACCTTTCCATACCCATTGCCCAACCGACTGCCGCCGTTTCTGGCCCACCCAATTCCTTGACTAAACCGTCGTATCTGCCACCGCCACAGACTGTGGCTTGCGCGCCCAAATCGTCGGAGATAATTTCAAAAGCAGTGTAGGTATAGTAATCTAAACCGCGTACTAATCTCGGATTCAACTGATAGCTAATTCCTAAATCTGTGAGCATTTGCTGGACTTGCTCAAAGTGCGATCGCGATTCATCTCCCAAATAGTCCAAAATACTGGGTGCATCTTTGACAATTTCCTGAGTGCGCTGATTTTTGCTGTCCAAAATCCGCAACGGATTGCGATCCAAGCGATCTTGGGAATCAGCATCTAATTCGGATTTGAACGGTGTAAAATAATCGATTAAGGCTTGTCGATAATTTTGTCTGTCTTCCTTATTTCCAACAGAGTTAATATCAAGTCGCAAATTTTTTAAACCGAGAGTTTTGAGGATATCGCAGGCGATCGCAATTACCTCCACATCCGCACGGGGATTCGCACTCCCCAAGACTTCCACACCAATTTGATTGAACTGCCGCTGTCTACCTTCTTGGGTGCGTTCATAGCGAAACATCGGCCCAGTATACCACAGGCGCTGCACGTCACCTTGGGCGTACAAACTATTTTGAATAAAAGCTCGAACTACTCCGGCAGTGCCTTCTGGCCGCAACGTACTCGATCGATCGCCCTTATCTTTAAAAGTATACATTTCTTTGCCCACAACATCGGTAGCTTCGCCGATGCCACGTTCAAATAATGATGTTTGTTCAAAAATTGGTGTCCGAATTTCTCGATAAGCCGCTTTTTTCAAAATTGTTCTAGCGATTTCTTCGATATTTTGCCAATATCGAATTTCATCGGGCAAAATATCCCGCGTTCCCGGTAAAGTTTTAATTGCACTCATTTTGTTAGTCAGTTGTCATTTTTTAGTTTTTATTTGTTGGTTGTTATTTGTTAAGTTAACAGCTAACGATTAACAGTCAACAATATCCTATGCCCTATGCCCAATGCCCCATGCCCAATGCCCCATGCCCAATTACCCATTCCCAATAACCAATGATTCCCAAGCTTCATATCGATCGCCATAATAAGCCAAAATGCGATCGACCCGTTGGCGATCGACCAAATCGAACCCTTCGGGATACTGTATCCACAACCCCCCAACTTGGCTATCGTTGTAATCAAACTGCTGCGACTGCTGCCGAATCAAGCCAGTTTTCACCCCTTCAACTTGACGCAAATGGGCTGCCACTTCGCGATACACCGCCAGTGGCAATCCAGGGCATTGAATTTGATAGCGCAGTTGTTTTTCTTGTGCCGTTTGCATCATTTGTTTGTCTATCTGCAACATTTCGCCCTACTTTAAGATACTTCTTTATCGATTGGCCCTGGTAGAGGACAGCAGTTGATATTGTCTAAACACACTTTCCCCCACTGCAAAGCCCAGCGCACCAGTGTAACTCGATTATCAGCCCGTGTCTTATTCAAGATATTGCTAATATGATTATCAACTGTACGCTTGCTAATCTCCAATTTTTCGGCTATTTTCTCATTGGTCAATCCCGTCGCGACTAACTCTACCACTTGCAATTCTCTGTCTGACAGGGTGACAGGGGTCTGAGAAACGCTCCCACTCATAAATTTTTCCTATGTGTGCATATTTACCTATTTACAATTCTAGAGGATGAAGGATGAACTCTGAAGAGAAAATCAAATCTTTTTGTGCTATGGTTCCCGGAGATAGCCGATCGAGAGTAACAGAGTATCACCTTGTCCAACCACAGCCACGACACACCCAAAGATACAGGCACTTGAAGCGTTGTGCCGAAGTGGATGCAGAGACAAACTCGATCGCCTAAAATCTAAAATCTAGAATCTAAAATCTAAAATCAATATGACTTATCCTCGCGTACTCTGTTTGGGTGAAATTTTATTTGATTATCTAGCAGATCGATCGGGATTTACGCTAGAACAGGTAGAATCTTGGACACGATATCCCGGTGGTGCGCCAGCTAATGTTGCTTGTGCTTTAGTTAAATTGGGTATTTCGGCGGGATTTATTGGTGCTGTGGGGAGGGATGAATTGGGTGATTCTCTAGTGGAAGTATTGCAAGAAGTAGGGGTTGATACCACGGGAGTACAGCGTCATTCGACTGCGCCGACACGCCAAGTTTATGTATTGCGGAATGAAATGGGCGATCGATCTTTTGTCGGTTTTGGCGAATGCAACACTGCGGAGTTTGCCGACACTCACCTCCTCGCTGCCAAAATACCGGAAGTCCTGTTCGAGAATGCTGAATTTTTGGTTTTAGGCACTCTCGGATTAGCGACTCCTGACAGTCGAGAAGCAATCACTAAAGCTATTAAATTATCAGAAATTTATAATGTTAAAATTATAGCTGATATTAATTGGAGACCCCTATTTTGGCCGAATCCAGATGAAGCAAAACCGCAAATCAAAGAACTCTTAAAAAAAGTTGATTTTCTGAAATTATCTGATGATGAAGCCGAATGGCTATTTGCAACTACCGATGCTGGGGCTATTACCTACCGCCTCGACTCCCCAGAAGGCGTTTTCGTCACTGCGGGCGATCGAGGTTGCTCCTATTGTATCTCAGAAAATGAAGGAAAAATCCCCGCTTTCCAAGTAGATGTTGAGGATACTACTGGTGCTGGCGATGGCTTTGTCGCTGGTTTGGTTAGCCAGTTGTGCAAGGTGGGAATTAAAAGTTTAAGGGATGCAGAAACAACCAAAAAAGTTGTAACTTATGCGAGTGCAGTAGGTGCGATGACGGCGATGAAACCAGGTGCAATTTCTGCCCAACCAACCGCCACTGAAGTAGAAGCTTTCTTGTACTTGTACAAAAATTATTAATACTCATAAGTGGGAATTGGGCATCTTAGAAGTATTTCAATATAATCCTGTCATTCTGAAGGAAGCGAAGAATTTCATTTTTTTGCAACACTGCCGAAAATGAATCCAGGGCTTATATTGCCAAATTATAATTGAGGTGTTTTATTCAAACGAACTCATGCAATTCTTTGAAAAAAAAAGGAATATGACAATTAACATCGCTACTTTGCTGTGAATAAAATCTGCCAATTTCTAACAATAGTTGTTCTCTAAAATTTTTCTCATCCCCACTCCAGTCACCGGGTGGCTTGATTTGCTTCCAATAATTCTTCGCTTTTTTGATTGTCAGCAAAGCTAGGATTAACTCATGCTTCTGGGCTGCATCAGTCGTATTTTGAAACTGATGTTTCCATGAATCCTGAAATTTATCTAAGTCTAATTGCGTACAATATAATCCCGAACAATGATTTATGCGATCGAGGGCTCTCCGTATGTTAAGGTTATTCTTCAAGTCTGGATCGCTACTAATTTTATCAGCCATATCCATATAAATACTATTCAGTTGAACAGGATTATCCTGATACATAGGAGAATTAGGATAATCATCAAATATTGATTGAAGTTCAGGTGTGATAAAATATGCTTCTTTATGAATCAAACCTGTAATCCATATGCGGTGCTGTTTTGCATTTTGTGCTTTCACCTGCGATTTTTCGTAAAGATTGCAAAAAATTGCTTCTGTATCGGGAAAACTGTAATTATCAATCTCTTGCAAGTGTAAGTCTAAATCTATCATTGCAAAAAGTCGATCTGGATCTAAATAGGAGTTAGTGGTATCCTGTTCGTGTAATGTTAAAAGATTCAAATAAGTATTGATTACAGTTGCGCGATCGCCACAATTGAAAAATTCCGGTCTATTCTGTCTCCACCATGTAGGAATACAAGCCTTATAGAAGTTGGCATCTGGCATTTTCTCCATTGCTTTATAAGCTTGAGGTGACTCTCTACCCTGTATTTTTGGAGAAACACCTTCGCATAGTACCACAATTTTGTTTTGAATTTTGCGAGATTTCAAAATAAACTCGCACCATTCTTTTAGCTGTTCTGGATTAAGACTCATTTATAATACTAGGATTCTTGTTTAATCAATTTTGGCTCAATTTCTTTAACATGAGCCGGCGTCAAAGCTTCACACAATGCGTAGGAGTGAGTTGCCAGAATATATTGATTGCTGGGAGCCCACTCTTTGAGGTCTGATATAATTTGATATTGCCAATCTGGATGAAAAGCAATTTCAACTTCATCCATCAAAACTATAGCATCTTTTATGTTCCGGGATTTGAGCCATATATAAATGCTAAGTCTTTTGAGTTCGCCATGACTTAAATCTTCTGGATATAGTTCTATAGTTTCACCATTATTGTCCAATTTAAAAGTTAATCCCGAAAGGTCTTTGTCAAGATTTATTTTTTTATTGGCTAACAAGCAAGTTAATTCCTTAACCAAGGTTTGATAATTATTACCATATTCACCAGTTTCTATGGCTTCCTTGAAATCTATATCTCTAGCAGTTTTAAAAGATTCAATTAATAAATCTACTTCTAGAAAATCGTAAGTAAAAAAGTTTTTTAATTTTAATCTTGAGTTGTTAAGTTCCTGGGAATAACTCTGATTTATCTCGGCTTTACTTCTAAATAAAAGTTCTCTAGTAGATTTATCAAAAAATAAAAAGATTTGCGTAGATGGAGCTGCCAAAAATATTTTAGATGAAAGTGTATTTAAAATAACCTCTATTTCATTCCTATCTATATCATTGGAATGACAGAGTAAAGCTTGATCTTGCTTATTGTTTGAAGTCTTATCACTTGAATAGTTACATATGTATGTCATATTTTTTGATTTTAAATCTTCAATGATTCTTTCCCAAGTTTCCCCGCATTTCACATATTTTTTTTTCAAATCACTGAGATTTATTTCAACTATTTCTAGTCTTTGTTTGATATCATTTTGAAAGTTTTGAATTTCTTTGATGGACACATTTGTACTGGAATAAATAACTGGTCTTAATACTGGATTTTCTGTATTTGATATTAACTGTTGAATAAACATGATTTCTCTTCTAACCCTGTCAATTCTTTCTTTATTATCTTCAATACTTTTGATTGCATCTAATCTGTTACTGATATTTTGAAAACTATTATTTACCGATTCTAAATCCGCAATTTTATTTTCAATTAATTTTAATTGCATTGGACATGAAAAGCCGAGATAGTCTTCATTGATATTTTTGTCTTTAATGTCTAAATATAATACTTGTTTTACAAAAGCATCATTTGACACAAAAAAAACAATCTCAATAGTTTTTCTTCCATCCCAAATATCAATGATTGCCAATTCTCTTTTATCTTCGCCATCAGAAATTTTAAATCCCTGAAGCAGATTTTGTAAAAATGGTTTTTTATCCTCATCAACCGAACAGTGTAACAATGTAAAAATTAATTGCAACAGCGTACTTTTACCGCCGCCATTTTGACTTCCCAGCGGAAAAATACTAGGAACAAAATCCTTTTCAAAAGTGATATCTATATTTTTCAATCCCCGAAAATCAGGAACTTGAACTCGTAGCAAGTGCATAATGAACTCCTAGTATTGGCTGGTATTAAGTAATAAAGCTAACTAAAATCCCCAAAATTTCGTCAACTGGTGGCAATGAGTATTCTCTCAAACCAATTGTAACAGTTTGCTCTTCTAATTTGATAAATTTCCACAAGTTCCCCGTCGTAACGCAACCATAGAGCTTGTTCACAAAGTCACCGTTTTTCTCGTTGAAACGTTGAGCCGCAATCATCTCAGCAATACATTGTCCAAGTCCGCCGTTGATGTCTTCTTTTTTAGCTTCCACCACAATCATAGCAGGAGCTTCGATAAAAAGTTGTTCGGGCGATTTGCTGATCAGGAAGTCGCAGACACCGTTAAGTCCCACAGATTGATCAACGGTAAAATCATTGCCAGAAAAAAGACTAATTTGTTGATTAAAAATATCTTTTAATTCTAGCAAAATTGGACAGATAATCATTTCAGAACGAGCTTTTTCGGTATTCAATGCTAGGGCTAGAGGTAGGCGTTTTTCGATAAACTCAGCTAGGGCTGGACTCGGCTGAATCGGCGGCGCTGAAATAATAAAAGTAGGAACTTCTATTAGGGTGAGTTGAAAGTCTTGTTTGACTTTTTTGAGGGTGAATTCGCTATAGGACATTGCTTTTTCACGCTCACAATAAAGTTGGCTGGTTTAGATTATAACTCACATTTTTTGTTTTACACCTTAATATCCGTTTTAAACATATAGAGTGTTGGGTTTCGTTCCTCAACCCAACCTACAAATAGCAAATAGTAGGTTGGGTTGAGGCTTTGCGAAACCCAACACTCAAATCAATTTGTCTTCTAAACCTTAAACTTCTCCACAATCCGTCTCATCGCTTCCTCCACATTCTCCCGACTATTGAATGCCGAAATACGGAAATAACCCTCGCCCGCCGCACCAAAACCAGAACCAGGTGTTCCCACCACATTGCAAGTTTCCAGCAACTTCTGAAAGAAATCCCAACTCGACAAACCATTAGGCGTTTTCACCCACACATAAGGTGCATTTTTGCCACCAAAAACCTCGATTCCGGCTGCTGTCAATTTCTCGCGAATAATCGCCGCATTTTCCATGTAAAAATTGACTAATGCCTGAATTTGTGCTTTGCCAGCATCGGAATAAACCGCTTCCGCACCGCGTTGTACAATGTAAGAAACACCGTTAAATTTAGTAGATTGGCGGCGATTCCACAATTTCCAAATTTCGACATCGGAACCATCGGCGGCTTTTCCAGTTAAAGTCTTCGGTACAACTGTTAACGCGCAGCGAGTACCTGTGAAACCTGCATTCTTGGAGAATGAACGAAATTCGATCGCACAATCGCGCGCACCTTCAATTTCGTAGATAGAATGCGGTAAACTCGGATCGGTGATATACGCTTCATAGGCTGCATCGAAGAATATAATCGAACCGTTAGCCTTAGCATATTTTACCCAAGCTTGCAAGTGTTCCTTGGTGGCTGTTGCGCCCGTCGGATTGTTCGGGAAACACAGGTAAATTAAATCGACTTTTTTGTCGGTGGGAATTTGAGCAGTAAAGTTATTTTCTGCTGTAATTGGTAGGTAAACGAAGCCCTCATATTCGCCATTTTCGTTGGCGTCTCCCGTGTGTCCAGCCATCACGTTCGTGTCTACATACACCGGGTAAACTGGATCGGTGACTGCGATCGCGTTATCGTTGCCAAAAATATCCAGAATATTACCACAATCGCACTTGGAACCGTCGGAAATAAAGATTTCCGAAGCATCAATATCGCATCCCCGCGACTTGAAATCGTGCTCTGCAATGCTCTGCCTCAGCCATTCATAACCTTGTTCCGGGCCGTATCCTTTGAAGGTGTCCCGCGAGCCCATTTCCTCCACCGCAGCCACCATCGCGAGGCGACAAGCTTCTGGTAATGGTTCCGTGACATCGCCAATCCCTAGCCGGATGATGGGCGCGTCGGGATTCGCATCTGCGTATGCTTTCACTCTGCGCCCAATTTCGGGAAACAGGTAGCCGGCTTTGAGTTTCAGGTAGTTGTCGTTGATAGTTGCCATTTTTGCGATCGCGTGTTTGTCGTAAGATAGCTTACTCTCTATCGAAGGAAGAAGGAAGAAGGAAGAGTCAAATTTCTTAACATATCTTTACCTGTTTTGGTAATTTTATTTAATCGATCGACAAACATAGCACATTGACAAAAAAATCAACTAGCTTGTATAATTAGCATAGTGTGCAGTGAATAAACAATTATGGACGAGATAGAGTATGCCAAAGTCTATCAAGAACTGGCAGCAATTCTGAATGAATTTAATTTGGGTTGGGTAGCTCAACAAGTAGCCGATACCGTAGAGATTGGCAAAACGATTGAAGAGCGATCGCTAAAAAGAAAAACACCCTTACTCAAGATCGAAGATTATACACCAAAAGAACAACTTTTGATGTTAATTGATGCGATCGAACAAGCAACAGTTCACACTTCTGAAATGGAAGACGAGATTGCTTATTTCTTAAAAGTAGAATCAGAAACCTCTCCTCTCGGCAACAAAATTACCTTTGCCACATCCAGTGCACAATCGGCCCAGACTATTGAGTTTACCTCTAATCTGACAGCCGCACGCAACAAACAGGCGATCGCCCTCAAGACACTCCTCGACAAACTACCATCTGGGCCCAGCAACTACCTCACCAATGCCGAAATTAAAAGCAAACTAAGCCTCGCTATCAATCCCGATTTTAATGGAGCGATTGAACAAGCAAATATCTTTGATGTTTATCTGTTCACTATCCTATTAAAAGCAATTGCTAATGAAGGAGGGACTATCTATTATAATAATGTTTTAGACGAAACGCCCAAATATTTAACATTTAGAAAAATAGCGGGCAAAATTCACGGTGATACTCATCCATATACTTACGCAGTCGTGGAATTTGCTGACAAACCAGCCGTCGAAGTTCACCTAGGAGTAAAAGTCCAAGGTAGAGCCGGAGTTCTGCAAAACTGCAACCTGTTAATGTTGTACCAAAAAGAAGCTAATATCTGTCGGTTACTGAATCGAGAACCCCGACATTCGCAAGTGATTTTAGCAGTGAAATCTCAGCATGACATCTCAGAACTAAAACTAGAAATGGCTGGTGCTTTTATCGGATTAGCGTCAGATATTCGGTATGAAGGTGGCAGTTATTTCATTTCTAATAGTTACTCGGAACCTGTAGCAAAATTGCTAACTATCGCCCGCAAGAAATGGGAACTTAATATTTTTCCGAGAGCTACAAACGATGTTCATCGATTGATGTACTCATTTCAAACTATCTTTAAAGACTTTAAGGCTAGGAATTAAAATTCGGGAATGGGGAATTGGGCATCGGGCATCGGGAATTGGGCATCGGGCATTGGTAATTAGCTAGTAGTTATTAGGAAAACTACTAACAACTACTAACCGCTATTTGAGAAACGCTATATTCCTAATTCCCCAATGCTCAATTTCCAATGCTCAATTACCAATTCCCAATGCTCAATTCCCAATTCCCAATTCCCAATTCCCAATTCCCAATTCCCAATTACCAATTCCCCATTCCCAATTCCCAATTCCCCAATATAATTTATGATGTTGCGAGTACCCGAACCTTACAAATAATGTTTAAGAAAGATAAATCTTCTCTGCTGTTTACGATCGGAGCAGCTACACTTCTGATCAGTTTAGGCTTCATCACCTATTTGATCGTCCTCTCCCGTGGATCCGGGAAGGATTTGCCCGTAGGGGCTACGGTTGTTCCTCAAGATACCATGATGGCGATATCGATCAGCACCGATGAATCGCAGTGGACTAGACTGCGAGAATTTGGCACTACAGAGTCAAAAGCTTCTTTTGAAAGACTTTTAACGGAATTGCGCGATCGCCTCCTCACAAGCAACGGCTACCGCTACCAGCAAGACATTCAACCCTGGGTAGGTGACACAGCAATGGTGGCTTTTTTGCGAAACAAAGTCGCCATACCCGTACCCCCCTCCGGCCCCAATGCACCGCCACCTCCCCCAATCCAACAGTCAGTGGCAATTATCCTGCCAATTGCCAACCCGATTAAAGCGAAAGAATTATTAGCAAAACCCAAACCCCTCAATCAAGGAAAAATGGTTGAGCGTAATTATAAAGGTGTGCAAGTCACAGAAACTCAAGGCATATCCGATCGCAATTTCTCCGTCGCCGTACTCGGCACAAACTATCTGGCAATTAGCACAGATCCCACAGCCACAGACAGAATAATTGATACCTATAAAGGTGAACCTTCCCTAGCAAAAACTCCGGGCTATGAAGATGCCATAGAACAAATAAAAAGTCCAGGTGCTTTCGGTCAAGTCTACGTCAATATGCCAGTTGCAGCAGCTTTTACTGCGGCTAATTCAGCCCGCGAATTCTCACCAGAAAGCCTCGAAAAATTGCAACAAAATCAGGGATTTGCTACTACAGTTACGCTGGATACAGAAGGCATTGGATTCAAATCAATTTCTTGGTTAAAACCAGACTCTCAGAAAAAGATAGCAGTAGAAAACAATGCTGAAAAAATGGCTAACCGCCTGCCAAATAATACGATAATGATGGTATCTGGTGGCAACTTACGGCGTTTGTGGGAAGATTATGTATCGGGAGCGGATGCTAACCCGATCGCACCGGTGAATCCTCAAATTTTGCGAACAGCCCTAAAATCCACTACCGGCATGGATTTAGACAAAGACTTGATCGAGTGGATGAGCGGAGAATTTTCCCTATCATTAATACCAGCCCCCGCCCCGAATCCCAAAGACAAGTTTGCTGCTGGATTTGTATTTATGGTGGAAACCAGCAACCGTGGTGGGGCTGACAAAGCTCTCAAACAGCTTGATGATACTATGAAAACTAAAGGGTTTAGAGTCGAGGAAATTAAAGCCGGCGGTCAACCAGCGACTAAATGGACATCGCCCTTTGGAGGGATCGCAGTTACTCGCGGCTGGATGAAGGATGTATTATTTCTAACAGTAGGAGCTCCAGTGATTGATGCTATTGTTCCTGCGCCGAAAAGTCCGCTATTCGGAAGCGAATTGTTCCAATCAACTGTGCGATCGCAACTTAAGCCTCACAACGGCAACTTCTTCATCGATACCGAGAGTGCATTTAACCCCAAAAACTTAACTCTACCAGAATTTATGACCTCCAACCAAAAAATCTGGATTGATGCCATACGGTCGATCGGGATTACAGCGGCGGTAACTGGCGATCGTACCACCCGTTACGACGCTTTTGTCAACCTCAAAAAATCAGAACAATCCACTTCTTCTCCAGTTCCCTTGTCTCCTAGTTCCTCTTCCCCAACTCCCTCTTCTACGAGTTCTATTTCCCCATCGCCGTCTCCCTGAAAAACCCTCATAAGCTGTTACGCATTTAAAATAATCTTGTAGGGAAACGGCACTGCCGTGTCCCTACTGGGATATTGATAGTATCTATAAACCTGCAATCGGGTGTAAGATAAATTCCCGAAACTGACTTTTTTTTCATAAAAAGAAATGCAACAATTTTTAATGTTATTTTTCCGTTAAATATGTCATTGGGAATATACATTCTCAAGGCAGTGCTAGTTATACTTGGATTATAAAAAATGTCTGGGGATGTGCAAATGTTGAAACCAATATTACTTAAAACTTATCTAGGTGAATTTTTAAAAGAAGATGAAAACCATAAAAAGTAATCAAAAAAATCCCCAAGCTATATCAAAAAAAAGCATAACTAAATTAGCAATTTGTCTGCAAATTGTCCTAGTAAATTTTTATTTCTTATCTGCAAAAGCGCAAGCCCAAACAATTGTTCCAGCTCTAGACGGAACAGGGACTACTGTTACACCCGCAGCCCAAACCGGAACCCCCGCACAAACTCGCTTCGACATCCAAGGCGGAAAATTATCAGGCGATGGGGCAAATCTCTTCCACAGTTTTGAACAATTCGGATTGTCACAAAATCAGATTGCTAACTTTATATCAAACCCCAACATTCGCAACATATTGGGTCGCATAGGTGGCGGCAGCCCCTCTCTGATTAATGGCTTAATTCAAGTTAGTGGTGGCAATTCTAATCTGTTTCTAATGAACCCCTCTGGGATTATATTTGGCAACAATGCCAGCTTAAACGTACCGGCGGCTTTCACCGCAACTACTGCCACGTCGATCGGGCTTGGTTCTAACTCATTTAACGCCACAGGTATCAATAACTACACCTCCCTCACCGGCACGCCCAACTCTTTCAACTTCGGTGCCGCTCAAGCAGGAGCAATTATCAACACGGCTGACTTAGCAGTCAAGTCAGGTCAAAATTTAACATTGCTCGGCGGTACGGTTGTCAGCAGTGGCACTCTCTCGGCCCCAAACGGTCAAATTACTGTAGCCTCGGTGCCGGGACAAAATGTAGTGCGCTTGGTTCAGGAAGGCAATTTGCTAAGTTTGGAAATCAAGCCACCATCAGCAACAGGGCAAATAACTTCGACATTGCCGATCGCATCTTTACCACAATTGCTCACAGGTATCGGCCGGGCGAACGCCACAGGTGTCAGCGTCAATGCTAGCGGTCAAATTGTACTCACAGCCTCGAATCAAGTAGTAGCAGCGGGCGATGTGGCTGTACAAGGTGCAAATGCTCGCGCGATCGCCATTCAAGCAGCCAACAACCTGACAACTGGCAACTTGACGAGTTCGCAAACAGGCGCGATCGCGATCGAAGCCAAAGGCGACATTCGCAGCGGAAATCTCGACTCCCACTCGATCAACAGCAGCGGTGGCAAAATCACCGTCACCAGCCGTACAGGAACAGTACAGACAGGCAATATCAATGCTTCATCCAGCGACAAAAACGGTAACGCCGCAGACATTGCAATTTCAGCAGAATTAAGCATTCAAACAGGGAACATAGACGCCCATTCAGAAGATAAACAAGGCGGTTCAGTCACCCTCAGCGCCCGCAACGATGCCCAAGTCACCTACATCAACACCGAAGGTAGAACAGCCGGAGGAAATATTGACATTACCGCAGGCCGTCATTTCCGAGCCACAGGTACTTTCAAGTCAGAACCCAATTGCGCGATCGGTTGCAGCCTTTCCGCCTCCACAACCACCAGTGCTAACGCTGGCGATATCACCATTCGCCAGGGTGACGCAGCCTCGAACACTCTTTTCACCGTCGGCCCCGACTATAACCAAGTCAACGGTACCGCTGGCATCATTGCCACGGGAGGGCCTTCTAAGGCAAATGTCATTGCCTATGGAAGTTACAGTAATAGTAAGCCTCAAGAACAGATAACACAGCCGACCACAATTAAGCTTACCGCTTCTCCTATTTCACCAACTCCGGCACCAACACCAGCACCAGCACCAACGCCAGCACCAGCACCAGCACCAACGCCAGCACCAACGCCAGCACCAACGCCAGCACCAACGCCAGCACCAACTCCAACGCCAGCCCCAACTCCAACGCCAGCCCCAACTCCAGCACCGACACCTGCGCCAACTCCAGCACCAACGCCTGTACCTATACGAGTACCAACTCCATCACCAACTCCAGCACCAACGCCTGTACCTATACGAGTACCAACTCCATCACCAACTC
>NZ_JAKJHX010000071.1:0-181 GCF_021648855.1 Tychonema litorale BBK16 | reverse complement strand
CAGCACCAACTCCAGCACCAACTCCAGCACCAACGCCTGCGCCAATTCCAGCACCAACACCTGCGCCAATTCCAGCACCAACACCTGCACCAACACCTGTTACCGTTGAGCCGATCGCCCAAACCATCCAAACACCAACACCTGTTACCGTTGAGCCGATCGCCCAAACCATCCAAACACC
>NZ_JAKJHX010000070.1 GCF_021648855.1 Tychonema litorale BBK16 | reverse complement strand
TGGGGCTATTTCGCAGCTTTATTCGGCTGTTTTCGGGAGGAACAAATTTTCAGTTCTGCGATCGAGAAGCAAAGGATAGTACAGCCGGAATGGAATTAGAATTTGACTTATATCAAAGGCAAGCTCTCCAGGCCATTGAGATTACCAACAACTACATTAGTGAAGAACATGGTGAAACCGGTATGTTTGCCACAATGTTCTTCGGCGTACTCAATCCAGAAACAGGTTTATTAACCTATATTAACGGCGGGCATGAATCACCTTTAATTATCAATGCTTCTGGGATCAAGACTGCCCTCAAATCTACGGGCCCCGCCGTAGGAATGATGCCAAATATGAAGTTTAAAATTCAGCAGGTTCAGCTTGAACCGGGAGATATTCTATTTGGTTACACAGATGGTCTTACTGATGCCCGCAGCCCCAACAGGGAATTTTTCACAGAAAAGCGAGTGCTTTCACTCCTAAATCAGCCTTATTCCTCAGCATCCGAATTACTAGAACGTATGAAAACCGATGTGTTTACCCATATAGACTGTGCAGCGCAGTTTGATGACATTACCTTGCTAGCAGTGCGACGGAAAATCCCCGGCACATCCTAATTAAATTTTAGGAAACGGGGTTTTCAGTTCTACTGAAAGTATTGTTCTTTATTCACCACTAAGGAGTTACTAATGACTCGAATCAACTACTATAAAGGCTTGATAGCAGACTATTCAAAACCTGGATTGGTTTCGGACGAACTTAAGCAAACAATGATTGAGTTAGCCGAGAAAATTGTGGCAATGAAGGAAGAAAACTTGCCCGAAATTAGCTCAGATTATACCCTCGAACAAATCGAAAAAGAAAATCAGGAATGGTGGCCGACTCACTGCGAGGCATTAAGACAATGCCGGGGTGACATCTTAACAGGTGAATATCGCGAAGACTTGGTTTATTTGTGCCAAGACGGCCCCTATCGCGGCTTGGACAAACAAAAAGAACGCGAGAAACACTGGTGGGCTTTAATTGCACAGCCAGGGGTGACAATGTGCTGGCCGATTGTGATGTTTTTTGGAGAACACACTTACTTTGAATGGAAGTGTGTGGACGACGAAACTAACGAAACTCTAGCCAAAGGCAATGTCACTTGGGTGCGGCGCGGCAACCGAGGTGGCTGCTACCTCAAAACCGAACAATTGACTTTCTACCGAGATGTTTTTGCCCCTGATTCACTTTTAAAGCTAATCAAGGCCTAAATACCTCCTATTGTCTGGTTACGAGATGTAGGAATTCCGTCAGGGGCTTCTATGTCAGAGGACAATTATCAACCTCAAATAGTTTACGATCGCAAGGAGTTTGTAGGCATGGCAACTGAAAGCAAGGGCAAAATTGGTGTTCTGATCGAAGAACATTTCGATCCTACGGAATATCGGGAATTCAATGAATTTTTCCCGAAACACGGTTACGAAGTCGAGTATATTTCTCACTTGTGGGGAAATCAACAATTAACTTTCGGATCGAACCCAGAAGATGATACAGTTAAAGAGCACGTCACTGTCACTACAGAAGTCAATGATATCGCTCCCTCTGCCTACAAAGGCATCATTGCAATTGGCGCTTACGCTACCGATCGCCTAAGATATGAGGCCAAAGTTAAAAAAGGTCAAAAGAATCAAGCACCGGCAGTAGAATTCCTCAGAAAATCCATGCAGGCAGAAAGTGTCAAGCTCGGCACAATCTGTCACAGTTTGTGGCTTTTCTGCGCCGACTCAGACTTACTGAAAGGGCGGAAAGTGACCTGTGCTCACAACATCATCTGCGATGTGGAAAATGCCGGCGCAGAAGTCGTTTACGACGAAGAGAATGAAGTCACCGTTGACTTAGTGGTAGATGGCAATTTGATTACAGGGAAGCATCCAGGAGTAGTCGGTCTATTCATGGAGGTTTTTGTCAAAGAGATTGAAAAGAAGTAAAAATACAGACGATCTGGCAAACAATTCTCATCAATTAACAGAGGAAAAATAATGGAACGGATGAATTTTTCATTCTCCGACATGATCGGAGGATATGTTACTAAGTTCAACCGCAGCGACAAAAGCTTCGGCATCAAAACATCAGACGGTCGCGAATATACTGCGTACCTGACCGAAACTACTTACGGCCGCATTACCCAAAACCTAGAAGAATCTTACATCAGCGCTACGGAAAGGTTTGCAGAATTGCTGCACCCCGGCCAGCACGTCTTCGCTTACGGTGTCTTCTACCCTCACGGTGAAGGACACAAATTTGAAGCCAAATCTTTAGTTTTTGCCGGTGAAGGGTCGCAACAATATCGCCACGAAGAACAGGATTGGTGGATTAAGCAAGTGCGATCGATCGCCGATAGCTACCTGAAATGGCAATTTAACTACCCCAAGCAGCCGATTGACTATAAAGAATATCGGACGATGCTAAATCTGTCCGGTAGCAAAAAGCAAGACGACTACTTGCAAGAAACTGACACCGTTTCCCGCTTGGTTTATGGGTTTGCTTCAGCTTTTTTAATGACAGGTGAAGACCGCTTTTTAGAAGCCGCTGAAAAAGGTACTGAATACCTGCGCGATCACATGAGGTTTTACGACCCCGATGAAAACCTGATTTACTGGTATCACGGGGTACGGGTCAAAGGACAGCGGGAACAAAAACTGCTCACTTCTGAGTTTAGCGACGACTACGATTGCATCCCCGCTTACGAACAAATTTACGCTCTTGCCGGCCCGATTCAAACTTACCGAATTACTGGCGACCCCCGCATCCTCAAAGATGCCGAAATGACTGTCGATTTGTTTGACAAGTTCTTCATAGACAAAGAACAAGGCGGTTATTTCTCCCACGTTGATGCCCTCTCCCTTGATGCCCGTGCCGAGTCCCTAGGTCGCAACCGCGCTCGCAAAAATTGGAACTCAGTCGGCGACCACGCACCTGCGTATTTAATTAACCTGTATCTGGCAACAGGCGACCAGAAATACGCCGACTTTTTAGAGGACACTTTTGACACGATCGCCAAGTATTTCCCTGAGTACGAAACCAGCCCGTTTGTTCAAGAAAAGTTCAATGAAGATTGGACTCCTGACAAAATCTGGGGCTGGCAACAAGACCGCGCTGTTGTCGGTCACAACCTGAAGATTTCCTGGAATTTGATGCGGATGCAATCGCTGAAAGCCAAAGATAATTACAAAGAATTGGCTGAAAAGATTGCGGATCTCATGCCCGATGTAGGTAGCGATCGCCAACGTGGCGGCTGGTACGATGTCGTCGAACGGATGCGCCAACCAGATGAAGAACAGCACAGCTTTGTCTGGCACGATCGCAAAGCTTGGTGGCAGCAAGAACAAGCAATCTTAGCTTACTTAATCCTCAGCGGACTAACTCAAAACCCAGAATACTTGCGCCACGCTCGCGAAGCCGCGGCCTTCTACAGTGCGTTCTTCCTGGATCATGACGACGGTGCTGTTTACTTCAATACTTTAGCCAACGGATTGCCCTACTTGCTGGGAAATGAGCGATTCAAAGGCTCTCACTCCATGTCTGGCTATCACTCCACCGAACTGTGCTACCTATCGGCGGTTTACACCAACCTGCTGATTACTAAGCAGCCGATGGACTTCTACTTCAAGCCAATGCCGGGAGGATTTAAAGACAATATCTTGCGAGTTTCACCTGATATTTTGCCCCCCGGAAGTATCAAAATTGGTGCTTGTGAAATCGACGGACAACCCTACAGCAACTTCGACGCAGATAACTTAACCGTTCAGTTGCCGGATACCAAAGAGCGGGTGAAAGTCAAAGTGCAGATTGTGCCGGTGTAATCAGCAGTTTTCAGGGCTGATATACTCCGCCAAAGAAACCGGGTTTTTCAGCAAATTTACGGATTGTAACGAAATCTTGTCGCAAAAAACCCGGTTTCTGACCACTCTTTCGTCCAGGACTCTCAGGACTATCTCATTCATTTACAAAGAGGTTTATCGTGGATATTGCAATTAGTAAAACAGCCGAAATAACAGTTGTAAAGTTGGATGGAGATATCGATGCTAGTACCGCACTAGGAGTTCAAGAAAAGGTGCTGACTCTGGCAAAACCTGGGAGTAAAATTCTCTTAGATATGACTCTAGTTCCCTATATGTCTAGTGCTGGCTTACGGATGCTGCTGTCACTTTATCGGCTGGTATCGGCTCAAGAAGGCAAACTTGTATTGGTGGGGGTTGCTGAGGAAATTAAAGATACAATGGACGTAACAGGATTTCTCAGCTTTTTTACAACTTGCGACACGTTAGATGCAGGAATAGCGGCTCTGAAGTAAGCAGTAAAGTCAATTAAATCAGGTCAAAATTTGGTTTTTTCCAGGTGCGATCGCTGTTCAGAATTTTAAATTAGTAGGACAGGTAATGGAACGAATAGACATTCACCCCACTCACAAACACGGCGATTTTAAACTGCGTGTAGGTCGCCCGATGCCTTTCGGAGCAAGTCTGATACCCGGAGGAGTTAATTTTTCCGTATTTTCCAGCTATGCCACATCCTGCACGCTAGTGCTGTTTAAAAGACACGCTAAAGAACCCTTTGCCGAAATTCCCTTTCCCGAAGAGTTCCGCATTGGCAATGTCTTTACCATGACTGTATTCGACATCGATTACGAAAACATCGAATACGGCTATCGCATGGACGGCCCTTTCAACCCCCAAGCAGGTCATTACTTTGACAAAACCAAAATTCTCCTAGATCCCTATGCCAAAATTATTGGCGGCCGAGATATTTGGGGCGTAGCGCCGGATTGGAATGATATTTATCAACATCGATCGCGAATTAGTTTTGATGACTTTGATTGGGAAAATGACCGACCTCTGGAGATTGCACCGGAGGATCAGGTTATCTATGAAATGCACGTCCGCAGTTTTACCAAGCATCCTTCCTCCGGCGTGAAACATCCGGGAACTTTTGCCGCCATCCGCGAAAAAATTTCCTACTTTAAAGAGTTGGGCGTTAATGCGATCGAACTCATGCCAATTTATGAGTTTGACGAATTTGAACACTCTCGCCCCAGCCCCATCACGGGAGAATTGCTAGTCAATTATTGGGGCTACAGTACCGTCGGTTTCTTTGCACCCAAAGCTGGCTATGCCGCCACTGGGAAATTAGGAATGCAGGTAGATGAGGTCAAAGCCCTCGTCAAAGAACTGCACAAAAATGGCCTTGAAGTCATTTTAGATGTCGTCTTCAACCACACAGCAGAAGGGGATCAACGCGGCCCGACAATCTCATTCCGGGGGCTGGATAACAAAACCTACTATATGTTAACCCCGGAAGGTTATTACTTTAACTTCAGCGGTTGTGGCAACACGCTGAATTGTAATAATCCGATCGTCCGCAATATTGTGTTGGATTGCTTGCGCTACTGGGCAAGTGAATATCACATTGACGGCTTCAGATTTGACTTAGCAGCTATTTTAGGTCGCGATGCTTGGGGCTATCCGCTATCTAATCCGCCATTGCTGGAAACACTGGCATTTGACCCAATTTTAGCGAAGTGCAAACTCATTGCTGAAGCTTGGGATGCGGGTGGTTTGTATCAGGTTGGTTCATTTCCTGCTTACGGGCGTTGGGCGGAATGGAATGGTAAATACCGCGACAATATTCGCAAGTTTTTGAAAGGAGATGGCACTGTCGGGGATGCGGCACAATGCTTGCAAGGTTCACCCAATCTCTACGAGAGTCAAGGCCGCGGCCCCGCTACTTCAATTAATTTCATTACGGCGCATGACGGTTTTACCTTAGCTGATATGGTGTCTTATAACGACAAACATAATGAAGCTAACGGCGAAAATAATAACGACGGCTGCAATGATAATGACAGTTGGAATTGCGGCGCAGAAGGGTGGACGGAGGATTCGGGAATTAATGCTTTGCGATCGCGCCAAATGCGAAATGCGATCGCGATGCTGATGGTCAGCCAAGGCGTGCCCATGCTGCTAATGGGCGATGAACTCGGTCGCAGTCAAAATGGCAACAACAATACCTACTGCCACGATAACGAACTCAATTGGCTGGATTGGGATTTATTAAAAACCAACGCCAATCTATTTCGCTTCGTCAAAAACAGCATTGCCTTCCGCAACATTCACCCCGTACTGAGAAATAAATATCACTTCCAGAACCGGGACTATGTGGGCAGCGGCTATGCAGATATCACTTGGCACGGCACCAAAGCCTGGAACGCAGATTGGTCTCCCAGTTGTCGCACCATCGCCTTCCTGCTTTGCGGCAAACACGCGAAAGCAGGAAGTGTTGAAGATAACTACATTTATGTCGCGATCAATATGCACTGGGAGGCGAACTGGTTTGAAATTCCCGGTTTGCCGGAACAGTTGCGATGGCACATTTCTGTGAATACCGGCTGCACGTCTCCAGATGATATTTGGGAACCGGGAACGGAACCCAAATTAGAAAACCAGCACGGTATTCTTTTGGGCGATCGCTCGATCGTCATCTTAGTCGGCAAGTAATCTCATCATCAACTTAATCCCACTCACAAACATCTTCAAAAGGACAAAAAATTATGGCTTTCACTGCAACTCTAGAATCATCAGGTGATGCTGCAAAAATTACATTGACTGGCGAATTAGACGCAAGTTCTGCACAGATATTCAAAGACGAGATTGAGAAAGCGGCTGTCAACAAACCCAAACATTTAGTGCTGATGCTGCAAGGGTTAGACTATATGGCGAGTGCGGGGCTGCGAGTCCTGATCTTCGCCAAACAAAAAATGGGAGTTGATGTCGATATTTACGTCGTTGGCGCTCAAGAAATGATCCTTGATACCTTGGAAAAAACCGGATTTATACAAGGTGTCATTGCCGTTGACGATTATGATTCTATCGGACTCGAAAGCGCCTGATAGCCTTAGTAGAAAAGATTTTAGATTTTAGCAAGCAGTTTTGCTAAAATCTAAAGCCTCTGTCAGAGGCATCTTAGGTGGGTTGTACCAGCTCACTACTCAAATTACTACCTCCGCAACCATCAAATACAGATGCAAAAAATGCTAAAAGCATATTTTTTTAAAAGCTTCCGAGGCATCAGTAAGGTTCTTTGGCTCTTTTTAGCCGCTTTTGTTTGCACAACAATATTCAGCACTTCAGGCTTGAGTCAGGTTCCATCAAACAGGCAACAGGATAGTAATGTCACTCTGCCATTAGTTGTAGCCAATCGATTTGAAGTCAAACCCGAACAGCGGGAGCTATTTCTGAAATTAGCAACTGCTGCTCTCGCTCCTACGCGAGCTGAATCAGGTTGTATCAGCTACGGATTTTACGAGCAGCCAACAGCAAAAAATTCTTTCATCTACTACGAAGAGTGGAAAGATCGCACAGCTTTAAGGGAGCATTTAAAGCAGCCTTACGTTCAGCCGCTGCTGGCCAAATTTTCAGAAATTATTAAGGGTTCTCTGCTTGTTAGAGTTTATACCACTAACAGTGTTGCTTATGAGTTGCCTAAATAATAGTTGACAGTTGATAGTTGACCGCTGATTCTACCAATTCTGAAAATTGGCGTAAATCCTAGATTACTTAGAAATGCCTACGTAGTAAAGTTTAGTTAGGAAGGTAAAGCCTCATGGAAAATTACAAAAATGCAGTTTTGGATGATTTAGAGCTGCAAGAAGGACTGAAGGGAATCAATCCCAAATTTGGTGATTTTGTAACCAGAGTGGCTGGAGAAGCCTGGGGATTACCACACATCGATCAAAAAACAAAAGCTCTGATTACTATTGCTGTAGATGTAGTGAATCAGGATCAAGTTGGCCCTGGGAACCCCTTTGGAGCTCACGTCTCTATGGCTCTCAAGCAGGGAGCTACTTATGAGGAGATTGAAGAATTACTGCTGTTTATGTGTGTTTATGCTGGCTTCAATAAAGTAGCTGGTTGTTTTGGGGTGTTGAATGAGATAGTCGCTCAAATGCGATCGGCACAGTAGTGAAACGTGAGTTCGACGATCTTCTCGCCTTGTGAAATTATTCGAGCCCCTCCAACTCACGTTCTAAAATTTCCTGCATAAACTTTTTTGGCAATTAAGCAATCATGTTAGAAATCGAACACAATGACACCCGCAAAGCTAGCCACGCTGGTCACGACCACACTGAGGACAATACTCAGAATACCAGCACCACTACTGACAAACTACCCCCAGGATTTAGCTGGCCTAGTTTCTCTAAAGAGGACAGATATAATCCCAATGCACCCTACAATCAAGCTCCTCAATTCCAATGGCCTAAAAATATTGGATTGCCAATTCCCAAAAACTTCTCTTACTCGAATGTTTTAAAGGAACCTAGTGGCGATCCTAACGGGAAAAATTTATCATTTTATACAGGATTGCAACAGGAAACTAGCCCTGGTTCAAATCAGTGGGACTCTTTTCCTGCCGGCGAATCGCAACAATTTTTAATGACCAGCGTCAGCAAGGCTGCTGTACAAGCATTAAATCCCCAAACTCAACAAGGTTTGCCCGTTGATTTAACGGCTATTTCAACTTCATCTCAGGCTCGACCTTACACTATGGGACTGACTGTTACTCCCTACAATACTGGTCCGATTCCTCACACTCACTGGGCTGAAGATGAATGGTTCATTTTATTGCAAGGGGAAATGGATGCTTGGTTACCCGTTGCTAATAAAACTCCCTATAAAATCGGAGAAATTCCCGGGCAAAATGGTATTCCTAAAATTGAAGACTTCTACTACGTACACCTGACTCCAGGGCAAATTGGCTTCTTACCAGCCGGATATACCCACAACTACAGAAATGCCAGCCCTACTAAAGAACCTCTAACTTTTTTAACGATTTGGTCTAGAAAGGATCAAAATGCGACACCGGGAGGTATTGAGCAATTTTTTTTCAAAAATGGTATTGGCATCTTTGGTGATACCGCCAATGAAGCGGCTGGGATTGGCTCACTTTATAATAAAAATCCTGGTTCACAAGCGTCTATTGACAACCAGCAAAGATTGACAGATGCTTTCAACCAATTCCCCAATTACTATGTTTCGCTGAGCCAGAATTTTGGAAGTTATTTAGCGAATGGAGGTAATTGGAACCCAGCCATTCCCGAAGATACTCAACCTATCCCCAGTCCGCCCCCAAGTCCAACCTATGCCCCACCAGCCCCCAATACTCCCAGTAAGTCAGTTAAGTTTAATATTCCGCTAGATCCAGCGCCTATCAAGCGATTGAGTATTTCTGCTGGAGCCGCTAATTCTCAGCAATTGCTAAGTTTAGTCAGCAATTACGATAAAAATACTGAACAACAGAACGGTAATTCCTCCACTGATTTTTACCGAGATCCCAACAATCCTCAAAATTTGCTATTGATTGAAAAATGGAACAAGTATTCTGACTTAGATAAGTATCAAAAATCGGATAGTTACAAGCAATTTGAGCAGGGACTAAAGTCAATTGGATCTGTAGTTAATTCTCCGACAATTGATATAATCGAAACGGATACAGAAGTCAACAGTCCGAAAGTTTTAACTGGCAAATTTAAAGCCAAGGCAGGAACTCGCGATCGAATCAGATCTCTGGTAGACGATCTGACAAAAAAAACTAAAGCCACCGAACAATCTAATAATCTCGCTTTTGAGTTTTATGAAGATCCTTTGCAACCAAACCAATACTTTTTTTACGAGAAGTATGTTGGTGGAGCAGCATTAACCAATCACTTAGAGGCACAGTACACGAAAGATTTTTTTGCAAATTTTTCGCCACTTCTGGAAGGTAATGGACTCTCAGATAAAACCGTTTCTCAGATCCGAATTGATTCGGTTCGTACATCGTCGGCTAGCGATCCGCTAACGGGTGTATACCAGGGTCAGAAAGACGGTGTAGATCTGCTCACTGGTCTGTTTAAAGATACACCACAGCTATCTGTCTCTTTAAATGCCACTAATGGGATTGTAGCTGTCAATAACAAATCCAATACGCCCGGTGTAGGGATTAATCTTTTGTTCGCGGCTGGAAAACCGAGCAATCAACCTGTTGAATATGGCGTGTTTGCTGTTGATGATGCTAATAATCGGGTGAATGGTCTTCTGCCTACAGATATTGGCTACTTAGAAGCAGTGCGGAAACGAGCGATCGTTTTATTCAATACCACTGCTAATAATTCTCCCAGTGCTACTAATACCTCCCGAAATATTCCTGTTGAAACCACGGAGAGATTAGCTATCTATAAAGTTGGTGGCGGGTCAATTTTGGATGCTAATCCTCCGATCGAGTTCTCATTCCAAAACCCTCAGTTTTCTGCACAGCCAAGTGCTGATGGTTTGTCTTTTCAGTTTTCTGACGGTTCGGGAGGGGCGATCGCCTTAAATGGGCCTGTAGAGAGCTTTCAGGATATCATTGGCCATCGCCAGACTAAGGGGCGCAATGTTCTGGATACTTCCACAATTGTCGATCGCAAAATCAAAGCAGACATCGACATTACTAAAAGTCCCCAGCCTAATGGTTTGACCCATCGGATTGGACTTTACGAAGTCCTCAACAAGAAAGGTGATGTCAAAGATCCGTTAACGGGTGAAATTGTGACGGCCCAAAACCCAAATTACGCGAATGTTGTTCTATCTAAGTCAAAGAAAATTGAGCTTGACACGAGTGCTTTAAATCAAGGTCAACTGAGTAATTCTGGAAGCTATCTGTTGGATAGCGGGAAGTTGTACGCGCCGTATATGACAACTTTCGATTCGCAACAGCGATCGTCAGCGACTTATTTTGCTTACAAGGAAGCTAATCTCGATCGCTCAAGCCATATTATTTCCCTAGGAACTAATCGTTTTGGCATGGAAGATTCCCCAAGTGCTGTTGCTAAAGGTGACTTTAACGACATCACAATCAGTATGAAATTTAATTTTGCTGACCCACCTTTTGCTGTATAGTAGACATGATAAATTTTTCCTGAAGATAAGTTTTACTTAATTTTGGGATGGATCGAGTCCGCGCTTCTACCTTCTGCTTTGGGATAAAAATGTGAGATTTTTCATCCCAATAATCGCTGTATGAGATTTAAGCGGACGCGACCGGATTTGCCTGGACGGATTTCTTCTTCTACCACTGCTTTTTTCAAATGGCTGAGACTCATAACTTTAGGACTCCTGAGTGCAGATTCGTCGGATTCTTGAGAGGCAAAAACTTGCAGGACTCGATTCGTTGGCTCGATCAGCAGCTAGGCTGCCACAATCAGAGTAATGTTGTCAATTCCGATGACGCGAACCACGTCACCCGGTTGAAAAGTCATCTCTTGCTCGCATTTTGCAGGCCACCAAATGTTTTGGAAGCGCACGCGGCCGGACTCTTGAGGGCGAATTGCTTCATCGACGATCGCTTTTTCGGAATTGTCAAAAGTCATGATTGCTGGCTCCCGATTATAAGTTTGGCTGAACTTTGAGATGCAAAAAACTGATGGCTAGGGTCGTTACTCCATCGCCAGCTAGGCTGCGACAATCAAGGTAATGTTGTCAATGCCGACAACACGAACCACATCCCCAGGTACAAAAGTTATGTCTCGATCGCATCTTGCAGACCATCAAGTGCTTTGAAAACGGACGCGGCCAGATTCTTGAGGGCGAATTGCTTCATCATTGAAAACATGGGTCAAAATTTACTTGCTAATGTCCCCGTCTACATTATGATCGTCAATGTCTATATATTGGCTTTAAATGTATACTTATTCTCGATTGAAGCGAGTTTTACTGGGTGAATCTCTCCCCACCAGTGCATCGATTCACGAACGGTTGAGCAACGCTACTGGATTAGCTGTTCTTGCTTCCGATGCACTTTCCTCTGTTGCCTATGCTACTCAAGAAACTCTGCTGGTATTATTACTAGCCGGGAGTAGCAGTTTGAGTTTATCGCTGCCTATTTCTGGCATTATTATTTTACTGTTGGCGATCGTTGCACTTTCTTATCGACAGACAATTAAAGCATACCCCAACGGTGGCGGCGCTTACATTGTGGCGCGAGAAAACTTGGGTATTTATCCAGGTTTGATCGCAGCAGCTTCTCTGATGATTGACTACATCCTCACCGTCACCGTGAGTATTTCGGCTGGGGTAGCAGCTTTGACTTCAGCAGTTCCATCAATGCACCCTTATACTGTTGAACTGTGCTTAGTTTTTGTTGTCCTTATCATGTTTGCCAATCTTAGGGGATTGCGGGAATCTGGGAATATATTTATGGTTCCTACCTATGCCTTTATTGTTGGGATTTTTATCTTGATTGGCTGCGGTTTATACCAACAGGCAACAGGTCATGTTTTATCGACATTAGAAAATATTCCAGCGAAGGAACCTTTGGGATTATTTCTGATCGCGCGGGCGTTTGCGGCGGGTTGTACTGCTTTGACAGGAGTGGAAGCTATATCAGATGGGGTGTTAGCTTTTAAGCCTCCTGAATGGAAAAATGCCCGACTGACTTTGACTTATATGGGGGTGATTCTGGGACTGATGTTTGTGGGAATTAGTTACTTAGCTAATGTTTATCATGTGATTCCTAGTGAACATGAGACAGTCCTTTCTGTATTGGGAAAAGACATTTTTGGTGTCGGTATATCTTACTACTATTTGCAGATATCAACTCTGTTGATTTTGCTGTTGGCTGCGAATACCAGTTATGCTGATTTTCCTCGACTTTGTTATTTTTTGGCGAGAGATAGTTTTTTGCCGAGACAGTTGTCGCTTTTGGGCGATCGGCTGGTTTATTCTAATGGAATTACTTTGCTGAGTCTCTGTTCTGCGTTGTTACTTATCATCTTCCGAGGCGATACTACGGCGGTGATTCCGCTCTATGCAGTTGGCGTTTTTACTTCTTTTACTTTATCCCAATCGGGAATGGTAATTCACTGGTTGAAAGAGCGAGGTAAAGGTTGGCAGCTCAGTGCGATAATGAACGGTATTGGTGCAGTAGCAACTACACTGGTTTTGAGCGTAATTGTCGCCACAAAATTTATTTTGGGAGCTTGGGTTGTTGTTGTAACCATTCCACTTGTAGTTAGTCTATTTTTAGCTATTAGCCGACACTATCGCTATGTAGCGGCTCGCTTGAACATTCAAGGGATAGAACCTATATCTTATCCTGCCAGACCTAAAGTTAAGACGGTGACACATCCGGCAGTTGTATTAGTTGGACAGTTACACCGGGGAACTTTTGATGCCCTAGATTATGCTCGTTTGATTGCAGATGAAGTTGTGGCAGTTCATGTAGATATTGGTTTGACCGATCGCGCAAAATTGCAAGCAGCTTGGGAAGATTTGCAGTCTGACATTCCTTTGGAAATTCTGGAATCGCCTTATCGTTCGGTTGGTGAGCCTTTGACTCACTTTTTGACTTTGTTTGAAGAACAACGTCCGGGGGTATTCTTAACGCTGATTATTCCGGCTTTTGTAACGCGAAATTGGTGGGAGGGATTGCTGCACAATCAAACTGCTTTCTTCTTGAAGGCGGCTTTGCGGGCTAAAAAAAGTCGGGTAGTAACAACGGTTAGATATTTTCTTTAATGGGGAATTGGGAATGGGGAATTGGGAATGGGGGAATGGGGAATTGGGAATAACTCGTTCCTAGGCTCTCCCTGGGAACCGATTTCCAAAGGCTCTGCCTCGCTCTGATAATTGGAGAATTCGATGCAGAGCCTGGTAACGAGTAGAAGTAGAGGAGTAGAGGAGATCTGAAATTTATTGACAGATCAAAAATGATGTGTCATGATTTTATTAATTAGAAAAGTTGCCTTTCAACTTTCTCTCCAAAAAGATTGCGGCTGCTGAACCAAAGTCTTTGATTATCTACAACATCTCTTCACTTGGTGGGGTTTGCTATGCAGACCACAACTTACTTTTTATGCAGCAGCCAAAAAACTTGAGTAGGCTTTTGCGAGCTCTGTCTCGGCAAGGTCTTGATGTTAGTTACAACAACAAAGTTTACTCCATTTCTCTCAATAGTTCTTTGAAAGAACAGTGGCAAGATGCTAGTGTCACACAGGAAGATGGATTAAATGACGATAGTTCCACAATCGCAGAAGTCTTGCTTCCAGAAGATTTTCCGGTGGAAGCAAAGGCGCTGAAACAGTTAGCAAATCTGGCGAATGTTTGCCATCCTCAAGGTGGTTGTGTTTGTCGCACTTGCGCTACTCCAGATTTCCATCCAGGTGATTCAGGTGTCGCGATCGGCTCTATTGTAGAAACAGCAGGAATGGTGATTCCGGCGGCTGTCGGTTCGGATATAAACTGTGGGATGCGGTTACACGTTGCGGATTTGTCGATCGCACAATTCTTAGCAAAACGCGATCGGTTTGTAGAATTGATGAAAGGCGATTACTTTTTCGGTACTCGCGATGTCAGCATGACTGCAAAAACTGCTCGCGCTATGTTCCAACACGGGATTCCTGGATGGCTGGATGCTATGCTGGACAACGCAACTGGTAGTGCGATCAATTCAGATTTCGAGCAGTTGGCGCAAGAGTCCGATCGCACTTTTCTCGGCGGTTCGATGAATGGCGATATCAAATGGGCTCCCCCAGAATTAGTCCCAAACGACGGCTTAGTCAGGGATGGCGGCTTGGGTACTATCGGCGGCGGCAATCACTTTGTGGAAATTCAAGTGGTTGATGAAGTTGTGGACAAGGCTAGGGCTTATAATTGGGGTGTGCGATCGGGACAAATCGCTTTCATGATTCACTCCGGTTCGCGAAATGTGGGTAAATATATCGGTGGAATGTGGCGCGATTGGGCCCGTGATGCTTGGCCAAAAAACCTCAAATATCCAGAGTCAGAGCTTTTCCCGCTATCACTCTCAGCAAATCCCGAACTTGTCCACAGTTATCTGCAAGCGGAAGCAACTGCTGCTAACTATGGTTTCGTCAATCGTTTGCTGTTAGCAGAACTTTTGCGACTGCGTTTGCGGCAAGTTTTCGGCGATATAGAAGCTCCTTTAGTCTACGATTTACCTCACAATATCACTTTAGCTGAAGGTGCTGGTTGGGTGACTCGTAAAGGTGCTTGTCCCGCCTATCTCGAACAGCCATTAATCATACCTGGTTCAATGGGTGCGCCGTCTTATCTGCTAGTTGGTAAGGGAAACGATCGATTTTTGCGATCGGCTTCTCACGGTGCTGGTAGAGCTCGATCGCGTTTCGATATGAGTCGTGAAGGTGTTGACAAAAGTGATACTGCTTTGGGTTTAAATGGCATAGATTGCATTACCTTAAGGGAAGAGCGCAGAATAGAAGAAGCACCGGCTGCTTATAAGCCTATTCAACCAGTAATTGACGCTCAAGTAGAGGCACAAATGGTTGATGTAGTCGCTAAACTGAAGCCTGTGTTAACCTTTAAAGCGTAAGCTACGCTATTTGTTTGTTTTCAAGAATTGTTGTCAGGAACAGGCTAGAAGCCCGTTCCACAAGACAAATTCTTAATTGTGGAACGGGCATCTTGCCCGTTTCTAAAGCTGTGAGAGTAAGTGCAAAATCTAAAAACTGCCCAATTACCCCCATCATCAATTGTCACCAAATCCTCCTAAATCTACCCATCCTTTGCAGCGGTTGCTGAAATACGGACGCCGCTACCGTCTTCAAACTTGGCTAGCAACTATCTCTTCCTTTTTGAATAAACTCTTCGACTTAGCGCCACCAGCATTAATTGGGATTGCGGTTGATGTGGTGGTGAAACATGAAGATTCAGTTATCGCTAAGTGGGGCGTAAAAGATGTTTTTTGGCAACTGGCAATTATCACTGCTTTGAGTGCCATTGTTTGGACATTGGAATCTATTTTTGAATATGCTTATGATTACCTGTGGCGGAATTTGGCTCAGAATATTCAGCACGATTTGCGATTGGAAGTTTACAGCCATTTGCAAGAATTAGAATTAGCTTACTTTGAGGAACGTAGCACGGGTGGCTTGATATCTATTTTGAATGATGATATCAATCAACTGGAGCGTTTTTTGGATGGCGGCGCTAATGATGTGATTCAGGTAATTACCACGGTAATCATTATTGGTGCAGCTTTTTTTGCGGCATCTCCGACTGTTGCTGTGCTGTCAATGCTGCCGATTCCGTTTATTGTTTGGGGTTCGATCGCATTTCAGAACCGTCTCGCCCCTCTGTATGCTGATGTGCGGGAAAAGGTGAGTTTTTTGAACGGTCAATTGTCGAATAATTTGAGCGGAATTACTACTATTAAAAGTTTTACTTCCGAAGACTATGAAACTCAGCGTATAGAAATACAAAGCGAGGCTTATCGCCAAAGTAACCGAAAGGCGATCGTGCTTTCTGCTGCTTTTATTCCGTTGATTCGGATTATCGTTTTCTTGGGTTTTATCGCGACGCTATTTCTGGGTGGTTTGGAGGTTGTCGCAGGTAGATTGTCGGTAGGAACTTATAGCGTTTTGGTGTTTTTGACGCAGCGGTTGCTATGGCCTCTGACTCGGCTGGGGGACACTCTGGATCAGTATCAGCGGGCGATGGCTTCTACTAATCGGGCGATGGATTTGCTGGATACTCCGATCGCAATTCGGACTGGAGATATTCGATTGCCCATCAGCTCGATTAAGGGGGCGCTGGAATTTAAGAATGTCACTTTTTCTTACAATCAAAGAAGACCGATTTTACAATATTTTTCTTTGAAGCTCATGGCGGGAAAAACTACTGCGATAGTTGGTGCCACTGGTTCGGGTAAAAGTACGTTGGTCAAGTTGATTTTGCGGCTTTATGAGGTACAGTATGGTAAAATCACTCTCGATGGAATTGAATTAAATAAACTGAATTTAAAAGATTTGCGTCGTGCGATCGGATTGGTGAGTCAGGATGTATTTTTATTTCACGGTACGGTGGCAGAAAATATTGCTTATGGCAGTTTTGATGCAACTAATTCTGATATAATTGACGCTGCGAAAATTGCGGAAGCCCATGAGTTTATCGCGCAATTGCCGGATGGTTATGAGACAATTGTGGGGGAACGGGGTCAAAAATTGTCGGGGGGACAAAGACAGCGGATTGCTATTGCTAGGGCTGTTTTGAAGAATCCGCCGATTTTGATTCTGGATGAGGCTACTTCAGCGGTGGATAATGAGACTGAGGCGGCTATTCAGCGATCGCTCGAACGAATTACTAAAAATCGGACTACAATTGCGATCGCCCATCGTCTCTCCACAGTCCGTAATGCTGACTGCATTTTTGTCATGGATGAGGGGCTGGTGGTAGAATCGGGGCAGCACGAACAACTTCTCGAACATGATGGGGTTTATGCGTCGCTCTGGCGCGTCCAATCTGGTATAAAATAGAAACGAAGCGGTTTTGGGAATTGGAAATTGGGAATTGGGCATAGGGCATAGGGCATTGGTCATTGGGCATTGGTAATTAGTTATTCACAGTCTTCTAATAACCAATAACCAATAACTATTCGACCCTTCGACTACGCTCAGGGTACGACCAATAACCAATCACAAATAACCGTAAAATATTAATTTCTACAAGCAAGAAGAGAAAATGTTTCTATTTGATAGCCCTGAGTCCAAACCAAACGAAAATAGCTGGCGTCGCAAATTAGATAAGTTTGTGAAAGCTAATCAACATGAATTGGCTGCTTTGGCTTGGGGGCTATTTTTGGAAAGGGGTGAGGAAAGCGAGGATATTTTGGCAATTGATATTGGGGAAACTTCGCGTTTTGTGTATTGTAAGAAAGAAGCGGTTGAGGAGTTGAACCGTCAAGTAAAAAGTCATATTCAGGAAATTTTAGGGGTGTTGAATGCTCACAAGCCGGAGAAGGAAGTAGCGATTTTGGCGATCGGGGAAGGTCAAATTAAGTTGATTCTATTTGAACCTAAGCCGGAACCTCCTGTTTGTTTTGAGGAAGCTGCGGCGGATGTTGATACATTGTTGGCTAAGCTGGAACAGCAGATGGTTGAATATATGAAATAGGACTTATATCAAATCCTGTGACATCGGAATTGCTATTACCCACAATTAGGAGACGGCAGTGCCGTTTCCCTACAAGTAATCGGGCGATGGTTATATATTTCATCGAGTCAGATTGATTATTTTGGGGTAGGGAAACGGCATTGCCGTGTCCTCCATTACTAAAGTTGGTTACGCAGTTCAGAAAAACAAGCTTCTATTTCCTCCCATGTTGGATAATTGCCGTAGCAGAGATTTTGGCACTGCTGCTGATATTCTTTAAAGTCATCGAAAAAGACGATTCATCTTCAGCATTAAGGCTATCGTTAATTTTGTGGAGAAATTCAGCCAAATAGGAGGACAGCGGGACTGTTTGCACCGGATAAGTACCGCTGCGAGTTCCCATCTCTAGAAACAGGTGCGAGCTAATTTTCCCCATCCCAGCAAATTGTTGAGGGTAGCTGAAATAGCTGTGCCGGTAGATGCCCCGCTTGGATGGAGAGTTGTTGCTTAATTTTAATCTTGGATGCTGGCTGACGGCGGTTTCTATTGCTTTCAACTCTTTGTCAGCTCTATTTTCTCCGTATGGCGGGGTAAACGCATCTTTGTTTAAAAATAAGTCAATATCTTCGGAGAAGCGTTCAATCAGCTTCCATCCTTTTGAAAGGCTCGTTCCCCCTTTAAAAATAACTTGAGTTGCCCACTGATTCGCTACAATTCGCAGCGCTTCAGTGACATAGTAATCTTTTTCAATAAATGCTTCGGTAAGACTGAGGTTGGCAAAGTGTTCTCTGGCCGCCAGGATAGCATCGTGAAAATCGGGAGATTCACAAAGTTTCAATTTGCTTGCCATTCTTTTGCATAACAAAGGTTCCTCAAAATCCCAAAGTCAAACCGGGAAATCGGGTTTAAGCTTTGACGAAGTTGTTCGAGTTGCTGAGGGCTTTTACCGAGTTCTTGACCAATTGCGCCTAGCATTGCACGGACGCGGGGAGGTTCGGCATCTGCTACCGCTACTAAACGCTCAAAGTGGTTACTTTCACGGAAGCATTCTAGCAGGCGTTGCTTAGTTTGTTCAGGTGATAATTCGCTCAGCTTTGCCCTCGATCTCAACAAATCAAGCAAGGCTGCTTCTGTGTTAGAGAGATGTTTCCATGTTTCTGGCCTGCGGGTGTGAACTTTGGCGCGTGAACCAATAATTGTGCGGGGAATGCTATTAGCTGAGGTGGCAAATTCACCTTGTATCGAATTCTGAGTGGTGAATCCCAACAGATTAGCAGCACTAAGTCCTGCGGGCTGGAAGGTTTGAGCAACTGGTAACTTTTGAATCTCACTTTGAGACGGGTGGCTGGGGCCAAAGCGTGTTTGGCGCGATCGATAGTATAGTCCTTTGTTAACTCGTTCTAGGGTTCCTGCTTTTGCCATACGGGAGAGGGTTTTGCAGACTGCTGTTGGCGGTAGTCCAGAAAAATCAGATAACCGCCAGTAGCCTTCTCCCTGTTCTTCTATTTGTTGGTGAATGAGCGCGGAGGTATTGACTCGAATCGGTTTCATGGCTTGAGTCCAATATTTAGCCTCACTCTCATTGTTGTTGGCGCTGGGTAGGATGTCAAGTTTTTTTGCTTCAAAACTTGACATTCCGCAGTTGCGGCTTCGACAAATTTATCAAACTTTTGGCAGGAATTACGCACTTCGCCAAAGAAACCGGGTTTTTACCAAGAAACTGGGTCTAAAGCCCCGTGCGTAAACCGTATGGATTGATTGTATGATTTTTTCTAGATACGCGATCGATTCTCTTAGTCTGCGGAGGCAGACTTCGTTTGTGTAGGTTTCAACCGCCGGGTTATCCTAAGATTATGATGCAAATCTAAAATTCAAAAGCGTACTAAGAGTAGCCCGATCGCGCCCATCTCTTTTTGAATCATACAAAGCCTCATCAGCCGCCAATACCAACGTTGATATATCATTCTCCGGCCCCGGAACAACGCTGGCAATTCCCAAACTAATTGTTACCACAGGATTTGGCACATTTGCAACTTTTGAATGGTTAAAAACCTGATTCAAAGCTTTAATATTTGCTCTAATTATTTCAGCGACAATCAGAGCAGCGGACGCATCAGTGCTAGGCAAAATCACCGCAAATTCCTCGCCACCGTAACGAGCCGCCACATCAGCCGGAAGCTTCAGCGATCGAGCAATTGCCTGAGCTACCGATCGCAAACAAGTATCCCCAGCTTGATGTCCATAGGTATCATTGTAAACTTTAAAATAGTCAATATCGCACAAAATTAAAGATATCGGAGTACCATCGCGAGTCATATGTTTCCATTCCGCCCGCAAACAACTATCAAAATGCCGTCTATTGCCAATTTGAGTAAGTTCGTCCACATTCACCAAAGCTTGTAGTCTTTCATTTTCTTGCTGTAAATCCTCCAGACAAACAATTGGTAACTTATCCTCAAACAGATTTTGTTCTTGAAAATACAACCGATATAATTCGCAAGACACTCGACAATTATTTCCCTCTAATTTCACTAATCCCATACTGTCTAACTGATAGGCGATTAAAGGTTCTAAATGAACACTATTTTCAGCATTTATCACCTGTTGAAAAGCTTCTGCTAGTGCGGGGTCTTTTTGTAGAAATATCGACTGACTTTGCAGATATTCGCTATAAATTCCGGTTTGAGTAGGAGCCATTTTCAACAGTTGCTCTAATTCTGTTTGCGCCATATAATTTCCTGCTTCTTCTTTCGAGTGCAGGAGACTATTCTGTAAGGAATTAACCAGATTATAAAGAGCTAAATGTACTAAATAAGGATGTCCTCCTACCATTTTCATTAATTGCTGAATAGGATTGCTGTTACTCCATTCCAGTCCATATCGTCGCGCTAATTCTTGGACTTGCTCGACTGTGAATTCCCACAATTTAATTGGCAATCCTACATTGAAAGGAGATTGATTGACGCTCAAAGCAACATAAATTTCTGTTGAGTGAACCACGACTAAGCGAAGTTTTTGCCAAGTTTCAATTTGTCTGGCTTGTTCGTACCAATAACGCAGCAATGGCAAGAATTCTTGAGCAATATTTGTCCGTTCAAAAACTCGATTTACTTCGTTTAATACCAAGACAATGGGACTGTCAATTTTTTCGAGCAAATAGTTTTCAAAATAAATAGAACAGCTTACTTTACTACCCATATCTTCATCCCAAAAATCATCTAAGTTTGGTTCGAGTTTGAGTTGTCTCGCTGCATTGACACAAAGCCACCGCAAAAATTTATCTAAGCTAGCAAAAATTGATTCGTCGGCTTGCTGAAAATCTATGGTGACAGTGCGGTATCCCCGCGCTACCGCCCCTTGAATTATTCGTAGCATCAGAGAACTTTTGCCCATTTTTCTGGGGGCTTTAATCCGAACTAGGCTTCCGGGTTTGCCGATTTCTGCACAAGCTCGTGTTTCGGCTGGGACTCGATCGATATAAAATTGAGAGTCAAGCGGTATGGGGCCGCCGGGAAATTCTAAGTCTGCAACCGTTTGGATGATTTTTGTTGATTTTGGGATTCCTGCCATAGTTGTTCTGCGATACAATGCCCTGATGAATCGTTAGATGCGATCGCCACCAATCAAAACGAGCACGGAGGCTCGGATAATGGGGCTATCTTCCAAAATATAAGAGATATTTGAAGACAAATCTTTAAAGAATTCGATTTATCGATCGGGGTGGGACTGCGAATTTGCTATAGTGGGGTGACTTTACGCCAAAGCAAACCCTGCTTCAGTTAGACTAGACTGACACACATTTTTCGGCGATCGATGAGACGCGATGATTTTGCGCCTCTACCTCGAAAATCAGTCAACTGTCGCCAATGTTGCTCTGGCGCAAACCCCCATCACAAGGAGAAATAATCATTGTCACGCCGCTACCTGTTCACTTCTGAATCTGTTACCGAAGGCCATCCCGACAAAATCTGCGATCAAATCTCAGATACGATCTTAGATGCCTTACTGACCGAAGACCCTAAAAGTCGTGTCGCCGCCGAAGTTGTTGTCAACACGGGCTTGATGCTGCTGACGGGAGAAATTACCACTAAAGCTCAGGTAAATTACATAGAACTAGCGCGGAAAAAAATAGCCGATATTGGCTACGTCCACGCTGATAACGGCTTTTCTGCCAATAGCTGCTCGGTGTTGGTGGCTCTAGACACTCAGTCTCCTGATATCGCTCAAGGGGTGAATACAGCCCACGAGAGTCGGGAACAATCTAGTGAAGAGGAATTGGACGCTATTGGAGCTGGCGATCAAGGCTTGATGTTCGGCTTTGCTTGCAACGAAACGCCGGAATTGATGCCACTCCCGATTAGTTTAGCGCACCGGATTTGTCGCCAATTGGCGGTAGTTCGCAAAACTGGTCAATTGCCTTATCTACGTCCCGATGGCAAAAGCCAAGTTACCGTCACTTACGAAGATGGCAAACCTGTTGGTATTGATACCATATTAATCTCTACGCAGCACACTGAGGCGATCGGCGACATTACTGAAACTGCCGCAGTTCAAGCCAAGATTAAAGCAGACCTTTGGGCTACTGTCGTCGAACCCGTGTTTGCTGATATTGCGATCAAACCCGATGCAGAAACTCGCTTCCTTGTCAACCCCACAGGCAAATTTGTGGTAGGTGGGCCTCAAGGGGATTCGGGTTTGACGGGGCGCAAAATTATTGTGGATACCTACGGCGGTTATTCCCGTCACGGTGGTGGTGCTTTTTCTGGAAAAGACCCCACGAAGGTAGACCGCAGTGCGGCTTATGCTTGTCGCTACGTTGCTAAAAATATCGTGGCTGCTGGTTTGGCCGAAAAGTGTGAAGTGCAGTTGAGTTATGCGATCGGGGTTGCGCGGCCAGTTAGCATGATGATCGAAACTTTTGGCACTGGAAAAGTTGATGACGATCGCCTTTTGGAAGTTGTGAAGCAGTTGTTTGAACTGCGTCCAGCGGGGATTATTCAAGCATTTAACTTGCAGAATTTGCCTGCGGAAAGGGGCGGCCGTTTCTATCAAGATGTGGCAGCTTACGGTCACTTTGGACGCACTGATTTAGAGTTGCCTTGGGAGCAAACTGATAAGGTCGAACTGTTGAAAGCAGCTTTGACTCAGCAGTTGTCAGCCGTGGCGAGATAGTAGCCGAAATTAGGACACTCCAAGAGTCCATTAGTGTCAACTTAAGGTCAAACCCTGTCACAGATTGCTAGCAAGACTATTAAATCTAGATCCCCCCTAGCCCCCCTTAAGAAGGGGGGGACAGGAGTCTTTTCAAAGTCCCCCTTCTTAAGGGGGATTTAGGGGGATCTAGACTTAGGTAAAAGCGAGAAATACCAAGGGTTTCAGTCTTAAGTTGACACTAATGGGCTCTTGGAGTGTCCCTACAAGATTATTTTCGGTAGGGACACGGCATTGCCGTCTCCTCTATATCATTTAACAAATAACCAATAACTAATAACCAATTATTAAGACTAAATGGCATTTTTAGATCCATTTAAATCAGCTATTCACAGTTTCAAATCTTTATTAAAACAGCAGTTTACGGCTCCAGTAGACGCGAAAAATCAAGTAACACTTCCCAAGTCATTTGCACCCGGTAACACTGGAATGCGCGGTGTCTGGATACCAAGCACAGACTGCAAAGTTCTCACCTCAAAACAACGAATTGCCGAAGCGATGGATTTCCTCGCTGATACGGGATTTAATACAGTATTTCCTGTAGTTTGGAACCGAGGTTTTACGGCTTATCCTTCTCAAATTATGCGCGAACAATTTGGGGTGGAAATTGACTCGCGGTATCAAGGGCGCGACCCTTTAGGAGAGTTAATTGTTGAAGCAAATAGAGTTGGTTTAAAAGTTATTCCTTGGTTTGAATATGGTTTTGTGAGTTCTTACAATCTCAACGGTGGTCATTTGCTGGCGAAAAAGCCAGAATGGGCGGCGCGCGATCGCACTGGAAATTTGCTGAAAAAGAATAATTTCGAGTGGATGAACTCTCTTGACTCAGAAGTGCAAGACTTTTTGCTAAGTTTGATGCTGGAAGTTGCAAAAAATTATCCAGTCAATGGTATTCAAGGAGACGATCGCATTGCGTTGCCATGCGAAGGTGGTTATGATACCAAAACTGTCGAAAACTATCGCCAACAGTGTGGGAGAGAACCGCCAGCCAATCCTAGAGAGCAACATTGGCTGCATTGGCGCGCTGATATAATTACTGATTTTGTGGCTCGATTGTACCGAGAATTGAAAGCGATTAATCCCGATTTATTGCTGTCGATGTCGCCAAGTCCTTATGAATGGGGACTTGTGGAATATTTGCAAGATTCTCAAGCTTGGGTTGACAGAAAGTTGGTGGATATGATTCATCCGCAATTCTACCGCCGTGATTTTAACAGTTATCAGCAATTGATCGATCGACTCGTTAGACAACAGTTTAGCAGCGCACAATTACAGTGTGTCTCGCCCGGTATTCTGTTGGCGAATCGAGGTACTCCTTATTCTATGACTCCAGAACTATTGTTACAGGTGATTACTTACAACCGTTCTTGCGGTATTCACGGAGAAGTTTTATTTTTTTATGAAGCTTTGCGCGACAATGACAACACTTTAGCTAAAACATTGAAACATAGTCCGTATTTCCACTGAGACCTGATTGCCTTAATATTACTAGGGTTTGTGATATGGAATGCTTGCCTCTGAAGTCGATCGCCTGCTATATTTGTAATATCAGGTAATATCAAGTCATGGGCTGCTGAAACAAAAAATTTCCAGCATCGCGATCGCGCTGGTAGTGAAATTCCAAAGCTGAGGGATCGGGTGCATTGTCGAAAAGACAACATCAGCTTTGGGTCACTCTTCAAGCAAAAGCAAAAAGGCAGAAGTCTCTGCTTGTACTGTTTTATGGAAGTAAACATACTGCCGGCATCAAGTTTTTGTCTCTTTTTGCCTGAAAAGGAATTTTCCGAGTTGAAAAAGCATTTGTCAACAGTCATAAAATATCTAATTATCTATTAGGCATCCACAGAATTCAAGCTTCTGTTGTTATACAACAAAGATCTCAGATTCTTTTTCGGATGTATCTATTAGGAAATAGAAAGAAATGTCCGTTTTGGAGATTCAAAAAAGTGGTACATTCCAAGAAAATACAGTGGTTGCATAACTCCAGAATTCAGTTAAGACAAAAAACAGAAAATCAACACAGTGAATCAGTTAATTTTTATGTAGATCAGGGCGAATCTGAACAGAATTTACAATCATTAAAGGAGCAGAAAATATCTGTTTATCAGTCAGTTGTCAGCAATCCAGAAAAACGCAGTATTTCTTTATTTGAGCTGCACGATTTCCCGAAAAATTCCGTGACTGGAAAAACCGATCGCCAAAAAACACCCAGTCAGAAATTCGGAGAAAAGTCATGCTCAAAAACTATCGAAAATTGGCAATCGAAAATTGGCAATTGGGGCATTCATCACAAAATTGGTTGCGGGTATTTCGTAGCAATTGGCATCGGTTTTTTCGGTTCGATGAGTGGAATGCTAATCGCCGATTTGCACCAAGGACAAGGATTAAAACAACTCAATGATGCTCACCTACAAGCCCAGTTGCTAGGTAATTTTAAAGATGCAACCTTGGCTGCACATTTGCGAGGAGCACAGCTAAATTCTTTTTTAGACAATTCAGCCAAACTAGAATTGCAAAAACAACTGTTTGTCGGGAATATTGCGAAAGCGAAAAACCTGCGATCGCAAATAGAAAAATTTACCGACACCAAACCCGCTTGGCTAGCAGCAAAACCTCCAATACTCAAGGCTTTATTGCAAGATTGCACAGCAGATTTAGACTCTTACGCTGATACTCTCAAGTCAAGCTTGCAGCAAATCGAGCGATCCTCTTCGAGGGCTTCGCTAACGCAATTATCACCCCAAGAGATAGAATTAGTCCGAAAAAGACTCGCCATCGAAAACGGATTAAGTGCAAATAAACTCGACAGCCACCTTCAGGAATTGAGCAAAATTCTCGACATCGCCCAGCAGCAGGAACGACAAGGCGGTGTAGTGATGGAGGAGGCGCAAGGCATCGAAAAAGGTATAATTATCATCAGTATGCTGCTGTCGGTAGCAGTGGCTGGAATTTTGGCGAGGCACACCAGTCGGGCGATCGCCAAACCAGTCATCAGCGTCACTCAGGTAGCCGAACAAGTAGCCGCCGAGTCTAATTTTGACTTGCGAGTCCCCGTCACCGCCCAAGGTGAAATCGGCTCTCTGGCCGTCTCTCTCAATCACCTAATTGAACGAGTTTCGGGACATACAAAAGAATTGGAGCAAGCTAAGGGAGTCGCCGTCGCCGCTAACACTGCTAAAAGCCAGTTTTTAGCAAATATGACTCACGAATTGCGGACACCTTTAAATGCGATTATCGGCTACAGTCAACTACTTTTAGAAGATGCGCGGGATGCAGGCTACAAGGAGTTTGTACCGGACTTGGACAAGATTGAGAAGGCGGGAACACACTTGCTATCCTTAGTTAACGATATCCTCGATTTGTCAAAAATTGAAGCGGGGGGGGTGAAACTGGAAATCGAGGAGTTTGACATCCAATCGTTGGTGGAAAATGTGGCGAGTGTGGCGAAACCATTGGTAGGGAAAAATGGTAATGTTTTGGAGGTTGAGTGCGATCGAACTGCGGGTATTGTGCACACAGATTTGGGGAAATTGCGGCAGGTTTTGATGCACCTCCTGAGTAATGCTGCTAAGTTTACCAAAAACGGCAGGGTGAAACTGAGTGTCAGGCGGATTGCAGGAAGTGGCCAATTGAATTTAGGGCGATCGGGTGTTGACAATGCGATCGCGAAGCCCTCGAAGAGGATCGCGACGGGTGAAACTCATTCTGGTGCGATCGCTTGTCCGCTGCTAAATGTTCAAGACTCAGATTGGATTTGTCTATCTGTTAAAGATACTGGAATTGGAATGTCGGAAGAACAGCAGCACAAGTTATTTGAAGCTTTTGTGCAAGCTGATTCTTCGGCGACGCGACGGTACGGTGGCAATGGGTTGGGGCTGACAATTAGCCGCCATTACTGTCGGATCATGGGCGGGGAGATTTTGGTAGAAAGTGAGGAAGGGAAAGGGTCTGTGTTTACTGTGCGGATACCGGCGGGAAATGGGTGATGTGACATTTGGGTGAAGTATTTGGGCGACAATTTATGTTGCAAAGCTGTTGTTTTGCGTCCAAATGCTTTACTCTTGTCAGTAGGGGCGGGATATTTTATTTTTCCCAAATGTCTATTTAATTAAGTTTTTTTGATGCGGTTTATTACACCGTTTTCAGTATTATTGCACTATTTGCAGGCTTCATCTATAATAGTTATGTGTTGACATTTTGCAAATTTGTTAAAAGAAAAAACCTTTATTTAAGAATGTGGATTGAGCCATGATTGACTGTCTCAATGCTGCTCGCTACTTCATTATGAGAGCTTATGAAGATGGTCTAGAAGCTGAAATGACCAACATGAAAGTTCAGAAGCTTCTATATTACGCTCAGAGCTTGCATTTGGCGCTCTACAA
>NZ_JAKJHX010000069.1:14908-27626 GCF_021648855.1 Tychonema litorale BBK16 | reverse complement strand
GGTAGGGACACGGCACTGCCGTCTCCTCTATCTCATTAATTAGGACACGGCAATGCCGTCTCCCTACAGCCGTCTGCTGTATCTCACCCGATTAAAAACTGCTATATCAAAATTTTAGCGATCGGCTATTATGGAAAACAACCAAAAGTTCAGTTTGTAACGGTATAGGTTAACAAAAAGCTACATTTTCCTCAAACCTCAACAACACATTAGGTGATGTACGATGGCTGTTCTGCAACTAGAAAATGGTACAATATACAGAGAACTCGGTGCGATCGCGAACAAACTGGCTGCTCTAAATGTCCAGATCGATCGCCTTCCAATAAACAAAACTACTGCTGTTCTTGAACTGCTAGTCCAAGACCTGCTCAATGTAACAGAAAAGCAGCAGATACTCGCAGCATTTAAAAGCGAATTTGAAATGTTCAAACTCACAGGTGGATGTCAGTGGTGCGACTTGAAAGTGCTGCATCCTGGTTCACCGCAAATTTACGGGCTGATGACTCAAAGCTATCGTACTCATACCCACGCCGATGCAGAAATCATTCATGTTTTGGCTGGCGAATGTGTGTTTGGTTTTATATATCCTAACAGCTCTCATGTTCAATTATTGTTGGAATCAGAAGAATATATTAAAGTTCCTCCAAACACGGAACATTGGTTCTATTTAACTGCGTCACTATCCTTGAAAGCGGTGCAGTATTACACCACGGCTCAAGGGTGGGTTCCTCAGTACACGAAGAGGCAGTTAAAAATTAAAAACTAACATATACTAAAAACCCGGTTTCTGATCAAAACGCTAAAAATTAGTCAATCGTTTCTGGTTGCATCAGAATTATTAGCCGAAATGAGGAGACGGCAGTGCCCATTGGTGTCAACTTAACGGCAAACCCAGTCAGAGACTACTGTTTGACTATTAAATCTAGATCCCCCCTAACCCCCCTTAAGAAGGGGGGGACAGGAGTCTTTTCAAAGTCCCCCTTCTTAAGGGGGATTTAGGGGGATCTAGACTATGGTAAAAACCAGATTTATCATGGCTTTCGGGCTTAAGTTGACACCTATGGGCAGTGCCGTGTCCCTACAATGTTATTTTGAGTAGGGACACGGGACTGCCGTCTCCTCTACCATTCTGGTGTAACCGGAATTGATATCAATCAACTTGAATAAACCGGGTTTTTGCCCCACGACTATCAATATTTATGGCGACAAATTTATGAATGACGATTATTGGCTGGGTTGGGGCGGGTTTTACAGACAATATAGGTAGAAAATAGACAATCTCGATAAACCCGCCCCCGCCCCACCAACGACCCAAAATCCCCACGCCCCAGAAAAAAATTCACATTGGCGGAACAACACTGCTACTGTTGGTGTCAAGACGGGCTATAATCGTTTTGCGTTTTGAAGACCTTAGTTAAATCCCTGCCCCGGTTGCCAGCACCCCCTATGTCAACGACAGTCAACACAGAATCCACGGCCGTTCATTTCAACCAACAGGGAGAAATCTATTTGTCCCAAGGGAAATTGGAAGAAGCTATCGCCTCCTGCGAGCAAGCTTTGAAGATTCATCCCAATTTTGCGCCGGCTTACAAGACCTTGGGTAACGCACTACAGGCTCAAGGTAGGATGGAGGAGGCGCGACACTGGTACGCCAAAGCTATTGAAATTGAACCGAATTTTGCGGAAGTGTACGCGAATTTGGGTAGCATTTGTGCTCAGCAGCAAAAGTGGCAGGAGTCGATCGCGTTTTATCAGAAAGCGATCGCGATTAAGCCGAATTTCGCGGGGGTTTACCGGAATTTGGCAAAGGTATTTGGGGAAGTTGGTAAGCCGGCGGAAGCTCAAGAATGCTGGTATCGGGCATTTTCTTTGGAACCGGAAAGGGCTAAACCGTCTGAACATTTGAGTATGGGTGATGCTTTTGCGCGACAGGAAAGGTTGCCGGAGGCGATCGCCTGTTACGATCGGGCTATTAAGTTTGACCCTAGTTTGACTCAGGCTTACCAAAATATGGGTGAGGCGCTGAAAAAACAGGGCAAGTTGGAGGATGCGACTGTATATTATCGCAAGGCGATCGAACTGAATGCTGCTAATGCTAGAAATGGTAGCGAGGGACAGCAGACTTTGGCTGGTGCTAATGCTACAAATGGTGCGGTTCAATCACCACAGCCGATTCAGCCACAAATAGCGCCACAAGTTCCACAAGCACAGGTTCAACAACAAATACCTGAGCAAATATTGCGAAAAATACCGAAAGAAATACTGCAACAAATTCCGCAGCAAATTCAACAACAAATTAAACCACAAGTTCAGCCACCTATTAATCCTGGAATTAGTACCGAAGATCCAGAGGTTTATAAGATACTGGCTGAAGGGTATTTTGCTCAGGGGAAAATGGAACAGGCAATTTCTGCTTGCAAAAAAGCGCTACAAATTAAGCCCGATGCGCCTCTATACAAAATGTTGGGTAATGCCTTGCAATCTGGGGGCAAAATTGATGATGCTAAAACTTGCTATGTGAGAGCGATCGAACTTAATCCGAATTTTGCGGAGGCTTATGCTAATTATGGTAGCATTTGCGCGCAGCAGGAACAGTGGCAAGAAGCGATTTCTGCTTACGAAAAGGCGATCGCGATTAAGCCTGATTTCGCTGGTGCTTTCCGCAATTATGCCAAGCTTTTGACGCAGTTAGGGAAGTCGGAGGAGGCGAGTCAGTGTCGGTATCGAGCTTTTGCGATCGATCCTAAGTCTGGGAATGCTGAGGATTTGGAAAGTTTAGCTAAGACTTTGATTGAGCAAGGTAAGGTAAATCAGGGAATTGATTGTTACCGACGCGCTGTTGCTTTGAACCCAAATGCAGGTGCTGCTTATCACGAATTGGGCGAGATGCTGAAGAGTCAAGAACAGTGGGAAGCGGCGGTAGATGCTTATCGGAATGCGATTAGAATTAATCCCGATCTTTCTTGGTCGCACAACAATTTAGCGGAGTCTCTGGTTAAGTTGGAACGGTGGGATGAGGCTGTGGAAGCTTACCGGAATGCGATCGAACTAAATCCTGATTTTAGCTGGTCTCACAACAATTTAGCGGATGTATTGTTGAAGTTGGAACGGTGGGATGAGGCGGTTGAACCCTACCGGAAAGCAACTGAATTAAATCCTGATTTTAGTTGGTCTCACAACTATTTGGCGGATGCGCTGGTTAAACTGGAACGGTGGGATGAGGCGATTGTGGCTTACCAAAGGTCGATCGAACTTAATCCCGAACATTTTTGGGCGCACAACAATCTAGCGGAAGCCCTGGTGAATTTGGAACGGTGGGATGAGGCTGTGGCTGCGTATCAGCGGGCTAATGAACTGAATCCGAGTTTCTTCTGGTCGCACAGCAAGTTGGGTGATGTGCTGTTGGAACTGGAACGATGGGAGGATGCGGTTGCTGTTTACCGTCGCGCGGCGGAGTTGAATCGCGATTTTCCGTGGACTTATTACAACATGGGGACGGCTTTTGAGAAGTTGGAACGGTGGGATGAGTCGATCGTTGCTTACCGCTGTGCTGTGGAAATTCAGCCTGATTTGCCGTGGATTTCGCAGAAGTTGGCTGATGCTTTGAGGATGCGATCGCAGTGGGATTTGCAGGATGCGATGGGTTTGTATCGAAAGGCGATCGGGGAGTGTCCTGATGATGTGCAACTTTATCATAAGGCTTTGGAGATTGCGCCGAATGATGCGGGGCTTTATGTTGAGTTGGCTAATGCTTTGGTGCGGCAGAATTGGGTTGATGGTGCGATCGTCTTTTATCAGATGGCGTTGCAAGTCAATCCCGAATGCGGTGAGGCGCACTTGCAGTTAGGGCTGATGTTAGGACAAAAGAATGACTTAAATGGGGCGATGGCTTGTTACAGCCGCGCTATAGAGGTTCAACCAAATGAGTATAAACCTTACCAATTGTTAGGGGATGCTTTGGCGACACAGGGTAAGCGGGAGGAAGCGATGAACTGTTACCGCCGCGCGATCGAGTTAAAACCTGACGATCCTTATATCCACAACAATTTAGCGGATATGCTGCGACATCAAGGAGATTTGGACGGGGCGATCGCAGCTTACCGCCGCGCGATCGAACTGAAACCAGATTTCTCTTGGTTCCATTATAATTTAGGGGAAATTTTGACTAAGAAAGGGCAAATTAATGAAGCAAGTGCTTGTTACCGTCACGCCTTAGAGCTAGAACCCAAGATTTTCTAATTTAGACTGCGATCAGGTCTACATTTCGCAATTTAATGTCGGATCATCAATATTATTACCACACAAAAGTCAATTGAAATTAAAGGAACGAAAATGAAACCGGAAGAAGTTCAGCGTCTAGAAGTAAGTATCCAAAAAACGTTAGCTACTCATGCTAAAAGCGACAAAAGCTATCTGTGGATGGCATATTGGGTAATCTTTGAACGAGAAGCTGATCCAGATGGATTAGAAGGTTGGTTAGGAGAACTGAGTGCAGGTTTGTCTCGATCTGATATCATCAGAAAAATGATTGAATCAAATGAATTTCAAGAACGCCTTTTAGGTGTAGGAGGCGAAAACCCACTTAGTAAACTTCACAGTGCAAGAATGGAAATGGTTAGAAAACTGCTTCCACCTGCTAAAGTTATCTTAGACATGGGAGGTTATTCTGCATCAGATCAAAGAGGTGCTTTGTTACAGTTTGGCTATCCTTATCTACCAGAAAAGCTCTACATTTTAGACTTTCATCCCGAAAAAATGATGTTTCCCGGTCCAGAATGGCCGCAACAAATTAACTACCAAGGCTGTGAGATCGAATATGTCTATGGAAGTATGTCAGACTTAACTTGCTTTCAGAAAAATTACTTTGACCTAATTTGGTCGGGAGAATCAATAGAACACGTTACTGTAGAGGAGGCTGAAAAGGTTCTTTCTGAAGCCTACAAGTTATTGAAACCAGGGGGGATATTGGCACTAGATACCCCAAATAGGCGAGCTACAAAGGTGCATAGTCCTGATAGTTACATCCATGCCGAACATAAGATAGAATATTATTACAAAGATTTGTGCAAGCTGATAGAGAAGCACAACTTTAAAATCCTTCAGACTAAGGGACTTATAGATCTTTCAACATCGATCGCTGCCTCAAGTATGGACCATTTCTACCATGAGTTCATTGACGGCGAACTCATCAATGATAATCCCGATAATTCTTATTGTTTCTACATTTGCTGTATGCGAGCGGAAGATTTGTAGGCTCATTTATCAGAAGACGAACAATCAATAGTCAATGATGCCAGCCAGTTGCTAAGATAAAAATTGAAGCCTTGCTCTCTCTAGTTCTCTCTGAGATTGCATGGCCGCTTGCTTCCAAACTTGAGCTTGCGATTCAAACAACTTTTTCTCTTCTATTGTCCTCATGATATATTCCAGGCGATGTCTAATTTTTTGACCGATGACCTGCGGATTAAATAAAGACCTAATCTCCTTAGCTGCTCTCGCTCCTATTTGCTGTGCTTGCGGATAATTTTCAAAAACATACTGCATGAGAGAAGCTGTATGATCGATATCCGGCTCAGCCCAGATACTACCTTTTGGGTAAAGTCCATAAGCTTCAGTAGTTGCCACTAAATCGTATTTCACCAAAAAACTATTGCCGACATTCATAAAATCGGTATTAGATGAATAAGCGGTAGCGATGACTGGCTTGCCGTAATACATTGCCTCCGCCATAGTCAAACCAAAACCCTCAGCCCGATGTAGCGATACATAGCAGTTACAATTATCGACTAAGCCATGAACCTCTTCCTTGCTCAAATGCCCTTCGATCAGTTGAATTGATGGCCAGTCTTCTGTGATTGCTTTTAGTTGATTGTACTGATTTTGATAAGCTAGATGAGGTCGAAACTTAATAATCAGTAAAACATCTTCATTAGACTTCCCAAAAGCTTTTTTAAACGCCTCAATGATAGCAAAAGGATTTTTTCGCTCAAAACCGCTACCCATGTCGAACATGAACAGAAAAATAAATTTGTCTTTAGGTAATCCTAAAGCTTCTGGACCTAATGTATTGGGCGGTAAATAAATGCTAGGCGGTAATTTAACAACGGGAAGAGGCGACACATCGGAAATGGTTTCAGCAGTGTAATTACTGTAAGTCCAAACTTCATCGAATCGATTAAAAGCTCCCATCCAAATATCAGGAAATACAGGAAGTTCCCAAATCCAAAAACCAATATTATAGCGGTTATTAAAAAAATCAGGATCGATAGAATTCAACAATGATTCGTGAGGGTTGGTATGGACGATATTAATGGGATAAGAACCATCGCTGGAGAAATTAGTGTATGTAGAATCTAAGTTGCGTTGCGAATCTTCTTTCAAATCCTTGATTGTGAAAGGAATGTTAGCTGCCTCTATCGCTCTGATAGTCCCTCGCACACCCCCGCCCAAACCAAACTCGCCACTCACATGACCGATGATATTAACTCCAAACTGAAAATTTGCGTTATTGAACATAATTGAACTCCTAATAAGAAATATCTACAGTAAATTAAACTTTTCAAGTCTTAGCAAGCATTTGATATTGCGTTAGTTCAGATTGAACTTGTTGTGCTGTCTGCCGCCACACTTGAATTTGGGATTGGATACCAGCCGTCTCTTGCTGCATCTGATGGAGGCGAGTTGACCAGTTTGTAGATTGGTTCATCCTGTTTCTAATAATTTCCAAGCGATTTTTGATTTTGATGCCTAGAAGTTGAGGACTCAGTAAAGACTTGATTTCTTGAGCTGCCCTCGCTCCTACTTGCTGGGCTTTTTGGGGATTCTCAAAAACATACTGCATTAATGATGCTGCATGATCGACATGGGGATCTGCCCAGTAATTTCCTTTAAAATAAGGCCCATAATCTTCTGTCAGCGTCACTATGTCATATTTTACAGGAAAACTATTGCCGACATTCATAAATTCCATATTAGATGAGTAGCCAGTCGCAATTACAGGTTTGCCGTAGTACATGGCTTCGGCCATTGTCAAGCCAAACCCTTCTGAACGATGTAGGGAAACATAGCAGTCGCAATTGGCAACTAAAGCATGAAGTTCTTCTCTCTTTAAATGCCCATCTATAAAGTGAACTGGCCAGCCTGCTGCTTCCGCTTTGAGTTGATCTCGCTCTTTGGGGAAAAAGCTGGCATTGGAAAACTTGAGTACCAGTAAGACATCTTCATTCGATTGAGGAAAAGCTCGTTTAAATGCCTCCAAAGTAGCAAAGGGATTTTTGCGACCTATGGTACTGTGGAAGTCAAACATGAACAGAAAAATAAATTTGTTTTTGGGCAATCCTAATGCTTCTCTATCAAATGATGGTTCGGGCAGATCGAGGCTCGACATCATCTTAATCACGGGCACAGGCGATACAGGGGCGATCGCCTCAGAGCAATAATTGCTATAAGTCCATATCTCGTCAAATAAAGAAAAAGCGTACAGCCATCCTGGCGGAAATATCGGCAATTCCCAAGCCCAGAAGCCAATATTGTATCGACCTTTAAAGTATTCGCGATCGATCATGTTGAAAACAATCGGTTCCGGGAGAGTGTGAATCAGGTTAATGGGATAGGGATTTTGCTCGGAAAAACTTGTGTAGCTGTTATCTAAGTTTCGATGCCAATCTACCTTAATATCCTTGAGTGCAAAGGGAATACCAGCAGCTTCGATCGATCTGAGAGTGGCCCTCGAACCTTCTCCCAGACCATATTCACCGCTCAGGTGTCCGATAAAATTGACGCCGAAATTAGAATCTAGGGTATGATTTGACATAGTAAGTCTTCTACTTAATAAACATTCAGAATAAATGCTTGACAATTCAGCTTTATTGTAGTTGAGCTTAAGAGTGTTTTGCTAACTCTTTCTGTACCTGCAATGCTGTCTGCCTCCAAGCTTGGGCTTGACGAGCCAATAAATCTCTTTCTGTCTGAAGCTCGTGGAACCGATTCGACAACTGAGTACGATCAAGATGTGCCATGATAAACTCAAGGCGATTTTTAATTTTGATACCTACAGTTTGAGGGCTTAATAAAGACCTCATTTCCTTGGCTGCTATTTTTCCTACTTTCCGAGCTTCCTGATAATCCTCAAATACAGACTGCATCAGAGACGCAGCCTGAGCTATATCTGGCTCTGCCCAGACACTTCCTTTCGGGTAAGCTCCATAATCTTCAGTTGTGGTCACCAGTTCGTATTTTACCGGAAAACTATTGCCAACATTCATAAATTCCATATTAGATGAATAGGCTGTGGCGATTACTGGTTTGCCGTAGTACATGGCTTCCGACATTGTTAAACCGAATCCTTCAGCCCGATGCAGAGACACATAACAGTCACAACTATTAACCAAAGCATGAATCTCTGCTTTTTGCAAATGTCCGTCTATCAAATGAAGGGATGACCAACCCTCAGCTAAATCTAGTAGTTCCTGTCGCCGTTCCGGGAAAAGATGAGCATTGGCAAACTTGAGAACGAGTAAAACATCTGGATTCGATTTACCAAAAGCTCGCTTAAATGCCTCAATAGTGGCAAACGGATTTTTTCGTTCAAAGGAACTGCCAAAGTCAAACATGAATAGAAAAATAAACTTATCTTTAGGTAAATTGAGGTTTTCTCTAGTTAATAATGGTTGTGGAAAGGCGAGGCTAACCGGAATTTTGAGTACAGGAACTTGGGAGACGGCCGAAAATGCTTCTGCACAAAAATTACTGGTAGTCCAGATTTCATCAAATAAATCAAAGGCCCACTGCCATTCAGAGGGAAATACTGGCAGTTCCCATAACCAGACACCTATATTGTATTTGCCTTTGAAATATTCAGAACCAATTCCGGGAAAGTATCCTGCTAAAATCTGCTCAACCCAATTGGGGTTAGTTTGGACTATATTGATTGGATAAGGATTTTTGTCAGAAAATTTTTTGTAGCTAGTATCAGAGTTGGGTAGCCAATCTATTTTTAGATCCTTAGCTGCAAAGGGAATTCTGGCTGCTTCTAGGGCTCGGAGATTTCCTCTGGCGGCTTCGGCTAAGCCAAAATCACCGGTTATATGACCGGCTAAATTTACACCCAAAGAATTATTTAGTTGATGATTTAACATTCGTCTTGCTTTTTGCTGAGTAGAAATGTCTGAATAGGATTGAAAAACGATTTAATCTATGAAGCTTTCTTAATCAGCAGCCCCAAGGATGTTGTGACATATTGTTCTAACTGAAGCTTTAAGTGTATCCCTGTCCAGGGCGGTACGTCTATGTGACGATCGAATGGCCCGCTTCCGACGTTGTAGTTGAGGACAATTTCGTGTCCCTGACTTAGCAACTCTGCTGCGAGTCTGTCGATGTCCTGCCGTCGAAACAGTACAGTCTGTTGGTTGTCGATCGTCGCATCATTAGAAAGAACGTTGAATTCGGTTGTGTGTAATGCTATTCCGCCCGGACGCAGACACTTAAGGCTGTTTTTGACGAATTGCAGCCCCAGCTCGATCGAGCCGACGTGTTCAAAAGCGCAAGAGGAATAGACAAAATCGAAGCCGACCAAATCCGCATCTATCTTGTTCATGTCCGCCACGCGGTACTTTACCAGTGCCCCAAAGCGATCCGGGGGGCAGATGCCACGATCGTTCAGCGCTTCTAGAGTGGCTGCATATTGACCCGTATCCGCCCATCCCTGCTTCGTCGCCTCCTCTGAATCTAAGTCTGTGGCCACCACGAAGCAGCCTCGCGCTGCCATTACAGCTACTAGCGGTTCCTGACCGACACCAAAACCGAGCCCGCGCCTCCCTGGTGACATCATCCCCGTCTCTGACAAACACTGGAGGATATAGGCGTACTCCCATAACTTGCGATGAAAAATGGGCTCGTGCGGCAGACGAGTTTCCTGACACCAATAGTAGAAGGCATCCGATCGGCACTGAGCCTCGGTGGCCATTTGCGAGACAGGATTGGTTAAACTTGGCTCATCGCTGACAATCACTGGCTGCCGCTTAACGGTAGTTTTCAGAGGGTCTTGTTGAATCATAATATCACCCATCCCTAATTCTAATCGATTACTGAGAGCATTCTAGTCCCGTCTTTCCGCTGCTCTCTCAACTTCAATGCAGTTTCATAAAGTTCGATATCTTCGCTATTAAGAGCTGCTAGTTGAGCTACCAAATTCTTGTCAGCCAACACATTGTTCACATAAGCATGATACCCTGGATATTTATTTTTGTTATACCAACGATTTTCTACCTCTGGCCAACGTAGCAGCTCTCTCAAGTCGTTTAGGTCATCTTGAAAAAATTCTTGGAGACCGATAAAGTAAAAATCGCTTAGCTTCATTCCTTGAACGCAGCTAGACATCAGATTTTGGGTTTCAGGCATCTTCGCAAATTCTAGCAACTCCTGTTTTGTGTAACTGTAACTGACATATGTTTGTAGTTTATTCTTATCAGCGTCGCTATCTATGCTAAGAGAGTAACAGTACGAAGAAATTAGACGCATAATCGGATGCCTCAACCAGACTATTAGTTTCGGTGGTAGTGAATACAATAAACACTCTCCATACCTGACAGCAGGAAACAGTCCGTTAATTGCTTTGGTTTCCAGTGTAATAGAGCCTTGTTTCAATATAGTTTCTAATCCCGCTGAGTTCAAATCACAAAAAACTCTATCGGTACCGTAAACTTGCTGCAAAATCTCACCAAAAGCTGTTCCTCCTGTTTTCGGTACGTGGACTGAAATGATTTCTACCCCTGTGGCTGAGGGTAGCAACTCTTTTGCTACCAGTTTCCATACAGATTCAAATTCAGATGAATTTCTGATCGCATCGAGCAATTGCTGGCGCGTTATCTTGCCGTCATCAAAAGCCTGTAGGTAGTTTTGTTTGCCATCTCTATCTGCTTCGCGCTTCAGGTAAGCACGGTAAGCAGCGTCCAAGAAACCTGAGTTATTGAGGCTGTCAGTTTCTTGTAAAAATGATTCATCCTGGAATAGGGGCAGTTGAATTTCGTTGCCCCCTAATTCTCGCATCATTCTGATTTTCATAATGTATTCAAGGCGACTTCTAATTTTGCTGCCAACATCCTGCGGACTGAGTATAGATTTTACTTCCTGAATAGCTCTAGTTCCTACTTTCTGAGCTTCGTTACAATTTTGAAACACATACTGCATTAATGAAGCTGCGTGTTCGATATCTGGATCGGCCCAGATGCTTCCTTGAGGGTAAGGGCCATTATTTTCAGGGCTTGTTACTAGCCGATATTTTACCGGAAAACTATTACCTACATTCATAAATTCCATATTAGCTGAGTACCCGGTAGCAATGACTGGCTTGCCGTAGTACATCGCTTCAGCCATCGTTAAACCAAAACCTTCAGCACGGTGCAGGGAGACATAACAGTCACAATTGTTAACTAAAGCATGAATCTCTTCTTTTTTTAAATGACCTTCTATAAAGCTAATTGATGAGTAGCCTTCTGCCTGCTTCAAAAGTTGCTCTCGCTCCTGTGGATGAAACTCTCCATTAGAGAATTTGATGATGAGTGATACATCTTTATTGGATTTTCCAAAAGCTTGTTGAAATGCCTCAATAATAGCTAAAGGATTTTTACGCTCTAATGTACTGTGCAAGTCAAAGATGAACAGAAAAATAAATTTGCTCTCAGGCAATCCTAAATGTTTTCTTTTCAATGAAGTGGGAGGAAAATAAATACTTGGTGCTATCTTGACAACGGGAATTGTTGATGCACGAGAAATTGCTTCAGCAGTGTAATTGCTTAAAGTCCAGACCTCATCAAATAGATCGAAAGCATATTGCCAGACGCGAGGCAGTATCGGCAATTCCCAAGACCAATAACCAATATTATATCGCCCTTCAAAATATCCTGCTCCCAGACTTTCTATCATGCCATCGCCGGGATTTATAAAAACAAGGTTGATGGGATATGGGCATTGTTCTGAAAAATCCGTGTAGGTATCGTCTAAATTTCTGTGCCAATCTACCTTTATATCATTTAAGGTAAAGGGGATGCCTGCGGATTCCATACCTCTAAGAACGCCTCTTGCTGCTTCCCCAAGCCCATATTCACCGCTGACATGACCTACAAAATTAATGCCGAAAGAAGAGTTCAGTACCTTTTTTAACATATTTTTTTTGTTGTTGATAATTTGGGCGATATTTTTTGAGAAAAAACACCTTGGACTGTGGAATTTGTGCAACTTTTGGTGCTTTGTTGCCGAGCGCAGCGCACCCTGCTTGCATTTTCTATCTACAGTCTAGAAAGCGTGACTTTCCCGTTAGTAAGAGTGCGGCGAGTCAATTCTTTCCATTCCACTGAGTTAATCAGAGAGTTGGTATCAAGATTATACCCTTTGTCTGAAGAGAAATGTGCCAAACTTTCTAACCAGTTCAAGATAGTTTCTGTTGGTGAGAAAGGCGTACACTTGAAAGATTCTTTGAGAAAGTGAGCCATTCCTTTCAGATCGCCTTTGTGATAGGCGAACCACGCCTCCCACAATAAAAATTCGTACTGCGTCTGACTCTGTACATCAGCCTGCCTATGGGCGATCGGCTGAAATTTCAACCTTTCCAATTCTCCCTGAGTTTGATGCAGTTGATTCTGAGATTGCTCCAATTCTCCCTGAGTCTGATGCAGTTGATTCTGAGATTGCTCCAATTCTCCCTGAGTCTGATGCAGTTGAT
>NZ_JAKJHX010000069.1:0-14524 GCF_021648855.1 Tychonema litorale BBK16 | reverse complement strand
TGATGCAGTTGAGCCTGAGATTGCTCCAATTCTCCCTGAGTCTGATGCAGTTGAGCCTGAGATTGCTCCAATTCTCCCTGAGTCTGATGCAGTTGAGTCTGAGATTGTTCTAAATCTCCCTGAGTCTGATGCAGTTGAGTCTGAGATTGCTCCAATTCTCCTTGAGTCTGATGCAGTTGAGTCTGAGATTGTGCAAATCCACTCTGAGCTTGGTGCAGCAGCACTTGAGATTGCTCTAATTCTTTCTTAGTTTGGTCCAGTTGAGACTGAAATCGTGCCTGTTCATCCTGAATCTGGTGCAGTTGCGCCTTGTATTGTGACAATTCTATCCGAGTCTCGTATGGCATGTGGTAATAAAGAGGGGTAGGATCGACGTTTAACTTTAGATTAAATTCATTTGAAAGCTTGGAAAGTTCTATAACTGCGATCGCATTTGCACAGGGAAAAGGATGGTTGTACTCTACATTACTAAGTTCTATCTCCTCTACTTCTTCCCAAAGCATTTTAACGCTATCCTTGGTTGGGTCTCTATTAACTAATTTTAAGAAACTTGTACGGATTGCTTCTTGAGGAATTCCATATTTTTTCAAGAGCGTCAGATACTGCGCACTGAACTGAATGTACCATCCTCCGTCGGTCAAAACTCCAAAAGGAACTGTGATTAATGCTTTTCCCTCAACAGCCAGCAAATCGTATATCTTGGCAATTGCCTTCAATGGATATTCGAGATCGCGACCATCTGTAGATTCACCGTAAGCACCGGAAGGATCGACGCCCTGGCCTATATGTTCTACGGTAGATACGGAAACTATAGCATCATACTTTTCTGGTGAAGGCAGGTTCATTAAATCTTCGTTGTCTACACCTATATCTATTTCAAATTTGTCTATAATTTTTCTATTTATTACCCCCACTCGCTCGCTGAGCAAGTTTTCATAGTAGGAAAGTACATTCCCGATTTCTACCACGCGCTCTGATTTTTTGACATCAGCGAGAAAGTCAAACCCTATGGACACCTCTACCGATCTTTCTGTAGGGTTGTTGTATTGGATGCGATTGTAATATAAGTTCTTACCTTTAAATAAAAAGGTTTTTCCCCACTTATTCATTGCTGTTTTTCCTGTTTCTATAAAGTTTGAATCTTCTTGACGATTTTTACTAACTAATTAATATTTGACCTTTCCGGTACTGTTCCCGGTTCCATTCTCCCAAAACTGGCTGTATCAAGCTAGATTCTTTGCATCGCTTTGCTCTCAAATTTAATGCTTCTTGATAAAGCTCTAATTGATAGGAAAATGACCGTGTATTGCTCTGATTTCTGAAGAAATATCCGCAAGTTCGTATACTCTAGGTATGGAGGATTCTAGATAATCATAATAAATACATTGAGTACCATAAAGTTGATTTAAAATCGTTTTAAAAGTTATTCCTGCTGTTTTTGGGAGATGAACTGCTATTAGTTCAACCACAATAGTACCTCCTTGTCTATCTAAACAATCTTTACTTTACTTGAACAAATTTTACTAGATCGGAAATCAATTTCTTAGATTATGTTTGCCCTTCAGTATATATCTTGCTGCGATATTAAACACCTCACCTTCAGTTAATATGCGACTCAACCCAATTTTCGCATAAATGCTCCCCAACTACAGTAAGATTAGCGGCGATAAATCTTGGATTTTTCTATTTTTCAAATTGCTTATAATTTATCATGCTTTGCCTCGACCATCATCTTTACTACATCGTGCATCTTATATTTTGCCTGCCAACCTAACTTTTCTTTCGCCTTAGCGGGGTTGCCTTTGCCAAGTGCAATTTCTGTCGGTCTGTACAGACTCCTATCTATAGCTGTATGTTCCTCCCAGTCTAATCCCAAAGTGGCAAATGCTTGGGCAACAAATTCTTTTAAGGCATGACTTTCGCCAGTAGCGATGACGTAATCATCGGGTTCTGACTGCTGCAACATCAGATACATTGCTTCCACGTATTCGGGGGCCCAACCCCAGTCCCGCTGCACGGAAATATCTCCCAATTGCAACTTTTCTGGACTACCAGCCGCAATCCGGCAAGCTATGGATACGATTTTTTGGGTCACAAACCGTGCCGGCCTCAGAGGGGATTCATGATTAAATAGGATACCAGAACAAGCAAACAGATTGTAGGCTTCCCGATAATTGGCTACTTCCCAGAACGCTGTTGCCTTTGCAACTGCATAGGGACTTCTGGGGTGAAATGGGGTGTTTTCCTCGGCTGCTTTGCCTCCGGTGTCGCCAAAACACTCACTAGAGCTGGCATTATATAATTTAATCTGACCCCCTGTGAACCGAATTGCCTCTAGGAGATTGAGTGTCCCGGTGGCAATGCTTTCTAGGGTTTCCACTGGTTGCTCGAAGGACAGTCCCACGGAAGTCTGACCCGCTAGATTGTACACCTCATCTGGCTCGATTTTGGCAAGCACCTGTAAAACGCTGCGAAAATCATTGAGGGACATGGATTCTAGCTTTACTGAGTCACGAATGCCTAAGCGGGTGAGGTTACCGAAGCTTGACATTTGGGCGTCTCGCGATGTGCCACAAACTGAGTAGCCCTTATCTAGGAGCAATTTGGCTAGATAAGCTCCATCTTGACCGGATATACCACAAATTACTGCTTTTTTCATAGAATTGCCTCTAAAAACTCTCTGATGACTCTAGTCTGTTTGGTGCTTGCTCAGTTTAGTACATATGCAGGTACACTGAAGGCACATTTTGCTAGTTGACTTGACATTTGGATCAAGTGTTCCCTAGTATATTTGACTATGTGTAATTTCTTTTCAAATCAGGAACTTTGCAAAACCGTCTATATTCGTCAGTCTATAGTCTTGTATGGTGTACAAGGTTTGAAATTAGAAACGACCAAAGAGGTAGCTACAGTGTATTGATTTGAAAATCAGATTGGTAAATCTTTGTCAAGCTGATAAACTCGTATTGTGTGGCATCATTATTTAAGCTCAAAAAACAGGCCTGGTCAAACTGAGAATATAACTAGATAAAAATTAAATTGAAATGAATACAAACGAAACTGCGACTATATATTTGAATAATGGGAAACAATTTTTCGAGGAAGGTAATTTGGAGGAGGCGATCGCAGCCTACCGCCGTGCGATCGAGTTAAATCCTGACCTCTCTTGGTCTCACCACAATTTAGGGGAAGCTCTAGCAAAACTTGGTAAACTTGATGAAGCGATCACAGCTTACCGCCGCGCTATAGAACTAAACCCGGATTTTTCTTGGTCTTACCACCACTTGGGGGATGCTTTAGACCGACAGGAAAAGTGGGAGGAAGCAGTAGCAGCCTTTCGTAAAGCGACTGAACTCAATGCCGATCACTTTGGTTCTTACTGTGGATTGGGGCAGAGCTTGGTGAAACTGGGCCGGTTAGATGAGGCGATCGCTGCTTACCGCCAAGCAAGTATTGTCAACCCGGAGATTGATTGGATTCATGGCTGCATAGCAGATATTTTGCAGCAGCGAAGAGAATTGGATTTGCAGGAGGCGATCGCCTCCTACCGCCGTGCACTACAACTAAATCCAAATGACGTGCAAGCATACCGCAACCTGCTAAATATTCAACCAGATAACTTTGAAGTTTATTTGGATTTGGGGAATGCTTTAGCGAAACAGGGGGATTGGCGGGGGGCGATCAACACATATCAAAGAGCGATCAAGCTTAACTCGCAAGAGGCTTTAGTTCACAACCTTTTAGGAGAAGCGTTAGAACAACTCGGCGATCTAGAAGCAGCAGTTGTTTCATACCGGAGAGCAATAGAGCTTCACCCATTTTTCATGTCGGACGAGCAGTTAGGGAAAGCCTTGGCTAAACTCAGTTATCTGGAGCAATTTCCCCCAGACGACGTAGCCTTTTTGCAAAAAAACGAGCACCTCAGCGATGCAAGTTTCGTCCAAGAACTTTTCCGCGCCTATCTGAAACGCTTTCTCAATGATGAAGAAGTTGCTTCATTCGTGGAAGTTATTCGTTCTAGTGGTCGAACTCGTTACCAAACTCTCGCCGAAATCATCCGACCCTCAATGGAATTTCAATCAAGGTACACACAATTCTTCTCACTTTCATTGGAGGAAGTTCACTGGCAATTGGGAACCTTCTTTGCACAAGCAGGGAAATGGGATAAAGCCCTTACCTCGTTCCATCATGCAGTTTTACTAAAACCTGAAATAGCCTTAGCCTATAGTCGTTGGGCTGAATATTTAGTTTTAGAGAATACATATGATGAGCAGGTTGCGATTAGATCCCAATTTTTCATTGCTTTACTAAATAAATCATACTCAGGGGAATTTTATGCCTGTTTAGGAAAACTTCTAGCACGAATAGGTCGGGTAGATGAAGCACTAGAAGCTTATAAAAATTCACTATTGTTAATTGAGCAACCAAATCGACCTGAATTTCCCGATAAAATTTATATCAATATCGGTCAGCTACTGCAACAAAAAAATCAGCTAGACGAAGCGATAAAATATTATCAAGAAGCTCTGGCTCTCAATCAAAACCAAGTTGAAGCTTACATAAATATTGGGCATATTCTTTCAGTACAAAATCAACTATACGCAGCCATTAAATTTTACAAAAAAACCCTTGAAATCCAGCCTAATCAAGGAAATGTTTACATTTATATTGGGCATCTATTATTACAGACCCATCAAGTAGATGAGGCAATAAAGTATTATAAAAAAGCCCTGCAACAACCTGAAATCCACTATCATGCCTATCTAGCATTAGCAAGTAGCCTTACTCAACAAGGTAAGTTAGATGAAGCTGTATCTTGTTTGCAAGAGCTAATTAATCAAGGGAGTTCATCTAATTACCCTGAAGCTCTCAGAAGCTTGGGAAATATTTTGCTGCAACAAGGTAAAATAGATGAGGCAAATACTTGTTTCCAAAAAGCAGAGCCAGTCACTCCTCTGCAAGGGTTTTATCCCTCAACTAGAGAGTGGGCAGTTAAATTCAGCTCGGAGTCAAGTCACTATATAGATATACATCCTAGTCATCTAATCCAAATCCCGCTACCGAAAACACTAGATGAAGATGTCCATCCTGGTTTGAAGAATTGGAGTAATTTTGAATCGCCAGCTACCTTTGTTGCTGTAGTGCAACAAGGAAGGTACTGTCAGCTTGACGGTAGGCAGACTGCTTACATCACGGCTGACAATCAGATATTGCTAGATGTTTCTAGTTTCATAAACCCTGGAAACTTATCAGAGCTAAGTTTGCCCTCTATTCACGAAGTTAATGGTACAGTAGCAGTTTTATCAGGTAATACAAGTGCGATATACTACCATTGGATAATTGATGCGCTTCCCAAGTTGGGACTAATAGAATTGAGTGGGATAGAACTGGATAGTATAGACAAATTTGTAGTTCCCAATTATAAGTCTGACTTTCACAAAGAAACACTAAATATATTGGGAATTCCAGAAAATAAAATTATAGATGGTAGTAAATACCCTCATGTGAAAGCGGATAGGTTGGTTCTTTCATCTTACCCAGGCATAATTTGTTGCCCGACTAAATGGGCCACTGATTTTCTCAGGAGTAAATTTTTATCGGCGGCAGCTAAGTCAAAATTAGAGCATCCAGAGCGTATATATATCAGTAGGAGTATTGCAGGGAATCGGAGAATTATCAATGAAGCTGAAGTGATAGAAGTCTTGGATAAATTGGGGTTTGTAACTATTACGGCCGAATCAATCTCGATAGCAGAAAAGATTTCCTTGATGTCCAGCGCTAAAGTCATAGTAACTCAGCATAGCGGTGGAGGGACTAATCTGCTATTTTGTAATCCGGGGACTAAAGTTATAGAAATTTTTACTCCTCACAATGTGGGTATGTGTTACTACATTATGAGTCCTCACTTAGAACTTGATTACTACTATTTGATGGGCGATGGTCTGGAATGCTCTTACTTGCGTCAAATCCTTTATCAGATAGATGGTTTTGAAGATACAATTGTCAACATCGATTCACTGAAAGCCTTGCTAAATATGGCTGGTATTACATAGCCTTTAGAGAGATAGTAATTATGTTCAAGCCCTTAATTCATAAACTACTGTGGCAATGCCCACCCGATGAAAATTTTTTTTTGCACGCAACTACAAACCTTAGTGATGTAGAGTTTGTGCAAGCTGTTTACTGCGTTTATGTGAAGCGATGGGTCGAGTCCCCTGAAAGCATTAGTGAATTGGTGCTAATTTTACAAGAGTATAAAACACGCCAAGAATTTATCACCCGATTTATCCGCCCCTCACAAGAATTTCAGTCTTTGTGTCAATGGTGGACTTCTGCTTCCAAAGATGATATTTACTGGTCTTTGGGAATTTCTTTTGCACAACAAGGAAAAAGATATGAAGCAATTACAGCCTATCGTCAAGTGCTTGCTCCTAATTCAAAATCTAAGAACTTTTATGAGCAATTAGACCAGAACAGGAATATCCCCCAACTGCAACTAGAAAAATTCCCACCAAATGACGAGGCATTTTTACAAGTAACTGGTGATCTAAGCGATGCAAAGTTTGTGCAAGCTGTTTACTCCGCTTATTTGAAACGTTCAGTAGATTCGTCTGAAGGTATCACTGAATTAGTGCGAATTCTACAGGAACATCAAACGCGACAACAATTTATCACAGGTTTCATCCAACCTTCAGCAGAATTTCAATCTTTGTGTAGATTTTTTTCATCAGCCACAACTTCGGAAATTCAAGGGCGTTTAGCCTCATTCTATGCCAAAGAAGGAAAATGGAAGGAGGCTATAGCGGGATTTCATTGGGCATTACTACTTAAACCCGATCTAGTACAAGCTTACTGCCGTTGGACAGATGCTTACGCCCGACAACATAGAAGCGATGAAAAGGTAAAGTTTGTAAGTAAGTTTCTTAAATCCCTATTGCTTCATCCTGATTCGGAAGATGTTTATCTTAGTTTTGGCAAACTGTTAGCCCCTAGTAAAGACTTAGATGGTGAAATCCAAGTTTACCGTCAATCGCTACTAATTGAACAAATATTAGGACAAGCTGTGATGTTAGCTTTCCCAGATAATTTAGAGCAAGCTTTAAATTATTTGCAAGATGAAATATGCAAAATAAAAACTGATGAAGTCGTCAATCCTCAAAATCACTCAAGTCTTGACGATCCTTGGCTTTATGCCTATATTCTGACTCGGATTAGTAAAATTTTATTTCATAAAGGTAAGTTAAAGCAAGCATATATTTGGGAAAAAAAAGCACAGCCAGTAGTTGCACCAAAAGCTGTTTATGATACCGCAAAAGAATGGGATTTAGCTTCGGATATAGAATCTCACTACATAGAAATACATCCACCCCATAGCCCTAATATTAAAACTATTGCCAAAACAATTGATAGAGAAATTTATCCAGATTTAACGGGAGATTATTGGCTTAAATTTGAGTGTCCCGAAACATTTATTGGTATTATTCCAGAAGGAAGATATTACCAATTTGGGGTGTATAACACTGCTGTTATTACATCAGAGAATGACTTGTTACTTGATGTTTCTCAACTGCCTGGTTGTCCAAAAGAAGTTACACCCCTTATGTTTGTAGGCAAAAATCTTCCACCTTTTTGTAAAGAAATAGAAGGTACAGTAGTTGTTTTTACCTCAAATCCTGGTACAAACTTTTATCATTATATGTTTGATTTTTTACCCAGATTCGGTCTACTTGAAGTAAGTGGATTGGATTTAGAGAAAATAGATTACTTTTTACTTAATTTTTATCCCTTTGATTTTTACAAAGAAACTTTAGAAATTTTAGGAGTTCCCCCCCAAAAAATTCTGACAATTCAAAAGTATCCTCATGTGAAAGCTAAAAGTTTGATAGTTCCATCTTTACCTGGTGTTATATGCTTTCCCACTAAATGGTCAGTCGAATTTCTGAGGCGCAAATTTATGCCTCTAATCGATCAAATCACCTCTGAATCATCTTGTCGGGTATATATTAGTAGAAACCTTGGATCCAACCGGAGAATGGTTAATGAAGATGAAGTTTTAGAATTATTGAATAAGCTAGGATTTATAACCGTCTATTTTGAAAAAATGTCAATGCTGGAAAAAGTCGCACTCATGTCTAGGGCTGAAGTGGTAATTGGTGTGTGTGGTGCTGGATTAACTAATCTAGTTTTCGCTAATCCAGGAACGAAAGTAATAGAAATATTTGCCCCAAATTATATACATTTTACTTATTATATTCTCAGCCATCACTTGGGGCTGGAATATTATTATTTAGTTGGAGATGGGTTTGAGATTAATTACTTAGCAGAACTAATTTATAAAGGGGGTATATATGAAGATATAATAGTTAATCTCAATTCTCTAAGAGAGATTTTAGAACTTGCAGGAATAAAATAAATTCAATTTAGTTGTTTTTGCCACCAAATAATAGCTTCATCTAAGCCCTTGTCTAAATCATATTTTGGTATAAAACTCATTTCAGTTGACAAACGAGAGACATTGGCAGCAAATAGCGGTGGTTCCTCAGCAGAAGTAAGTATAGCGCCTAGTTGAACTAAATTAGGTTTCCCCAACTTTTCAGCTATTTTTAAGACAAATTCTTTAACAGCTACAGGTTTTCCCGAAGCTATATTAATTTCACCAAGAATATTACTTTTTAAAAGTTTTACAAAAGCATTAGCCACATCTTCAACATAAAGATAATCCCGTAGTTGATTACCATGAGAACACAAAGCAGGTTCGTCTTTTAACAAAGAAAGTATAACTGATGAAACTAAACGCTTAGGATGATCGTAAGGACCATAAACGTTAAAAATACGCGCCCAAGCACTACTAAGTTTAGTGATTTCTGCATAGGCTTTTAACATTTCTTGCAAAGCATTTTTGCAAACCCCGTAAGTTGTATGGGGGTTTCTTGGAGTTAACACTTCCGAACAGTAACCGTAGTTCCAATCATATTCCAAGGCGCTGCCAGCCATGACAACTCTTTCCCCGCCTTGTTCTCGAAAATGTTTTAGTAATTCTAAACTAGCTTGTACCCAAAGGAAATTTTCTTTTGCTACTAAGCATTTTCCCGGTATGTTGTACCAAGCAAAGTGCAGCAGGTGAGTTGGCTGGATGGTAGACACCAGATTTTTAACTTGCGTGGGATCTAGTAAATTCATAGTATGCCAACAGCATTGCCCGTTTACATCTATTGAACTTACGGGAATTTTAGAGGTGATAGCATGAACCTCAAAACCCGCATTAGTTAAAGGTGCGATCGTGTGTCTACCAATAAAACCAGTCGCACCTGTTACTAGCACTTTTTTCATGGTTTATCAGTCTAATTTACAAAGGAAAAGCTAATTCTTCAAAAGGAGCACTCAAATAGCGTTTGTAGTTGTCGCGATCGACAATATGCATACGTGGCAAGTCAAACACCAACTTTCCGCCTTTCTCCAGATACTCAATCTCATCCTCAATCACTTCCCGACGAAAATGCCAGATAAAGACAAATACATAGTCAGGTTGATTGCGCCGTAGCTCTTCTTGGCTAATGATCGGAATGCGAGTACCGGGTGTAACTAGACCGTGTTTTTGAGGTTGCAAGTCACAGATAGCAACCAAGTCTTTAGGAGTAATATCACAAAAATTCAGTACAATATTTCCCTTTGTCGATGCTCCATAGCCATAGACTTTTTTGCCAGCAGCGCGGGTTAAATCGAAAAAATTACGCACTTCATCACGATGCTGAAGAACGCGATTTCGGAAACGATCAAAAGGAGCTATTGTACTTAGTGGCTCTTCATAATCGAGGAGCTTCTTAATATTGTGATGGTTAGGCTCCATCGGACTATCATTCCGGGCAGCAATGAGGTAAAAACTACCACCATTGATATCATTCAAGCTCACATCAAGTATTTTGATGCCAGCACGTTCAGCCATCCACAAGATTTGGCGCAAACCCATATAGGTTATGTGTTCGTGACAAACTTGATCGTAGGTGAGATTAGTGAACATCATAGGCATATACGACAGCTCAAAACCCCACACCCCGTCTTGAGCAAGTATGGAATGAATTTGACGCATGAAACCTACAGGGTCTTCAAGGTCATAAAACATCGCAATTGAAGTTATTATGCGACACTTATGCTCTCCAATGATGCTACGCAAGCGATCCGCCGAAAAGAAATCATAAATAACCTGAATATCAGGATCGAAATTATCAGCGAATTTTTCACTAGATGGGTCCATACCAACCCGAACCAGCCCGAGGTTTCGATACAAATTCAGCACCGTGCCATCATTGCAACCGATGTCCAACACAATATCGCCATCCTTCGGCTGTACAAGTTCGAGCAAGTGTTTAATCTTTGACTCTAGGTGACTACGCATCGTGCGACTGGTTGATGAACGGTAGCCATAAGTTGTCCCGTACATTTCCGATACATTAGCCGTATGCTTGAACTGTAGCATCCGACAAATATCACTTGAATCATCGCCATCACATAGAACTATATCGAGAGGCGAAATCGATGGGTTAGGGGAATCTGTCTCTGGAAAAACACTGCTGAGGCATTGCTCACCAAGATTTAAAACAGGTGTGAGATTTTCGTTCCCACAGATTCGACATTTAGTAATTTCTTTAACTGAGTTGTGGGCAGATTGAGTCATTATGATTCTCCAAAATGTTAAGTATGCAGGTAGTTGCTTAATTGAGTTGCTTCAATGAGTATTTTTTTAAAAATCACTCGCTTAATATCATTACCACCGAACACTACTTAGTTTAACATCAGTTAGTAACAAAACCAGATACACAAGGCTAATCAATTCTATTTTTGCATAAGTAACGCTAATAGTTTAGAGTCAAGATTGAAAAAATGTTCGTACCACTCTATTGTCTTTCATAAACATTCGTCAAGCGAATATTTCGGTTTCCAATTCAGCAGCCTGCTGGCTTTCTCGACCCAAAAATACTGATGTTTAATTTCATACTTAGCGCAGGCTACAAGTTGATTTAACTGTGATACTTGGCTTAAGTCACACCTGAATCATACATTGATAAGACAGGGACTTTCATTCATCAAAAATTGCTCATACCACTCAATTGTTTCTTTCAACCCTTCTTCTAGAGCATACTTAGATTCCCAACCGAGCATTTTTCGCGCCTTATCTGCCGAAAGATACTGATGTTTAATTTCATTCTTAGCCCGATCCAATATGACTGGCTCCAAATGACTCTTACCCATCAATCTCAAAACATGGTCTACCATGCCTCGCACAGAGATTTGTAGCTCGTTACTGAAATTAAAAGCTTCTCCCAAAATTTCTTTCCTGTCCATTTGCTCTGCCAAATGGAGATAAGCTAAAACCCCGTCTTTCGCATAGAAATAGTCCCGAATAAAAGTGCCGTCACTACGGATGACTACTGGCTTTTCTCGTAATGCCGATCGAATTGTAGACGGAACGATGCGATTAAAATTCAAATCTCCGCCGCCATAAAAGTTGCCACAGCGAGTAATGCAAACAGGCAAACCATAACTGATGTAATAAGCACGACTGATTAAATCAGCACAGCTTTTAGAAACATCGTAAGGGTGTTCTCCTTGCAGCGGAGTTGTTTCGCTGTAAGGCAACACTAGCTGATCTCCATAGGCTTTGTCGCTCGATGCGATGATAATGCGACTCACACCTCCAACGCGGCGACAAGCTTCGAGAATATTCCAAGTGCCTTTAATATTCGTTTCAAAAGTTGCGATCGGCTCTCTATTTGCAACTCCCACAATTGTCTGAGCTGCTAAGTGAAACACCGTATCTACTTCATACTCATTAATCGCTCGTTCTACGGTTGCCAAATCTTCTACACAACCGCGAACGATATTAATCTGCCTATACCACTCTCCAGCATAAAGTCGGGATTGGGGTATCAAGTCACGGACTAATCCCGTTACCAAAGCTCCTCTTTCCAGCAACTCAGCCACTAACCAGTTACCCAAAAGACCTGTGCAACCTGTCACCAATACCGATCGATCGCGCCAAAATTCACTCATTCCCACACCCTCCAAGGAGCTTGTCCATTATCCCACAGTTCATTCAAATACTTATACTCGCGGTAAGTATCCATTGCAAAAAAGAAACCTTCGTGGCGGTACGCCATCAATTGTCCCTCTGCTGCTAACCGCTCTAGTGGCTCTCGCTCTAGAAAACAATCATCTCCGCTCAAACTTTCAAATATGCTGCGGTGAAGTACCAAAAATCCCGCACTAGCCCAGCCATCTATTTGAGGTTTTTCGGTGAATTCCAGAACTTTGCCTTGGTTGTCCACATCTAAAATACCATATCTCGATATCGGACGCACTGTCGTAACAGTTGCCAGCTTACCATGAGACTTGTGAAAATCCAACAAAGCTCCAATATCGATATCAGCAACTCCATCACCATATGTCACCATAAAGGTATCATCAGTAATGTATTTCTCGACACGTTTCACCCGCCCCCCAGTCATGCTGTCTGGCCCTGTTTCCGCGAGTGTCACCTTAAAATCTTGCTCCTGGTGTTCTTCGTGATAGGTAATCTGATTTTGGCGTCCCAAGCAAATAGTAAAATCATTATTCATCGCTTCATAATTCAGGAAATACTCCTTAATCATGTTGCCTTTGTAGCCCAAACACACAATAAAATCAAGGAATCCGTAGTGGGCATAGGTCTTCATAATGTGCCAGAGAATCGGATGCCCGCCCACATCAACTAAGGGCTTAGGACGAAATTCTGTTTCTTCTCGGAGACGTGTCCCCAAACCGCCGGCTAATATAACTACTTGCATTGTTTCACAGTTTTAAACGTCATCAACTCTCTAATTACAACAGCGAAATCCTGGGAAGCGAACAGACTCAATATCGCTTTCATATATGCGATCGATGACATAACCCAATTTAGGCATATCAGCGGGAATCGCGTCCTTCATCTTTCGATAATCCCGATCGCCACTAATCACACCTTCGTTAGTATAAGCGATCCACTGGCCCCGATATTTCTTCAACTCACGGCGATTAGCCTTATACCACTCCTGCGCTGTCGTATATTCTGCCTCCATATTTTCACCCCATAATATTGTCTCAAACTCATTTGCGATCGAAACACCACTTCATCCAATGGCTGTAACTCCCAGTCACCCCAGGACAACGCACTTCCAAAATGATTTCCCAGAAGCCTACCACAATTTCGAGTCAGTTTTGCCCGATCGCGCCCAATGAACTCAAGCCTCCCACGAACATACCAGACCGCAGCCCCTCTCAGGATGTTCCCACATAACCGGTATTATCGACAAGTCATCAGCGAGAACAGCCGATCGCACCCAAAACAAATTTTACCCCAAAATACATTAACCAAGACCACCGCGCGCGATCGACCAAAACACACCACCCGCGATAAACCTAAGCAAACGTCCAATCTTCCAACATCAAATTGGGCACTTTCCCAAAATCTCTGTGATTGCGCGTGACTACAACCGCACTACAAGAAATCGCGATCGAGGCTATCCTCAAATCTTGAGTCCCAACTCTAATTCTTTGCGCCTGTAATTGCATATAATCGCGATCGTTCCAGTCCACAAAATTGATAAAACCCGGTTTCTTTGGTAGGGGCAATTCATGAATTGCCCGTATTCTAAATTTTCGGGCAATTCGTGAATTTCCCCTACGTTGGATTTTCGGGCAATTCGTGAATTTCCCCTACGTTTAATTTTCGGGCAATTCGTGAATTACCCCTCTGGAGAGGGGCTGGGGGTGTGTCCGAAACAATCATTAGGGCAAAAAATCAGAATCCAACAAATTAGCAGTGGTAAAATTACATTTTTCAGGAAAAGTTTCAGGTGCTAATTCACTTTTTTTAATTGCTTGCTTTCTAGCCTTGACATAAATTACTTCAATCTGCTGCAAGAAATAATTATACAAAGTCTGAGACTGCAACAACAATTCTAGTTAAAACCGAAAATTATCAATTTGATTTCGCCAACTTTTAGCACAACACTCTCTATCCGATTCCCAATATTGGCAAAGCAATAAATGAATCAACAATTGTCGTAAATAACTATCTACTTTATGTCTTTGTTCGTTACCCAAGCTTAAAACTTCCTCCATCAAGTGTGGCAAGTCAAGCCGCTCAATCTCTTTTTTTTCTAGTGTTTGATAAGTTTCTTGCAACCACAGATAATAATCAGTTTCATAAAGACCAGACACATCATTCATCAAACTACCTCCAGTTGCGGAATGGGGACAACAAACTGGCTGTTCTATTCTTTAAGATGAGCCATATATTATATTATGTCATCTCTAGGGGACTTAGGCATGGGGCCGAGAAACCGGTTTTTTTACCAAAATAATTCGTTCCAGTTCGCAAAACTGCTAAAAACCCGGTTTCTTTGGTGGTGTTCCCACAAAAAGAGGAGACGGCATTGCCCAAGGAGTGTCAACATAGTTACCATTAAAAAGAATCAATCAAGTCTATTTAAAACAGCTCAGAAAGTAG
>NZ_JAKJHX010000068.1:22912-27761 GCF_021648855.1 Tychonema litorale BBK16 | reverse complement strand
GCCAGTCGTCAAGTACATCAAAGATGCCTTGTTCGTTCTGGGCACGTCCGACTGCGATTGTCATTTTAGTAAAATCCTCTTGCTTGTTAAAAGGCCAAGATTTTTAAGTGAACTGTCCCAACTGAACTTTGCTTTCGTATAGCTGAGGAGTTTTTGACGGTTCTAATTAAACTTAACATAACTATACATTATAACTCACAAAATTTCCACTCGATCGCTACTTGAATTAAGATTTGACTTTAAGGCTTTGGATTTATGACTGCACAAACCACAAATTCGATCGATCGCATCTTGCGCCAAGAGGTTTTGGGCTCCCGCCGCTTCAGCAATTACTGGTGGGCGACGATTGTCAGCATTGGAGGGACTGGCTTCCTGCTGTCGGGCCTTTCTAGCTATCTGCACGTAAATCTGCTGCCGTTTTCTGACCCGACGATGCTCATTTTTATCCCCCAGGGCATCGCGATGGGGTTCTACGGTGTCTGTGGGGTGCTGTTGGCGCTTTATCTGTGGCTGACTATTCTGTGGGATGTCGGGGGCGGGTATAATGAGTTCGATCGCGAAACTGGCGGTATTCGCATATTCCGCTGGGGTTTCCCTGGCAAAAACCGTAAAGTTGATTTTACCTGCAAAACATCGGATGTTCAATCTGTACGAGTGGACATCAAAGACGGTCTCAATCCCCGCCGCAGTATTTACCTCAAACTCAAAGACCGTCGTCAGTTTCCCCTAACTAGAGTCGGACAGCCAATATCCTTGTCTGTGGTAGAAAATCAAGCTGCTGAATTGGCTCGATTTTTGAAGGTTCCCTTGGAAGGACTTTAAAGATTTTTGATTTTGGATTTTTGATTTTGGATTGGTAAGCCAGTCCGCCAGGGAATGAATTCCCTGTCTAATAGCTAAAGTCCTCTCAAAGAGGACTCAAGAACTCATCAGTCCTCTTTGAGAGGATTTGCGCTTTGAGGCAGGGGTTTAAACCCCTGTCGGACTGTGGACTAAACCTTAAGTTAACACTCCTTGGGCAGTGCCGTTTTCCTACCTAAAATGTCTAGTTGCAAAGTTTCTAAGTAAGTAAAAGTGAAAGTGAAAATGCAAATCAGAATTAATCAGTGGTTCTTCTCAATCTTAATAATTGGTGCACTTTTTGTAGGTGGATGCAGTAATTCGACTCCTGCGAATTCTACTCCGACTCCGAATCCGGCATCGAGTGAAACTATTTCTTTGTCTCCGTCTCCATCTCCGTCTCCGGTTCCGTCTTCTGCTGTGGCGGCCAGTTCGCAATTTAGCAATTTACCACGCTTGGAAGGAAAAGCAACGGTGGTGATGACTGTTAAAGGATCTCCGATTACGATCGAACTTGATGGTACAAATGCTCCAATTACTGCGGGCAATTTTGTCGATTTGATTCAAAAAGGTGTCTACGACGGATTGGTTTTTCACCGAGTTGTACGGGAACCTGAGCCTTTTGTGGTTCAGGGTGGCGATCCCCAGGGGAAAGATCCTAAATTCCCGGCGGCGCGGTTGGGAACTGGGGGTTTTATTGACCAGAAAACTTCTACCGAACGCAGGATTCCTTTGGAAATCAAAGCTAAAGCTGCCCCAAATCCAACTTATAGCGCGACGCTCCAGGAAGCTGGGGTCGGGGAAAAACCTGTGTTGCTGCACACTCGCGGGGCTGTGGCTATGGCTCGATCGATGAATCCTGATTCGGCTTCTTCTCAGTTTTACATTACCTTGACCGATGTGCCGCAGTTGGACGGTAGCTATGCGGTTTTTGGCTATGTGAAGCAAGGTATGGATGTTGTTGATAAGATTGAAGCGGGCGATCGCATTGAGAAGGCGACAGTTACTCAGGGTTTGGAAAATTTTAAGGCTGTTGAGTAGTCATTAGTCATTAGTCATTAGTCATTAGTCATTGGTCATTGGTTATTAGTAACAATCAACAACTAACAACTAACAGATACTTATGGATGTTGTTGTTACGGGAATTGGTCTTGTTTCTGCTTTAGGTAATCTAGAAAATAGCTGGACAAGACTTTTGGCTGGGGAGTCGGGAATTGAGCATCATCAACCTTTTTTAGAACTTGAACCTCGACCTCTGGCTTTAATTGATGCAAAACCTGCGGATTTAATAATTTTAATTCGGCGGGTTTTGGCAGATGCTTTGCTAGATGCTAATTTGACTTTGCCGATTCCTGATTGTGGAATTGCGATCGGTTCTAGCCGTGGCTTTCAAGCAAATTTGGAACAGTTGTTAAGGGAAGGAAGTTCGGCAGCGGATTCTGTAACGGATGTAACGGATGTCAGGAAGAAGGAAGAAGGAAAAAGGAAGAACGAAGAGGGAAGGGAATTCCCAATTCCCCATTCCCAATTCCCCATTCCCAATTCTGAATTTGTGAATTTTTTGCCTCATATGGGGGCGATCGCGGTGGCGAGAGCAATTGGCTCAACGGGGCCAGTGTTAGCGCCGATGGCTGCTTGTGCGACGGGTATTTGGTCGATCGCGCAAGCTGTTGATTTAATCCAAAATGGTCAGTGTCAGCGGGCGATCGCAGGTGCTGTGGAAACCCCGATCACACCGCTAACTCTGACTGGGTTTAACCAAATGGGTGCTTTGGCAACCACTGGCTGCTATCCGTTTGATGAAAACCGCGAAGGCTTGGTATTGGGCGAAGGTGGGGCTTTATTTGTATTAGAATCGGCGGATTTGGCAATTCGTCGCGGTGCTAAAATTTATGGTATGGTTTCTGGTTTTGGATTGACAAATGATGCTTGTTATGCTAACGCGCCAGAGGTGGGAGGCAAAAGTGCGATCGCTGCGGTGAATCAATGTTTGAAACGAAGCAATTTGTCGGCCTATGCGATCGATTGCATTCATGCACACGGCACTGCAACGGAGTTAAACGACCAACATGAAGCACTTTTAATTCAAACGTTGTTTCCTTTTGGAGTTGCTGTTAGTTCTACCAAAGGGGCTACTGGACATACTTTGGGAGCTTCGGGAGCTTTGGGCCTAGCTTTTTCTTTGATGAGTATCAAAAAGCAGATATTGCTACCCTGCACCGGAATGCGAAAACCGGGGTTTGAATTAGATTTTGTTCGCTGTGCGCGATCGACCAAAGTGAGAAATGCGGTTTGTTTAAGTTTTGGCTTTGGCGGTCAAAATGGTGCGATTGCCTTAACTCAGTATCCTTAATCTTCTTAAGAAGTTACCATATGTATATATTTTCGTCAATTTAGACTAAACTTTTGGTACTTTCACATGGATTTGGCCTCTCATCGATTTATGTCCTACTTTGGAGCAGAACAAGCCGCGCACCTGTGCAAGATTGCTATATTGGAGAGTTTTGCCCAGGAAACGCTAGTTTTTGAGGAAGGAGACGCAGCCGATTTCTTATACCTAGTCTTAGAAGGTGAAGTCAAGTTTAGCAAACGGATTGAAAACAATAAACATCAAACTGTAGCTGTCGCTAAACCTGATGACTTTTTTGGGGAACTAGGAGTTTTAGACGGACAGCCACGGAGTGCTAGGGCCCTAGCAATTGGAGGATCGACTTTGGCAAAAATAGGCCGCGAAGAACTTATAGAGACCCTTCAGTTTAGTCAAGGAAGTTCGGTACTGGAAATTTTTAGCTTTATTATTAAAAATTTGCGGGACACAACCGATCAGTATGTTAATCAGTTTGTACACAAACAAAAAATGGTACTGGTAGGAGAAATGGTGAGCACAATTATTCACGATTTCAAAAGTCCTTTTACGGGAATTAAACTATCCAGTGAAATGCTAAAAGAAATGCACCCAGACGAGGAAACTCAGGAGTGGTGTGAACTAATTCAATTGCAGGTTCAGCGAATGTTGGGAATGGCGGAGGAAGTCTTAGAGTTTTCTCGTGGCAATGCTATCTTATATAAGAAACCAGTTAATCTTATCCAGACTTTACAGCAGTTTGAAAGGTTGAATAGAGTTTATTTTGAAGCAGCAAAAGTAGATTTGGTGATCCGGGTAACAGAAGTGATCGCGCTCGTGGACGAAAATAAGATTTTGCGAGTTTTGCAAAACTTAGTGGGGAATGCTGTTGAAGCTTTTGGCGGACGGGGAGGGCGCGTGGAGATTACTGTGACCGAAAGTGAGGAATGGGCAGAAATCAGTATTTATGATAACGGGCCGGGTATTCCAGCGGCAATTAAGGAAAAGTTGTTTGAACCGTTTGTCACCTATGGAAAGCGCACTGGTACTGGCTTGGGAACGGCGATTGCTAAGTCGATGATTGATGCTCATAAAGGCGAAATTACTTATGAGTCGGAAAATTACAAAGGAACAACTTTTTACATCCGTTTGCCTAAAAATTTAAGTTAAATGAGTGGCAAAATTAAGTATAATTGAATTGAGGAATCGCTAAAATTCTGATGCCAGTTACTATTCAAACCTTACCCGCAGAAGTGATCGATTTGATTGCCGCCGGCGAAGTGATTGACTCGATCGCTGCTGCGGTGCGAGAATTAGTGGAAAATTCTCTCGATGCGGGCGCAACTCGCATAGTTGTGTCTATTTGGGATCAACAGTGGCGACTTCAAGTTGCAGATAACGGTACGGGAATGGATTTGGCAAATTTGCAGCAGGCGGCTTCGGCTCACAGTACGAGCAAAATTAGCACGGAAGCTGATCTTTACAAAATTGCTACTTTGGGATTTCGTGGCGAAGCTTTGCATAGTTTGGCTCAGTTGGGTGATTTGGAGATTTGTAGTCGGCCAAATGATTTGGGATTCGCCGATTTTGGGGATACCCCCCCCAGCCCCCCCTTATTAAGGGGGGGAGTTGAAAATAACCCTCCCTTATTAAGGGGGGGAGTTG
>NZ_JAKJHX010000068.1:19321-22812 GCF_021648855.1 Tychonema litorale BBK16 | reverse complement strand
TTAAGGGGGGGAGTTGAAAATAACCCTCCCTTATTAAGGGGGGGAGTTGAAAATAACCCTCCCTTATTAAGGGGGGGAGTTGAAAATAACCCTCCCTTATTAAGGGGGGAAGTTGAAAATAGCCCCTTATTAAGGGGAGTTGAAAATAACCCCTTATTAAGGCAGGAACTGGAAAATTCTCGATCGGGCTGGCGGGTAGTTTACTCCTGCACTGGCGAACCTGTGGAAGTGGAAGCAACTGCGATCGCACCTGGTACGGTAGTAACTGTTTCTAATTTGTTCGGGAATTGGCCTGTGCGTCGAGGTTTTTTGACCCAGGGAAAGCAGGTGCGATTGATCGAATTAATGATTCAGCAAATTGCTCTTTGTCACCCGCAAGTTAATTGGCAGTTGCGACAAGGAAATACGACTTGTTTACACATAATTCCAGGCATAACAGCGCAACAAATTTTACCTCAATTTGTACGGGGAATTCGATTGAATGATTTGCAGTATTTAAATGTGAATTTCCCTTCGATTCCAACTAGCAAAGCAGCAGATTCTTTGGTAAAAACGCAATTAGTTTTATCCCAAACAAACCAAAGCTACCAATCCCCAATTTCGGATACCCGGCCCCTGAGCGAAGTCGAAGGGCTAAATACAAGTATCCCATGCCAAATTCCCCATTCCCAATCGTTAGAGTTAGTGATGGGTTTGCCCGATCGCTGTCACCGCCGACGACCAGATTGGGTTAAGGTGGCGGTGAATCGACGGGTTGTGCGATCGCCCGAATTAGAGCAAACTATTCTCAGCGCCTTTGCTCGTACTTGTCCGCGCGATCGCTATCCCGTGTGTTTTGTTCACCTGCAAATTTCTCCCTCTGCGATCGACTGGAACCGTCATCCCGCTAAGGTGGAAATTTATTTGCACGATCCAAGTTTTTGGCAGGATCGAGTCAGAGAAGCAATTGCTAGAGCCTTAGAGTTGAATGAGGATGTTTTGCCACAGCCTCCCATACCCGATCGAGTTGGACAATTACTGAAGGCATCGGAACAAAAAGGTACTTATCTTATTGACATTTCTACTTCAAAGGATGATGGTGATCAAGAGGCAAAAAAGCACAAAATAGGATTGATGGAATTGAAGGCGATCGCTCAAGTTCATAATACTTACATAGTCGCTGAACATACCAGTGGAATGTGGTTAGTAGAACAACATATCGCTCACGAGCGCATTTTGTACGAGCAATTGTGTAATGATTGGCAATTGAAATCTCTAGAAAAGCCAGTAATTCTTAATCAATTATCAGCGCTGCAAATTGAGAATTTGTCCCGCTTGGGTTTGGAGGTAGAAAGTTTTGGGGAACAGCTATGGGCAGCGCGAAAAGTCCCTGAGTTGTTAGTCGATCGAGAAGACTGTACAGAGGCACTTTTTGAACTCAGTAAAGTAACAGATTTAGAATCTGCTCAAGTGGCTACTGCTTGTCGCAGTGCGATTCGCAATGGTACTCCTTTGAGTATTTTGGAAATGCAAAATTTGTTGAATGAATGGCAGCAAACTGGCAATCCGCGCACTTGTCCCCACGGCCGCCCAATCTATTTCGCTTTGGAAGAATCGACTTTGGCTCGCATTTTCCGTCGCAATTGGGTGATTGGGAAAAGTCATGGCATTTGAAAATTATAATAAATAAAAAGTGAATTTGTTGTGGAACAGGCATCTTGCCTGTTCATGATATTGGCATAGAATGTTAATTACAAATTAATCAATAATACAAATGGATTTTCCGAGAGCGCGACAACTATTTTATCGAGAAATTAGTCAACCAGATAATTCGATCGATCTGGCAAAATCTGCCCTTTACATCGCTTTAGAAGAATATCCAGATGTAGAGCCGGAGGAATATTTAAACATCCTGGATGCGATGGCGGATGAATTACGCGATCGCCTGCCGATCCAAAATTATCCGCTGCGAATTATTCAAACTATTAACCGTTACTTATACGATGAATTGCAATTTGTGGGTAATGATGCTGATTATTATGACCCTCGTAATAGCTTTTTGAATCAAGTGATCGATCGTCGTACTGGTATCCCGATTTCTTTGTCTCTGGTTTATTTGGAAGTTGCGAAGCGGATTGATTTTCCGATGGTGGGAATTGGGATGCCTGGACATTTTTTAATTAAGCCAGATTTTGCAGATGCTGCTATTTTTGTTGATGCGTTTAACGGAGGTGAGATACTATTTACTGAAGATTGTCAAGATCGAATTTCTCAAATTTATGGTCAAGTGATGGAGTTGCAGCCGGCATTTCTCGCCCCAGTCAGTCCCAGGCAATTGTTGGCGCGAATGCTGGGAAACCTGAAGGCGATTTATTTGCAACAGGGAGATCCTGTGAGGGTGCTGAGGGCAATCGAACGAATTTTGCTGCTGTTTCCAGATTCACTGGGTGAACAGCGCGATCGCGGAATCCTGTATTATCAACTGGGCCGTTTGGCAGAAGCGCGCCACGATTTGCAAACATACCTGATCAATGCTCCGAATGCTCCTGATGCTGCTAGAATTCGCCAATTGCTCGATCGGCTTGATGGGATGTAAAAAAAATTAACACATAGATGGGAAATTGACACCTATCTTTTGATAGGTTAATGTTGATTCAAAGAATAGTAGAATAATTGGTCATTTGGGAAACTCGAAAGCCCATTTTCCAGATTGATAGCCAACTTACACGCATAGAGACGATCGCTCAAAAAAGTGTTTTGACGTAAAAAGGCAAAAAACCATGAACTTTCAGTTTCAATCAGATGATCTCGATGGAATGCCCCAGCAGTCAGCCCATTTAACCAAAAAAATGTCAAAGTCTTTATCATTAGGTTTGGCACTTTTATTGGGAACAAGTGCAGTATTGCTGAGCAGTGGTAAAGCTTTGGCCTTAGAAAAAGTCACAGTGAAATACGGCGCTGTTGACGTGACTTTACCGATCGCCGATTTGCAAAGCTTTGCACAAACAGGCAAACCATCACCTCAACTGCAAAGCGTTCTGAGTCTTGCCAAACAAACTCCTGAATCAGTGCGCGAGATATTAACACGAGAAGTGGCTCTAGATGCTCAATTAGTAACGCGGCTGGCAAATACTTACTTTGGGGAAATTGTTTTCAAACAATTGGGCGAGGTTGCTTATGCACCAGCAACTCGTGCCCAAAGCGCGCCAGCACTGCGGGATGCTTTAATCGCAGCTTCCAAAGATGGCAAAATATCGCTGATCGAAGTGATGCAAAATTATAGCCCTCCGGCTTTAGAAATTGACGGCAATCAAGCGATGGCTGTCTATCAGCGAGTGATCAAAGATGTGCAAGATTTGCAAGCGATGTATCAAAATTCCCCAGCTTTGCAAAGTACAGCAGGTCAAGCAAGACAAATGATTTGTCAGCCTACTTCTTCGGGGAATACGAAGTAATTGGGAATAGGGAATAGGGAATAGGGAATAGGGAATAGGGAATAGGGAATAGGGAAT
>NZ_JAKJHX010000068.1:0-19221 GCF_021648855.1 Tychonema litorale BBK16 | reverse complement strand
GGGAATAGGGAATAGGGAATAGGGAATAGGGAATAGGGAATAGGGAATAGGGAATTGATAGCCGTCTCTCCCATTCTCCCATTCTCCCCCTCTCCCATTCTCCAATTCTCCCCCTCTCCCATTCTCCAATTCTCTTATAATTGCTCGGCTACTCGTTTGAGGCGGCGAAGTTGGTCTTTCATATCTTTCTGTGTCCAAGGGGCTGCAAAGCGATTGAAACCATATCGAATTAATGGATTAGGAATCTCAAATTCAAAGCGGTTAATCAACAGAGTTCCTTGGATTTGTGGTTGACATTCCCAGCGATCGCACCCTTTGAAAAATCCGTCAAACCCCCAAACAATTAAACCAGGTTCTCGCTCTAAGACCACGCTCTCTAAAGTGGGTTGTAAAACCGGAATTTGTATGACAAACAGGCTGCGACTTCCGACAGCAGTATCCCATTCGCCTACAGGCTCGCAGCGCAACACTGGATTGAGCCACTTGTGCATCAAAGTGCGATCGGCGATACACCGCTCCACCAGGGTAGCAGCAGCGCGAATTTCAATTGATTGCTCGAAAACTTGACGAATTGACATGGAAACCTGCAAGCTAGAAGCGTATTCTTACATTTTCTTCTTTTCCCTGTCAAATCTGACGTTAACCTGAGAAAAAAATGACTGAAACTTGGCAAGAAATAACTCAACCGACATGGACCCGGATAGCGATTGTGTCCGATCGCATTTTGGCACAAGCCCCACCCGCCTCAAATCCCCTGACAGAAGCTGAACGCGGAATTAATAATCTGTTTCAGGGCTCAAACATTGAGAATCTGATCTGGGCTATAGGTATCCTGCTAATTGGATTAATCGTGTCAGCCCTCGCCTCATCTTTAGTGGGGGGATTACTCAAGAAGACGACAATCGACAATCGGCTGGCTGCTTGGATTACCGGCAACCCTGATGAAGAAGGGTCTCCGCAAGTGGAAAAATGGATTTCCGCAGCGGTGTTTTGGATCATTTTTATCTTTTTCCTTGTTGCCTTTTTCAACAAGCTGAATTTAACGGCTGTCTCCCAACCACTCAACACTTTTCTCGATCAAATTGCTGGTTCCTTGCCAAAGTTAGCTAAGGCGGTAATTTTTCTGGGAATTGCTTGGGTGTTGGCCACTGTCGCTAAATTGGCCCTATCACGGGCGATGCGGACTTTTAAAATCGATGAACGATTGAATCAGCAGGTGGGTAGTGCACCCAGCGAGAATCCTTTGCTGCTTAGCAATACTCTAGCTAATGCACTTTACTGGTTCATTTTTCTGCTGTTTTTGCCGCTGATTCTAGAATCACTGGAATTGCAACAAGCCCTACTGCCAGTTAATAATTTGCTCAACCAGATTCTGGGAGCAATTCCGAAAATTCTGGAAGCTGTGCTGATTGGTTTTGTCGGCTGGCTACTGGCTCAAGTGGTGCGGCAGATTGTGACAAATCTGTTGGCTGCTGCTGGGGCGGACAGTGTGGGCGCTAGGTTTGGAATTTCGCGGACGAATGGCGGACAATCGCTGTCGTGGATTGTTGGTACGATTGTCTATGTTTTGATTTTGATTCCAACGGCGATCGCATCTCTGAATGCTTTAGGAATCGAAGCCATTTCCCAGCCAGCAATCGCGATGCTAAATACCATTTCCCTCGCGATTCCCAACATTTTCACCGCAGGAATCATCCTAACAGTTGCTTACTTTTTGGGTCGCTGGATTGGCGATTTAGTTACTAATATCCTAACGGGAATTGGCTTTAATAATGTCTTTTCTTGGTTGGGAATGCAGCAGAAGCAGACGCTTCGGATTGCGCCATCAAATTCAATGGACGATGCTGACGCCACGATTCTCCAAGCAGAACCGGAACTACCGCCCCGCACGCCTTCCGAGGTTGTGGGGATTGTGGTGCAGGTCGGCATTCTCCTATTTGCGGTGGTGGCTGCTACCGAAGTGCTCAAAATTCCGGCATTGACAGCGATTGTCAGCGGTATTGTCCTGGTTGCAGGTAAGGTGCTGTCTGGTTTGGTGGTATTTGCGATCGGCTTGTATTTGGCGAATTTGGCCTTTACGTTGATTGCCAGTCCTGGCACTCGCCAAGCGCGGTTGTTGGGCCAAACGGCTCGGATCGCGATTATTGCTTTTGTTTCGGCCTTGGCGCTGCAACAGATGGGCATTGGTAGCGATATTGTGAATTTAGCCTTTGGGCTGTTGCTAGGTGCGATCGCAGTTGGGATTGCTCTAGCTTTCGGTTTGGGCGGACGCGACATTGCATCCGAGCAAATTCGGGAATGGTTAGCGGCTTTTAAACAAGATAAAACACCGCGTTCATAACTCTAAAAAATGGCGTTTGTACTTGACAAACGCCATTTTTATATTTATTTGATAGAATGAAGTTGAGAATAACTGAGGAGACTTAAACTGTGACAGTTTTAACTTCTATCGAACAATCAGAAATAGAATATCCCAGCAGCGATGGAGAACCGATGGCTGAAAGTGACATCACGCGCGACTACATGACTTACGGCGTGGAAGCTCTGAAGCTGCACTTTCACAAGCGATCGGATGTCTACGTGTCAGCAAATTCTTTCGTATATTATGAAGAAGGCAACAAATCAGCAGTAGTTGCTCCTGATATTTATGTAGTATTTGGAGTCAAAAAACGCCAAAGAGATAACTACAAAATCTGGAAAGAAGCAGGGATAGCCCCGCAGTTCGTCTTGGAAATAACCTCGGAAACAACTCAAGATGTAGACCAAGAAACCAAACCAGAAACCTATCGAAGTTTGGGAGTAAAGGAATACTTTCAGTACGATCCGTCTGGGGATTATCTGAATCCGATACTGCAAGGAGTGCGTTTAGTCAACAACCGATATGAGCAAATTCCCATCAATAATATCGCCTTCGATACACTGTGGCTATACAGTGAAGTATTGGGACTGGAATTGCACATTATCTCTGGAGAATTGAGATTGAGAAATCCTCAGACAGGGGAATTTCTGAAGACTTACCAGCAATCTGAAGAAGGACGGCTGGCGGCGGAACAAGCACAAATGGCGGCGGAATCAGCCTTGCGATCACTCATTTCTCAACTGTTAAATTCGGGAACAAATTTAGAGCAAGTTGCACAAATGATGAATTTATCCACATCGGAAGTTGAGCGATTAGTCGGTGGGAGGGTCACTCATTGATAACTGAGCGGAGGAATTAGGTATGGGGCATTTGATCATTGCTCCCTCTTCCTTCGTCTCCCAAATTCAACTTAGCGCGCAATTCCTCCTTAATCCGATTTAAAATAGAATCCTCATCCAAAGAAGACAAAATTTTGGTCACAACAGCCTTCGGGCCATCATCTCCCCAAGACGCACCATTCGCCAAATAAGCCTTAGTAACTTGACCAATTCCGTAGCAAGAAACCCCTCCGATCGCAGCTTGTGTCACAGCAACAGACAAATACGGGCCCAAAGCCAAACCACCAGTCGCCGGTGTCGCCAAACCCAACAAGCCTTTCAAGGAACTCAAGCCAAAATTTGCGACCAATTCTCCAGCCGTAATTCCCCCCATACTGAGGGCAATTTTTTGCAGCAATTGCACAGCGCCCGCTTCCGTCATCGCAATACCGTAAACTTTAGATAGAGTTAAGATCATCACCACGTCAATTACCGCACCGCTGAGGATATCAATGACAGTAATTGGATTAAGTGCGATCGCCACTGCTTTCGTCATTACCCCATTCCAGATAATTCGATTAGCTGCATCCTCTCGAATTTCCATTTTGCGCTGCACTAATTGCTCATTAATATCTCCAGCACAAAGCATCGTATTCAGCGCTACCAAAGACTTACCTTCCCTGTCTAAAATCTCCAAAATCTTTAATTTTAAATCCTCAACTTGTGGCAAACCGCGAGTCATTTTCACGCCCATACTACCATCGGGACGACGCACCGCACTGGCTGTTAAAGGTGAAGCCGCCGACATCACAATTTCATCAGGAGATAACAATTCTCGCACTCGCTCGTCCCGAATTTTGTGATAAATTGCTAATCGATCTGCATCGGGATATTGGTCAATTTTATTAAATACTAATAACATTGGTTTTCCGGCTTCCCGCAATTGCGAAAGTGCTTCATACTCCACCTTCGTAATGTCACCAGCCACCACAAACAAAATCAAATCTGCTTGTTTAGCAACACGGCGGGCCAAAAGTTCGCGAGTTTCGCCGTCAACTTCATCTATTCCCGGAGTATCGATTAATTCAACTTGCGATAAACGGTAAATAATTGGCGAAAAGCGATCGCCCAAATCCCCATCAACTCCCTCACCGACATCCCATTCTCCAATCGTCGTCGTGCGAGTCACGCCGTGAGTCGGGCCAGTTTCAAACACATTTTGACCCAAAAGGGCGTTCAAAACCGAAGATTTGCCCCTTCCCACCATGCCAAATACAGCGATTTGGACGCAAGCACGTTCTAGCTTGTCGAGCATTTTCTCCAAGCCGCCAATTTCCGGTTCTAGTCCAGTTCGCTCGCTGGGAGTCAAGTCGAGATTTTGGACGATATCTCGTAAAGCATCTTTAGCGTGGCGCAGGTTGAGTTCTGCTTGAATGTCTGAGAAGCTTAGAATTGTATTGTCTAATTCGCGATCGACATTGGAGAAATCGGAGTCTTCAGTCATTTTTCCCTAATTTTATAGTTTTGTTTTATTTAAAGTTTTAGCCAATACAATGCTATTCTAGCTTTTTCTGACTACTTCGTACAGAGTTTGCTAAGTAGTAGTCAGCCATTGCTCGCAGATATCAATTTCAGGTTAAATGCAGTATCAGTCTTTTTTGTGAGTCCGATAGTCCGACAGGGGTTGAAAACCCCTGTCTCATAGCGAAAGTCCTCTAAAAGAGGACTAAAATTGATAGGATATTCTATTATAATCTTGAGTCAGTTTTAACTGACTTTAGCTATGAGGCGGGGGTTTAAACCCCTGTCGGACTGATGGAAATTACGTGTTTTTTCAGAATTAATGACTAAATTAATCAAAATAGCCAGTTATCCATTCTTTTTCCGAATCCCAATTTTCCTATTAGCTTTACTTGCAATCTGGTTGCCATTAGCAGTCCCAATTTACTTGTTAGTTAAAGATAGCAACCTGGCAACTATTCTCACTATGGCGCTGTTGTTTACAGAGTTTCTGTTTTTGGTGCGACTCTGGGGAAAACAGGTTTATGGAGAAAACCAAGTTCTGAAAAGCTATGGTTTGATAAATACTAGACAGAATGGTTTTGAGTTTTTGATCGGATTGGCGATCGGGCTTTTGCTCACTTTCAGCTTATTTGCGGTGCAAGGACTGTTTGGTTTCGTTTCATGGCAAAATTCTAATAATTTGCCCAGAATCATTGCTGAAGGGCTGTTGAGCGCTTTAGGAGTGGGTTTTGCGGAGGAGTTGGTATTCCGTGGTTGGTTATTGGATGAGTTGCAACGGGACTACAAAGATCGAGTATCACTTTGGGCTAATAGTCTGTTGTTTGCCCTATCTCATTTTATCAAACCTGTGGGTGCAATGTTGCGGAGTTGGCCGCAGTTTCCGGGGTTGTTGCTGTTGGGTTTGATCTTGGTTGGGGGAAAGAGATTACGCCAAAATCGTCTTGGTTTGGCGATCGGCTTTCATGCAGGTATCGTCTGGGGATATTATCTGATTAATGTCGGGAAATTAATCAAATATTCTGGTGCTGTACCGGATTGGGTGACGGGAGTTAATGGAAATCCGCTGGCTGGTGCGATCGGGCTATTGTTTTTAGGTACATTAGCTTTGGGAGTGCGGGAGATGTCCGAACAGTCCAAAGGCTTGCGATAGATCCATCAGGTGCGTCGCTATCAGATTGTTAGGATTAAGTTAGGAATTTTTTATGGCGACACACCCTACCACTACTTAGGCTTATGTTTCAGAATTTTCAAATGATTAGCATCTCTGGTGAAATCATGGGCGGAACACCTGTTTTTATTGGCACTAGGGTTCCTGTCCAAACACTTTTTGACTATTTAGAAGCTGGAGAATCAATTGATTATTTTTTAGATGGATTTCCCACTGTAACTAGGGAGCAAGTAATTGCCCTCTTGGAGGTTCTTAGAAAACAATTGATTGCGATGGTGGCGTAGAATGAAGCCGATCTTAGCTAACGTAGTTAATTGATAATTATGTTATACTGAATTCATAAAAACGCAAAAACCATGCTAAGTGAATCTTCGCGCCTTATTTACGGCGATGAATTAATTACGGCAACAGAATTGAACCAGCAACCGAATCGAGTTCTAGATTTGGCGATGGAACACCCTGTCACTATCACTCGCAACGACCAGCATTTTGCTTTACTGCGCCGGGAAGAAATGACGCTGTGGGTAAAAGCTGCGACGCTTTCTTTGACTGTATTTGAAGTGACGGCCGCTGCTTACCGGCTGCGATTGGGAGAAGCGATTAGTTCAGCAAATCCCTATCATTGGCTGACAGTATTTGACTCAGATGAACTCAGCGAATTGATTGCTGAATTAGAAAAAGCTTACCGACTTGCTGAGTCGGAATCTGGCGCATGGAATCAGATTGAGATTGTAATTCATGAATGGCATGAAAGCGCTAAAGCAATTTCTAGCCCGGAACTCGCAGCAGCTTTCAGCGATGAAATTGACGAAGTTTTGCTGACACCACCTCAAATAGAAAGCACTACTGAATCGACTCAGGTATGACCCACACTCCACCTACTCCAGACGATTCAGAAAGCGGGGTTTCCTCTGAAGAACTTTCCGCACCTGTACCCGTGCTTTCCGAGTTGGTAATCCCGCCTGAAGAAGCACTTACAGCACCCCGAACATCCCTATCTACTAAAGAAAATGCAGCCGGAATTATCGCGCAATTGCCCGAACCGCCCTGGTTAGTAGTAGCGAAAAACCGACGAGTTAACCGAGATTGGGAAGCTTTATTGTTACGCGCCCCTGAGAATACTCGTCGCTGCTATCAGGATTTATGTACTAGCCCGATGGTGAGAAAACCAAGGAGAGTTTTTCCGTTAAAAGGCAAACTTTATCAAGGTTCGTGGGAATATGAAGTAACAAGTTCAGACCGAGTATTTTATGTACCGGATGAACACAAACGCAAGGTGCTTGTTTATTACGCGGGAACCCATCCTAAATCAGCACCAACTCCTCCGTAAATAAACCAGACTATTTCCGCAGACTTGTCTCTACAGAAAGCATTGACACAATGACAGTGATTTTCCCAAACAAGACTTACGCACAGGTGGCCAGAAACCCGGTTTTTTGACGAGAATCCTTCGCTGTACTCCACAGAAAGAGTAAAAAACCCGGTTTCTTTGTCGGAGTGCATCCATGAGTGCCAAAAATAAATCGAGTCACCAGAGACGACAAAAAAAGTGAAAAAGAAAAAAGAGTAAAGAGCAAAAGGGCAAAAGAGTAGAGAAGAATCCTCACAGAGAAGAAGGGGAAGCAGGAAGCACAAAAACCAGCGCTACGCGAAAACCCAAGTAGCTCTTCGAGTAGCCCGCAGAGCCGTACTTGCGGTAGGCAGAACGGCAAGTTAACGCTTTGAAGGTCCACGAACCTCCACGCACCACCCGGTAATCATTTTTACCTGTTTCCCAAGAACTTCCGTCAGTTCGCTTAATTTTTTACCTGGAATCAGTTCTTTGGTAAGGTCATGTCCTTCGATAAAATCTTGCACCAAATAAAATTCTCCCTTTTCCTCAAAGTGAGCGGAAAGCGTGGGAATTTGGTCGTGTAGCTTACCCAATTTATACAAAATTTGCGCTTCTGTCTCGAATAAGCGTCTGGCAATTGGTAAAAATGCGGGATCGGGGTCTTTCGGTTTAAGATGTTTGACAACGCAGTGGGGATGTCCGGGTAAGTCTAAATCTTTGGCGAGGTATGTGTCGCCAAAACTGCCTTCTCCCAAGTCTTTGATAATTTGATAATGATTGCGGAGAATAGGACTCGGCATATTTTTCAGGAAATGCAGTGGAAGTTACGATATATTGTCGCACAAAAAGTAATGAGATGCTTAAAATCAGAATCGTTGCCACATTTATACTGCTAGTTAGTGCCTGTTGTTCATCTCCCGTACAAGCACAAAATCCTGCACAAATTAAGCAAAATAACTCTTTAGTTCAAGTCCAGCCAACCCGCGAACAAATCCTCAATGCTTGCGTACAGAATCGCGCGGAAACTCTACCAAATCCTTTTACCGATGTGCCATCAAATCACTGGGCTTACAAAGCCGTTTTGACCATGTATTATTGTGGCGCTTACCGAGAAGCAACGCCGCCTGCTTTAATTCAAGAATTGCTGGAATCACCACAAACAAATTGACTATCCCGCATTTCATCAGGGGCCAGAAACCGGGTTTTTTACGACAATAGTTGTTGAAAACCATAAATCTCGTAAAAACCCGGTTTCTTAGTTCGTAGCATCAAGGTCAAAGAAACCGGGTTTTTGAGAGTTTTAGGGTGTGGTAACGAAGTATTTCGTAAAAAACCCGGTTTCTGACTATTAAAACTCAGCCCGAACCGTAAACGAATAATCCCCACCCGGTTCTAATTGATAATCCCATTTTTCCAGAAAACGATGCAGCGGTTCTTGAATCAAAGCCCTACCTTGAGAAGGCTCAAGTATCAGTGTTTTTTCTTCCCTAAAACGCCACTGAAACTGCCACTCAAAACCGCCGGCAGTTACTTCACCTTCAATCGTGCCTTTTTGCCAAGATTGACCAGTAACCCGGACATATGCAATGGTTTCAGGCAAAGGTCTCGAACTCACCCTTTTGTTTCCGCGTTTGTGACTGCGATCGTGCGACTATTGTAAAGGCTCATGGATTTTTCTACTCCTTGATGGAGGCTAAGTTCCACAGCTTCTCTAACCAGTTTCAGCACTTTTTCTAGTAACTGACTTTCATCTGAGGAAAATTTTCCTAACACGAAGGAAATGGTATCTTTGTCATTTTTAGAAGTTTCGTTTTGAGGTTTACCAATGCCGATTCGTAGGCGGGGAAATTTGTCTGTGCCCAAATGAGAAATTGCCGATTTCATCCCATTATGCCCGCCCGCTGAACCGGAAAGCCGCATTCTTAATTTCCCGATCGGCAAATCCATATCATCATATACTACCAAAACGGACTCTGGAGGTATTTTGTACCAATCCGTCGCCGCCCGAATTGCTTGGCCAGAAAGATTCATGTACGTCAGCGGTTTCAGCAAACGAATTTTCTGTCCCCGTGGCCGATTTCCCTCGCCAAATATACCTTGAAATTTGCGATTTTCCGACAGCGAAATCTGCCAAGATTGTGCCAAGGCATCGACGGCATTAAAGCCGATGTTGTGTCTGGTGCGATCGTACTTGGGTTCAGGGTTTCCCAAGCCAACTATTAACTGAGGAATTACTAACTCTGCTGGTGTTTCCGAATTCTGAGTCTTGTTCATTTAAATGTCGGCGGTATCTTCCTTGGGAGTAGTGGCTGCGAGTTTTGCAGTTTCCGGCTTGCTGTTAGTAGTTGCGACTGCTTCTTCTAATTGCTTGGCTTCCCTAGTGAATTCTGACTCAAAATCTCGTGATGCGTCCTGAAAACCCCGAAGTGCCTTGCCCATACTGCGGCCGATTTCTGGTAATTTCTTGGGGCCAAATACTAATAGCGCGATCGTAAAAATTACCGCCATTTCGGGTAAACCAATGCCAAAAATATTCATTGTTTTCTCCTGTTGTCAATTTGATTAGTTATCGTTTATTTAGGGCTAAAGGAATGGTAAAGGGCAAGGAAAAATGGAAAAACTTAGCTTTTGCCTTTTCTCCTGTACCCTCAACTTTTAGTTTTAGCCTGATTTTTTCGTGCTAAAATTTTAGCGAGCAAGACTAGACCAATCGACATCCACATTCTCCAGAATCAGCGAGGAGTTGTAGATTTGCAAAATAATCAACAAGAACACGAAAAACAGTCCAATGAATGCGCTCATCAATAGGGTGGTTCCCCAACCGGGGGCTACCTTGCCGTATTCTGAGTTAAGGGGTTTGAGTATATCTCCCAACCAAGTCCGTTGTGCCATAAGTCACCTGCAATGAATCTCTACAAAGCAGTTTGACATATTTCTAGCGCTAATTGCGATCACAATTTTGGGACAGGGGAGATGGGGAGATGGGGAGAGATGGGGAGATGGGGAGATGGGGAATAAATCTCAAATCTAAAATTGGTCGATCTGCAACACCGTACAGTGCCTAAAATCATGAAATTTTGAGACGAATTGTGATTTTTTGTAATATTATAGAATTGAGCACTCATAAATTTATCAAAAATATGGAACCCGCAGCAGTTCTCGGCATTTCACTGGGCTTGTGTCTGGTAGCAATGACTGGCTTCTCGATCTACACGGCTTTTGGTCCTCCCGCTAAGGAATTGAGAGATCCTTTTGATGAACACGAAGATTAGTCATTAGTCAGTAGTCATTAGTCAGATTAATGCCCCATGCTCTTGGGCCCGATGCCCCATTTCCCTCTCTCCCTATCCCTCGGAGATATTTTTATACCGGGAAGGGAGTGATTCTGTGGGGCGATCGCCACTCGTCTACTCGTCAATGGTATATTTTTCAGAAATACAGTAAATCTATAATTCCAGTTAAAGTAACAAATTCTCAGGTTTCAGGCTAAAGCATCATGGGCAACACATTTGGGCATTTATTTCGGATCTCGACATTTGGTGAATCTCACGGCGGTGGCGTGGGAGTGGTAATTGACGGTTGCCCGCCACTCCTGTCCATTGACGCATCGGAAATTCAAGCGGAACTCGATCGCCGCCGCCCCGGCCAAAGCAAAATTACGACTCCTCGCAAAGAGGCTGATACTTGCGAAATTTTGTCAGGGGTGTTTGAAGGCAAAACTCTGGGAACGCCGATCGCAATTTTAGTCCGCAATCAAGACACTCGCCCCCAAGACTACGACGAAATGGCCACTACCTACCGCCCTTCCCACGCTGACGCTACCTATGACGCTAAATACGGCATTCGTAACTGGCAAGGCGGTGGTCGCAGTTCGGCAAGGGAAACTATAGGTAGAGTAGCAGCAGGGGCGATCGCCAAAAAAATTCTCAAACAAGTAGCCGGAGTTGAAATTGTCGGCTATGTCAAACGCATTAAAGACTTAGAAGGCGTTACAGACCCCAACACTGTTACCTTAGAACAAGTAGAAAGCAATATAGTCCGCTGTCCAGATGCCGAGTGTGCCGAAAGAATGATTGAACTGATTGAAAAAGTTCGTGATACTGGAGATTCGATCGGTGGTGTTGTTGAATGCGTCGCCCGCAATGTACCCAAGGGTTTGGGAATGCCCGTATTCGACAAACTCGAAGCTGACTTGGCAAAAGCTGTGATGTCGTTGCCCGCCAGCAAAGGATTTGAAATTGGATCAGGCTTTGCAGGGACTCTCCTGACAGGCAGCCAACACAATGATGAATACTATACTGATGAACAGGGTGCAATTCGTACAGTCACAAATCGTTCTGGCGGAATTCAAGGCGGCATTGCTAACGGCGAAAATATAATTCTGCGGGCAGCCTTCAAGCCCACTGCGACAATTCGTCAGCAACAGCGCACAGTCACTCGCGAGGGTGAAGAAAGGCTGCTGGCGGCAAAAGGAAGGCACGACCCTTGCGTTTTGCCAAGGGCTGTGCCAATGGTAGAAGCGATGGTAGCTTTAGTGTTGTGCGACCATCTCCTGCGCCATCACGGACAATGTGGAACTTTAAAGTCTGAATTTTAAAATGGAAATCAGCTTGTCCTCTGTAGTGGCAACTCCCTTTGATGATTGCCCTCAACCGTCTGAATCAATGGAAGGTATAGATGATTTTGTAGTGCAGTTCTGGGGTGTGCGGGGTAGTGTTCCCACACCGGGATCAGAAACTCTTCGCTACGGTGGCAATACTTCTTGTCTGGAAATGCGCGTGGGCGGCAAACGCCTGATTTTTGATGGCGGAACTGGCTTGCGGATGCTGGGCGATCAGTTGCTGCAAGAAATGCCGGTGCAGGCTTATATGTTTTTTACTCACTATCATTGGGATCACATCCAAGGGTTCCCGCTGTTTGCCCCGGCTTTTATCCGTGGTAATCGCTTTGATATTTACGGGGCGACTCCGCCTGGTGGAGATTGTCTGAAAAGGCATTTTGTGGAACGGGTGTTGCACTCAAATTCGCCGGTACCTCTGATGGGCTTGCCGGCAGATTTGAATTTCCATGAACTTCATCACAACCAGACAATGATGCTGGATGATATTGAGATTCGCACTGGTTCTCTGAATCATCCGAATACTGCTATGGGCTATCGGGTGACTTGGAAAGGCAGATCTGTGGTTTATTGTTCGGATACGGAGCATTTTCCCGATCGGCTTGATGAGAATATTTATAATCTTGCCCTTGATGCTGATGTACTGATTTATGACGCTATGTATACAGATGAGGAATATCACAATCCTAAGTCTCCGAAGATCGGTTGGGGACACTCGACTTGGCAGGAAGCTGTGAGAATGGGTAAGGAGGCTAGGGTGAAGCGTGTGGTGATTTTTCATCACGATCCGGCTCATACTGATGATTTTCTCGATCGCATCGCCGAAGAGGTACAAATCGCTTCTCCAAAGGCGGTAATGGCGCGGGAGGGCTTGATTTTGCCGATCGGCATCTGAATATTGCTCCAGGATCGATCGCTAGTCATTCGATCGAATCATCATTATCGTGTGGAGTTGATCTGGCGATCGGCTCCACAATTTTTTTAAGTTGCAGCAAGCTTACAGGTGGGTGGTATAATTTCTGCTTTGGTGATAGTATACTTCCAAAATCCTGGTAACAGATTAATTCTTAAGGACAAAAGCTGAGGTCAGAGCTCTGATAAAATGAAAGCGCGATCGTTTTTTTCGGCTAATGGAGATTGGCACATCTGAAAAACTGAGAGCTTTTCGCTACAAGCTGAGAGCTTTTTCAGCAGTCAATTGAACTAACAAGAAAAATACGATCGCTCTTTGGTTTAGCAGTAGCTGTTCTAAGCGAATGTTATGACTTGACTATCAAAATGGGAAATTTGCGTTTTAAATCACCAGCTAATCAATACAGATGGATTGCTTTAGGCAGTTTTGCTGTAATCATGGGTATTTCAGGGGCCCTTGCCTACCGCCTAGCCCCGCCTCCCGGATTCATGGCTCAAGGCACTCTCAGTTCTAATAGCCCGCCAGTCAAATTTTCGAGCACGGGTACGACAATTCTCAAGCAAGGGGAACAACTGACACCGGATGTTTTGCTGGCAGATAATGTTGTCAAAGCAGTGGCAGATGCGGTTAAGCTATCGCCTCAGCAGGTTCGAGAAAATGCTAGCGTCAAGATTTCTAGGCCAGAACAACCGCTAGAGATTGCTGTTGGGTATCGATCGCTCGATCAGGAGCAAGCAATCAAAACAGCGGATATGTTGATGAAGGGGATGGTTGAAAAAAGCCGATTGATTAACCAATATCGGTGGCAATCAGTCAATCAATCACTCAATCAACGCTTGGCACAAGTCACTCAAGAACTGAAACAAGCTCAGCAAAAACTCGACCAATACGAAAGAGAGAAAGCTCGCCTGTTGCAGCAAATCAAGGTTCAGCAAGACTTTTACAACAAAACTCAACTGGCGATGGCGGATACGCAAGCGTCGGAAAAAGAAATGGTAAGTAGTTTTGCCGCTGCCCAAGTTCCGCAAATTGTGGCGACGCCAACTTCCGATCCTACAGTGCCTCTGATTTTGGGAGTTGGCTTGCTGCTGGCGATTTTGGTCAGTCGCGGTTTGATTCCAACGGTGGGGAATTGGAGGTATCAAGCAGCTTTTCAGCGGGAAGAGAGCGATCGACTCCAAAGTGCTTTGTACCGATTGATCAAGGAAGGCAATGGCGAAATCACTCTGGTGCGGTTTGCGATGGAGACGCGGATGTCACCGGATGTCGCCCAGCGTTTTTTGAACGAACAAGCGGAAGTCTTTAATGCTAATTGCGAAATTAAGGACGACGGCAGTATCTTTTATCACTTCCACATTTAAACGGTTGAGGGCGATCGCCCTCAATTGAGAAATTTAGCCGATCGAGCAATCCGAGAGTTCGATCGGCTTGTTTGTTACAAAATAATTTATTGTTTGCGCGATCGGTTAAATCTGTGTAGAATGAGAATGTCAGTAAATATACGGTTGACTTCCGGCTAGCTGAGCAAACTTAGAGCTATTACAAGATAAATATAGTGATAAGGGGTCTGTCACCTCAGTATAAATGCTATGGTCTTGAGCGATAAATTATTTAGGGATTGTAGAAAGTTTCACTTAGGAAACTCTTTCTGACAGAACCTGTAAAAGAGCTCGCTGACGGAAATTATCTGTTTTGATATTCAACTTTTGTAATTATCACTGGAGGCAAAATTATGTTGCTTGGAATCCTTTCTTGTTCTTTCGTATTGTACTTTTTGGTAATGTCTGTAGCTAATTACGGCGACAGTGGGCTGTAAACTAGAGCTAGTACCTAGGTAGCAAATAAATAGACAGAGTGGTACACTTATGGACAAATCTACGGTGTACCATGTTCAAACCCTGCGCGATTTGCATTCACAGCTTGGATTGTCAGTTAACAAACCCGTACAAGACGTGGCAGAATTAAACAAAGAAATCCAGTGTTGAGGTCGAACAATGCTTCTGTCCATCAAAACAAAGTTAAAGCTAAACAAAAGTCAAGCAACGGCTATGAGTAAACACGCTGGCATAGCGAGGTTTACTTATAATTGGGGACTGGCGACTTGGAGTAACTTTTATAAAGATGGATTGAAGCCCAATAAATACCTGCTCAAGAAATTCTTCAACAATCATGTAAAACCTGAATTCACATGGATCAAAGAAACAGGGATTTGCCAAAAAATAACTCAATACGCCTTTGACAATCTTGGAGATTCGTTCTCTAGATTTTTTTCAAAAAAAGGTGGATATCCCAGATTCAAAAAGAAGGGGCATCACGACCCAGAAAAGTGAAAGGTTCCAACAATAGATACAAAGCCAAAATCCAGCTAGCAAAGCACCATGCAACTAGGGCAAACCTCAGAAAAAACACTCTGCATCAAATCACTACTTACTTATGCAAAAACCACGCAATGATAGTAGTAGAAGATTTAAATGTCTCTGGGATGCTAAAAAATCACAAATTAGCTCAGGTGATAGCCGACTGTGGATTCCACGAATTCAAGCGTCAGTTGGAATACAAGGCTCAAAAATTTGGCTGTGAAGTGATTGTTGCCGATCGCTGGTTTCCATCAAGCAAAACTTGTTCAAATTGTGGACATATTCAAGATATGCCACTGAAAGAAAGGACTTATAAGTGTGGAAGTTGCGGTCATTCGATAGACAGAGATTTGAATGCAGCGATAAATTTATCACGGTTGGCTAAACCGTGAAAGCTTACCGAGGGATAGCCGCTCCCATGCTCCCGATGAAGTAAGAAGCAAATGTCTAGACTTGTTTAGTATTTGTATAGCAGATATATTTAATTGTAAAAACTGAGGGTGATTGTGAACCAGAATAAACTTGTAAGCACAAAAGAACTGCAATCTGAGGTATCTCGTCTCACCGAAGAACTGCAAATGCGCGACCAATTAGTGCAGCAGTTGTCTCAGGAGCTGTTTAGACTGGTCAAGGGAAATACGAGTTTTGTGCCCGCGCCGGAAGTTTCCGATCGCCACCAAGCTCAAATGCAGGCAATGCGGGAACAACTGCAAGCCGTTGAAGAACAGGTCGGTTTTTATCAGGAACAAATCACTGATCGGGATACTGAGGTTTACCAACTGCGGCAGTCGGTGCAAGAATTGACCGATCGATCTCGGATGCTAGAACAGGTAGTTCAGGAATTGCCGGGGGTTTATCGCCAGAAGTTTGCTGAGCGAATCGAGCCAATTAAGGAAAAGTTGGATCAATTGCAAAAGGAAAACCGCCAATTGCACACAGAGTTGCAGAGTGTCACTTACCGTCTGGCTGTACGCAGCCGCAAGGTTAAAGGTTTGGATTTGCCCGATGTTGATCCTGATGACAATCGCAGCATTCAGATGCCGACTTTTGGCAATGTCTAGGGTTTTGATTGTGGCGGATGCCAAGATGGGCACGGCTTCCGCTTTGTTGACTGCGATCGCCCAATCCAACTATTCCACGGAAGTAAGTATCGTTTCGATTTCGGAACTGAATTCTGGGGCGATCGATCCCAAAGACGCGATGGTTTGTCCTTTGACGCTGAATTTACCGTCCAATCTGGTGTTTCCAGGCCAAGATGTGTTCCGATTTTGCGCTAATGTTTCGGCTGCGCGCGATCGGGTGCAAGAGCAATTGCAGGTTGCGACTGGCGATGGCAATTTTTGGCTCCCTGTGGTTTGGACGGCGAAGGGCCCTTTGTATGCTGAGGCGATCGGTGCGGAGGCTGACTCATGGTCGGGCGAGTTGAGCTACTTTCAACCGGTGCATTTGTCGGATGTATGGCGACAACAATTGTATGACTTGGCTTACCGCTTACTGGATTTGGTAAATGCACCACCGGCAAGTTATTTGATGCAGTTCGGGTTTGTAGGGGAAAGGATTTGTTTCGATCGACTTTGGCCTTTTCCGGCAACACCTGCGATCGCTTCTATCGGCGTTCAACTACCAGATTTGTTTGTCTGTCACTGGTGTTGCTTGACAGGCGCGCCTATTTACGATCTGCAAATTAGCTCTGAATACTCAGATCCCCGACTGCTTGAAGAAGTCGGGGATCTAAAATAAGAGTTGATGTTGAGATATTGATTTTATTGCTTCTTCCCTTTTACTCTGAGCTAAGTCGAAGGGCTTTTTTCCTTCTACTATAACTTCCTCAAAACTGTCGAATATCTCAAAGAGTTGGACGAGTTGAGTAATTTCAAAAATCAGCCTGACTTTGGATGATAGGTTGCAGATGACGAGGCGACATCCCTGGTGGCGGGCGATATTGAGTCCGCCGACTAAGGTACACAACCCGGAACTGTCGATAAAGTCTACGTCTGTCATGTCAATCACCCACAGTTTGTAGCGATCGGGCGCAATTTCTGCGAACTGTTTTTGCAGGATACTGCTGGTTTGGGAGTTCAGGCAGTTTTGAGGCTGGATGACGATGTGTTTGTGCAAGTGGGAAAATGCCATAGTTATTCTTAGATTGGAGCGTGGTAAAAAGTAAGTTTAGTTGGTGGTTCTGTTGAGATACATAAATTTCAGCTAAATTTTCTGGAGGCGATCGCCCTGTGTGATAGATTTAAAAGGGTGAGTGGCTTGCGATCGGGCAGAATACAACCTCTACAATTTTTGATTAACTTATTATGTGTGAAAAGCTAATTTTTGCTGACGCGCGCGATCGCTAACTTAGTGTGTTTTTCATCACTGCGAAAGATTGCATTATTAGCTAAATCAAGCCAATATGTAAAAGTATTGAGAAGAGCAAAAGTTTACGAAGGCAAGATCCAATGTCTTTTGAGTTTTTATCGTTAGAGACTATTCAGCAATTTGCCCATGATTACGGCTATTGGGCAATATTTCTGGGAATTTTACTGGAAAATCTGGGAATTCCTCTCCCAGGTGAGACGATTACGATTGCTGGCGGGTTTTTGGCTGGTAGCGGGGAACTGAATTACTGGTTTGTGCTCGCAAGTGCGATCGGTGGTGCGACAGTGGGCGGAAATTTCGGTTATGCGATCGGTAGATACGGCGGCTGGCCACTCCTGCTAAAACTAGGAAAAATATTCCGCTTTCGAGAAGAACAACTGTTTGACTTAAAAGAAAAGTTTAGCGAAAACGCAGCTAAAGCCGTATTTTTAGGCCGATTCATCGCACTGCTACGAATCTTTGCCAGCCCCCTAGCAGGAATCGCCGAAATGCCATTTTTGCAATTTTCATTCTTCAATCTTCTGGGTGCCGCAAGCTGGGCATCCGTAATGGTAAGTTTATCCTACTTCCTAGGACAAGTTGTGTCCTTAGAAAAGTTAGTAGCTTGGGCCGCTCAATTTGCAGTATTTGCCTTACTATTAGCAGTTGCTTGGATTGCAATTCCTATTTGGTTGGAGTCGCGAAATTTGGACAACACTAAATAGTTCTGTAGTGGCAGAAACCGGGTTTTTTACGAAAGACTTCGTTAGAGAATCACCGATTCGGGAAAAACCCGGTTTCTTTGGTCGGAGGGGGCAAGTCCTATATAATTGTAAGTACGATCGTCCAAGGATTACTATGACGGCATTAACAGAAATCCGCGAAGCAATCGAGAAAGCACAGCCTTATTACTCTCCATTGGAGTATTTTTAATTAGAAGAGGCAGCAGAGTATAAAAGTGAATATCATAGCGGTCAAATATTACCAATGGCGCTTGATTCCGCCAATCACAACCTGATATTAGGTAATTTGATTGCTCCTTTGAACTTCGCTTTGAAAAAACAGAGAGATTATCATTTATTTGCTTTAGGTTTGCGTTTGTGGATACCGCAGAAGCAAGTTTGTACTTATCCTGATGTGATGTTGGTGGCGGGGAAATTGGAGTTTGCTGAGGGTAGGAAAGATACGATTACTAATGCGGTGATGGTAGCTGAGGTTTTATCGCCATCGACGGCGGATTATGACAGGGGCGGCAAGTTTAAACTATTTCGTTCTATTCCTAGTTTTCGAGAGTATGTTTTGATCGATCAATACGAGATGCACGTCGAACATTTTTGTAAGACGGATGATAATAAGTGGGTTTTGTCTGAGTATGATGGTGCTGATGCGGTGTTGAGATTGAGTTGTGTGGAGTTTGAGATGCGGTTAGGAAAAATATTCGCTCGCGTGGATTTTGAATCTGAGTCGGATGAGTGAAGGTGATATTAAAACCACTAATCTCCCGGCGATTGGAAATCGCGTCTACACAAACAAAGTCCGCCTGCGCGGACTGGGAAAATTAAGTAGAATCCCGGAAGCATTATGAAATCTGAAAAGTCGGCTATTCCTATAATATCGGTCAAAAATGGGCTGTGACTCTTTGCTGCGAAGCAGAAGAGAAACTGGAATTGAGAGTTGCAAAAATTGTTGAGTATTTAGACAAAAATTATCTCTTAAAGCAATGGGTAATATCAATTCCGGTTGCACCGGAATGATATAGAGGAGACGGCAGTGCCGTGTCCC
>NZ_JAKJHX010000067.1:22042-28100 GCF_021648855.1 Tychonema litorale BBK16 | reverse complement strand
GGGGTAAAAATTTTACGACTCATTTAGGATTGCTATATCACAGACAACTACCCACTAATCATCAGAATCATCCTCAAAAGTCTCCTCAAAACCCGCTAAAAAGTCATCAAGGGCGATCGCAGCGATCGCCAAATTTAGACTATCAGCATCCTCCAATCCCCAAGTATTCAGCCCAACCACCTGGCCGGCCATATTAATCAACGGCCCACCAGAATTTCCCGGATTAATCACCGCATCAGTTTCCAACATCTTCACACCAGCAACAACATCATCATCCTCATCCTCACCTTCCTCATACTCATCCGGTTCCCGAATTGCATTCACAATACCTTGAGTTACAGTAGTAGCAAACTGTCCCAAAGGATTACCTACAGCAATTACTAAATCACCAACTTTCACATCAAAAGACAACTCCAAAGGAGGATATTCTTCAGGAGACTCTACTTGTTCACCCGTCTTTGGATCGATGACAAAACCAGTAATCAAAAGCAACGCCAAATCCTCTTTCGTATTACCAGTAAATATCACCTCAGCCATTCTCAACTTGCCGTCATTAGTTTCTACTAAAACCTGTTCGACTTCATCTTCTTCATAGAAATAATCTTCATCAGCAATATCTTCCACAACGTGATAGTTAGTCACAATCGTGTCAGGTGCAACAAAAAAGCCACTACCCGAAGAAATTTCTTCTCCCGTATCCCAATCCATCACATAAACTGAAACTACAGATGGCAAAACTTGTTCGACTACATCAGAAAAGTTTCCCGTCTGAATTTTGAACTCTTTCAATTGCTGCTGCAAAGCTTTTTGGTCAGCCTGCATTTTGCGATAAAGTTGCTGAACTTTTGTCAATTCTAACTTTAATTGAGTTTCACGAACGCTCATATTTTGCCTTTCCCTGAAGTAGATTGCTGATGTACCTGTTTTGCCAAAACTAACCGCCAATTATTTTTAATGTACAAAAGGCGATTTATCGCATCAAAAAACCGTAAAGAATAAATGGTTTTCAGAAGTTTAAGAACCGCGTTGAACTTCGATGAAAATTTCTTCCAAAATTTCACTAGCTCCCTGTCCACGCAAGCGTTGAGCGAGGTCAACTCCCAAAAGTTCAGGAGTTTCAGCAGCGCCAGAAACAGTATCTTTCACAAATCGTAGACCATCTAAACTAGATACCATTCCAGTCAAAGTTAATTGACCGTTTTCTATTTTGGTATTGACACCAATCGGTACTTGACAACCGCCTTCTAATTCTCGCAAAAATGCCCGTTCAGCATGACATCTTTGGGCAGTTTCCGAATGTTCTAGAACTTTAATTATTTCGAGAATTTCTGGATCTCCAGTGCGACATTCGATACCCAAAGCACCCTGTCCGACGGCGTGGAGGGAGATTTCGGGGGCGATAACTTGATGAATGCGATCGGCCATACCCAATCTTTCTAATCCCGCAAATGCTAAAATAATCGCGTCATAACCGCCATCATCCAATTTCGCAAGTCGAGTATTCAGATTGCCACGAATATCTTTAAATTCAAAATGAGGAAAATGATGGCGCAGTTGAGCAAGTCGTCGCAGGGAAGAAGTGCCAATAATCGCACCTTTCGGTAGTGTGTCGAGTTGCTTGTCTTTGTGCTTTTCGTGAACTACGAGAGCATCAGCAGGATTTTCCCGTTCGGTGACACATCCTAACATCAAACCTTCGGGCAAATTGGTAGGCAAATCTTTCAGGGAATGAACGGCAAAATCCGTTTCATTGTTCAGCATTCCCGTTTCTAATTCTTTAGTGAAAAGTCCTTTATCACCAATTTTTGCCAGGGCTACATCCAGAATTATATCCCCTTGGGTGGCCATCATGTGCACTTCAAAAGTGTGTTGCGGGAATTGTTTCTGTAGCTCTGCTTGCACCCAGTGTGTTTGGACTAGAGCGAGTTGGCTTTTGCGGGAACCGATGCGGACGGTTCGTGAGGGAGCAGATGCGGTTGTAGACATAAGATCGAGCTTGGAATGAGCCAATATATTCACCTAATCTAGCCTACCGCAGGTGGGGACTTTAATCTGTGGTTGCCATAATTCAGGGGACTACAATATAAATATCAGATTTTGACCGCCATGACCAGTCAGCCTCTATTATATTTCCCATAAAGTATTCCACCGAGCAAGCAGATATTTACTGCCAGTGATATGAATTTTTATTACGCTGTTTGCGATCGCAACTGCTACAAATACGCTGAACAGCTTATAATGCCAAGTAAATCACTTGATAAACATCCTAGCTTCAGATTTACCTCACCCACAAATTCTTAACGCTTCCCTGCTTGAATCGCCGAATTTGCAATCTTAATTACATCAGCTTCCCCTCCATTTTTAATTGCTACCGTGTAGAGAACTCCCTGAGCTTTCCATTCAACCGATGCCGTACAGTAAGCCCCGCAACCATTATGAAAAACTCCTTTCATACCACCCGCAAGTTGCACATTTTTCAACGTCTTAGTTACCCCTTCCATTTTTGTAGAAAAAGCACCACCTTTTTGAGCTCTAATTTCTCCAAAAGAGCAAGCTCCCGCACCACGACAGTCTGCTGTATACTCCATAGAAATCGTATAGCTGTCTGCTTTTGCCGTGATTTGATAGTAAAGTTTCTCTGAAGCAAGAATACTGGGAATGAAAATTGGTACTTGCGTTTTACCTTTTAACTTTGGCAAAATTTCATTGACTGCAACAGGAGTACCGGCTTGAGCAAGTTGTTGTGCTTCCGGTTGTCGCTCAAGCGATTTCGAGGCTCCAAAAACTACCGAAGCAGGTACTAAAGCCGTCAATAAACACGCAGAAGTCGCCAAAACTAATAATTTTTTGTTCATTGTGTTTTTCCTTGATATTGAAACATTGGAGTTGTTCATAGAACTGCATTCACCTATGTACAACCATAATTCAAAATACAGAAGCAATCATAGCTTTTCAGCAAAAAAATGATTTTATATTGTCTTGACAAAGTTGCTAAAATATGCAGTCATATATAATATAGAAAAGACGACCAATTTAGGAGTACATCGTGGAACTGCAAGAGTATTTACGCCAGCACGGGTTAGAAAGTTTGTCCGAAACCTATCATATCAAGGTTACGCGCGATCGGCAATATCCTCATCTCGTCTGTCTGAAATACTCGCAGATAGAATCCCCGCTGGGAGAAAAAATAGTCCAACAGTGTCGGGGTATCATTTTAGACTCATCCCAAGATTGGCAGATAGTCTCTTATCCCTACGACAAATTTTTTAACTACGGAGAAGGCCACGCCGCTACTATTGATTGGAACAGTGCCAAAGTTTACGAAAAACTCGATGGTTCTCTGATTGTACTGTACTTTTACAATGGAGAATGGAGAGTGCAATCTAGCGGAACTCCCGACGCAGCAGGAGAAGTTAACGGTTTTGGATTCAGCTTTGCCGAACTTTTTTGGAAAGTTTGGCAAGAATTAGGATATCAATTGCCACAAGAAACCGACCAATGTTTTATCTTTGAGTTGATGACACCTTACAATCGAATAGTTGTCCAACAAAAAAACAATCAAATCGTATTTCATGGTGTTCGCAATACTCAAACATTGCTAGAAACAGAGCCGACTATTTGGGCTAACAAATATGGATGGGAATTGGTAAAATCCTATCCTTTGACTAGCTGGAAAGAAGTGATCGAAGCATCTCAACATTTAGATCCGATGGATTCGGAAGGGTATATTATCTGCGATGCTGAGTTCAACCGAGTTAAAGTTAAGTCTCCTCAATATGTGGCGATTTCCCATCTGCGCGAAGGGTTTTCTACTCGTAGGATGATCGAGATTATTTTGACAAATGAAGGAGAAGAGTTTTTAGCTTATTTTCCTGAATGGACTGAGTTGTATCAAAAAGTTAAGGACAAATATCAATGTTTGGTTGAAGAAATCGAGGAGATTTACCGACAACACCAACATATTGAAGTGCAGAAAGATTTTGCGTTAGCTGTCAAGCATTTGCCGTATTCGGGAATTTTGTTTTCTTTGCGGGCACGCAGAGTTGCGGGTGTCAAGGAAGCTCTCCGCGATGTTACTATTAATAAGATGGAGGAGTTATTGGGTTTGGATTATATTAATTTGGGATTGTAGAAGAAGTTCGGTTCGACAGCGGATTTTGTAACGGATTTAATGGATGTTATAAACAGAATATTAATGCCGAATTCCCAATTCCAAATTCCCAATTCCCAATTCCCGATTCCCAATTACGAATTACGAATTTACCATGAAAAGAGTTATTGTTCTTGTCGGTTTACCTGCTTCTGGAAAATCTCAATTTGCTAAGGAATTGCTGCTGTCTGAACCTGCTAGATGGGTGCGTAGCAATAAAGATTTGTTGCGAGAAATGGCTCATGCTTCTCATTGGTCGCCGGCGAATGAAAAGTTTATTGTGCAGTTGAGAGATACGATTATTTTGATGGCTTTGGAAAGTGGCAAACACGTCATTGTTGATGATACTAACTTTGGGCCGCATATCGAACATATTAAAGAGTTGGTTAAAGGTAAAGCTATTGTCGAAGTTAATGATTCTTTCCTGGAAGTTCCGGTGGAGGAATGTATTAAACGGGATTTAAAAAGACTCAATTCTGTTGGCAAAGATGTGATTATGAAGATGTATAATAGGTATGTACGTGTTCCTGTTCAGCCACCGGAATATAATCCCGATTTGCCCGATGCAATTATTGTGGATATGGACGGTACTTTATCGCTTCTGAATGGTAGAAATCCTTTCGATGCTTCAAAGTGCGATCGCGATTTACCGAATCTGCCCGTCTTAGATACCATCCGCAAGTGGCAGTCTAGCGTTAATATTATCGTAGTTTCGGGCAGAACCGATGATTGTCAGCCTCAAACTGAAAAATGGTTGCAGCAATATGAGGTTAATTATGCTGCTATTCATCTGCGGAAAACGGGAGACATGAGGAAGGATGCGATTATGAAAGAAGAAATCTATCGCCAGCATATTGAAGGGAAGTATAACATTAAGTTCGTGTTGGACGATCGCCAACAAGTTGTTGATATGTGGAGAAGCTTGGGATTGACTGTATTCCAAGTAGATGAAGGGGATTTTTAATCTAGGGTTTGTTTGGGCGATTGTTCCACGCCTCATGCTATAATCAAAGTAACATTGACAAACATTTTGTTATGATAGCCATTCCCCAAGCACCACAAAAAATGTCCGTTGAGGAATATCTCGCATGGGAAGCTCAACAAGAGATTCGCCACGAATATGTCAACAGCGAAGTTTTTGCCATGACGGGCGGTACAATTGCCCATAACGACCTTGCGCTCAACTTTTACACTGCATTACGCCCGCATCTACGTTCCACAGGATGTAGGATGAATGTGTCAGATGTGAAATTGCAAGTCAGTTTTCAAAGCCGTTACTACTACCCTGATGTGATAGTCAGTTGCGATCCTCAAGACTTGAATTCCCGCCAATTCATTCAGAATCCTAAAATTATTGTGGAAGTTCTTTCCCCTAGTACAAGTGGTAAGGATAGGGATGAAAAATTCACTTGTTACCTAAAAATTCCCACTTTGCAAGAGTATATCTTGATTGATTCACAAAAGATTTTTGTGGAACGTTACTGTCGGGGAGAGGGTAGAATGTGGCTGTATTATTCTTACACTGCTGGGGAGATTATCAGTTTATCAAGTGTTGGGTTTGATTTGCCGATCGCGCTTCTGTATGAAGGCGTTGGATTTGAAACAGAAACAGAAGCATAAATCGGAATGTTGAAAACCGCAATCTCTGTAGATACTGTCTTGACAGGTCAAGACAGTATCTACGGTTCAATTGTAACTGGTGTTGATTCAATACACTTCAAACTACCGAGTCCAAGCCAGCCATTTATTAAACAAATTCTTCACAAACGGTGTCAAGCGAGTGCGATTGTACGCATCCCCAGCTTTGCGAATCGCATCAGCTTGCGTCGGATACGGATGAATTACACTCGCAATTTTTCCTAAACCAATATTGTTAACCATTGCTAAAGTAATTTCGCTAATCATATC
>NZ_JAKJHX010000067.1:1591-21942 GCF_021648855.1 Tychonema litorale BBK16 | reverse complement strand
ATTGATAATAAATGACTTTGCCTGCATTTGTTTGCTCAACGCGCTCTATTTTCGATTCTAGAACTAGCTGAATTCCTTCCCTCACAAAACTCTGCTGCACAATGTTAGCAGCATCGACATCTTCCTTGTCCAAAATCTGAGCATTTTTGTGAAGCAACACGACTTCCGAACCCAGTCTGCGGAAGGCTTGAGCTAATTCGCAGCCGATCGCACCAGCACCAATTATTGCCAAACGTTGGGGTCTTTCCGTGAGATTAAAGACTGTTTCATTAGTCAGATATCCAGCTTCTTGTAAACCGGGAATTTGCGGTTGTCGCGCCCTTGCACCCGTGGCAATTACTGCTTTTTTAAACAGGAGAGTTTGACCTGCAACTTCTATGGTATTATTGCTAGTGAAACGACCGGAACCTAGAAAAACATCGACTCCTAATTTGTGCTGATAGCGATCGACAGAATCAACATCGCTAATTCCCGCCCTGATTCGTCGCATCCGTTCCATGACGGCTGAAAAATCAACTTCTGTACCGTTAGGAACGTTAACACCAAATTTACTGGCTTCCGAGATATCACCGACAGTCCGAGACGATCGAATTAGCAATTTTGATGGCACACAACCGACATTCAAACAATCGCCGCCCATCAAATGTTTTTCAATCAAAGCAACTTTCGCGCCCAAACCTGCGGCACCTGCGGCAACAATTAACCCAGCGGGGCCAGCGCCAATTACGACTAAATTATAACGGCTGGCTGGCTGTGGATTCACCCAGTCAGACGGATGCAAATAAGAGACTAATTTTTGATTATATTCGTCCATCGGATGGAGATTTAGGCGATCGACTTTTGAGTTTGACATATGAGCAAATTACCCTAATTAAACGCTTTCATCCAAGGCTTTTTTGGCTATTCGAGTGATGGAAATACTAACAGCAATAGTAGCGATAAAACCAATAATATTAATCAACCATTTGACTGCTAATACTTGGGGATTTGTAGATGCCGTAGTTGCACCGATTGTGGCAATATCTCCTACCAAAGAACCGGAATAAACATATAAAATAGTTCCCGGTATCATCCCAAAGGAACCTAGTACATAATTTTTTAAAGAAACTTGGGTAACTCCCAAAGCATAATTTAATAAATTGAAAGGGAATAAAGGACAAAGACGAGTTAAAAAAACTATTTTTAATCCTTCTTTGGACACAGCGCGATCGAGAGCTTTAAATTTAGGATGAGCTTCCATGTATCTTACCACGCGATCGCGCGACAGGTATCGCCCAATCAAAAAAGCAAATGTCGCCCCTAAGATGGCGGCGATAAACACGTAGATTGAACCCCACCACAGACCAAAAATCACCCCGCCTCCGAGAGTGAGTACAGAACCTGGTATAAATAGTACGGTGGCGAAGTTGTAGATCGCGATAAAAGCTACTGGCCCCCAAACACCTAAGTCTTTGATCTGGATTAACACAGTCCTTAAAATATCTTGAACATAGGAAGATTTGGTTACTGAAATTAAGAGACAGAGTGAAAGTGCGATCGACAAAATTAACAATCTGCGTTGGAAAATATTCTGGGAATAATTAGGTTTTTGTGTTTCTGGCATAATTCACCATAAATAGCTATGATTATTGTACTCTAATGTGATAAGATTTTTTTGAACCACAGAGAGCGCAGAGAGCGCAGAGAAAGAGAAGAGAGAATGTTTTTATAATTCTAACTTAAATTATCGCCCTAAATACCGCAAAATAAATTAGCCATGACAACAAAAACCCAACTCCCAATCCCTGAGTATTTTGACTCAACAAAAGTTAGCGAAGTCTGGCGTGTCCCTTATCAAAAACGCGCTATCGAAGCCAAAAATTGGGCTACAAAACATAATATTCAGCCAGCAGCCAGCGACACAAACCGTATTTGTTTGTTGATAATCGATGCCCAAAATACTTTTTGTTTGCCAGGATTTGAACTATTTGTTGGTGGGCGTTCCGGTAGCGGTGCAGTAGACGACAATGTGCGGCTGTGCGAATTCATTTATCGCAATTTAGATAGAATTACCACCATTGCGCCCACAATGGACACGCACACCGCCATGCAAATTTTTCATCCTATATTTTGGATAAATGCAGCAGGCGAGCACCCCCAACCTGCGGCAACTTCCATTACCCTAGAAGATGTCCAAAAAGGCATCTGGAAAGTTAATCCAGCCGTGGCTGATAGTATCAATGGTGGCAATTTTGTAGCACTAGAAAAACACGCTATGCACTACGTCAAAAAACTTAGTGAAAATGGCAAATTTCCGCTAACAATTTGGCCCTATCACTCGATGCTGGGTGGTATCGGACACGCCCTAGTTTCGGCGGTGGAAGAAGCGATATTTTTTCATAGTATCGCCCGGAATAGCCAAGCACTTTTTGAAATAAAAGGTAGCAATCCACTGACCGAAAACTATTCGGTTTTGCAACCGGAAGTCTTAGATGGATGCGATGGAAATCCGATTGCGGAAAAGAATGCTAATTTTATTGATAAGTTGCTCGAATTTGATGCAGTAATTATTGCGGGACAAGCTAAAAGTCATTGCGTTGCTTGGACAATTGATGATTTGTTGACTGAAATTGTGGCGCGAGATTCGGAGTTGGCAAAGAAGGTTTATTTGTTGGAAGATTGTACTTCGCCTGTGGTTGTTCCGGGTGTTGTTGATTTTACGGAAGCAGCAGATGCGGCTTTTCAAAGATTTGCGGCGGCGGGAATGAATGTGGTTAAATCTAGTGAGTTTGAAGTAGGATAAAGATAAGTTAGCAACAGGTTATGATATGAATACCCTTGACCAAGTGCTAGAAACTGCTTTGAATCTAACCTATGAACAGCAGGAAATGTTGATTAAAATTTTACAAAACCGTCACCGCGAAAGTCGCCGTGCAGAAATAGCTGCGGATGCCCAACAAACCTTGACTGATTTCCGTGCAGGTCAATTTCGACAGCAATCAGCCGAGGATGTCGTTGCAGCTTTGCGCCAGTCTTTGTACGATGAGCCATAATTATGAGACGGCTGATTTTAACCCCTAAATTCAAACGGGCATTCCGAAAGTTTGTGAGGCGAAATGCTGAACTCCAGCAGCGCATTGAAGATACTCTTCAACAAATGGAAGCAGACGTATTTTTCCCAGGCTTGGGTACGCACAAACTAAGCGGCCAACTTGACGGTTTTCAGTCTTGTTCTTGCGGCTATGATTGTCGTGTTGTCTTCTCTATCGAGCAGGATGCTGAAACAAAAACAGAAGTCATTGTTTTGCTAGACATCGGCACTCATGACGAAGTTTATTAGTGGGCGGGTTTTTGAGACGAGCAATTTTTAGCGTTTATGGTTGGTGAAACCTGCCTATACATTTCCTTGCTTATTTCCCGTCCAATCTCGGTACGCCTTCCAAGAATGGGCCGCTCAACATTAGCTCAGTCATCCTATCTAACTTACCGCTAGGTTTTAAATTTTTATCTTTTTGAAAGCGCTCGATATCTGCTGGCAAATTACCAGAATTATATCCCAATTTACTCAAATAATTAATCGCTTGTTTGTCACTTAATAAGATATCCGCAGAACGAAAAATTGGCACGTATTGTTCGCGCCAAATCTTCGCAAAGGTTGGTCTATCTAAATAGAATATTCTGCCCCGCGACGGATCGGCAATTGTAGCAATATTATTATTAATTCCCAGTAAAGCCACGGCGTGAGGAAGTTTGCGAGGGCCGTTAAATAACCAAACTGCTAATATTCCGGGTCGATTAATTTGCTGGATTTGCTCCCAATTCGGAGATAGCTCAATTCCCTGCATTCCTAAAGCTCTTGCTGCTATGATTAACTGCGGCATTGAGGTTCCCAAACGACTGGTTCCAGCTAAACGCGCTACACTTGATTCCGTCGCATCCATTCCCCACTTTCTCAAGACTGTTGCTAGGGCGGCGGGGGCGCAACTGCTGTTAGATGTTTGTTTGAATACACCATTTGGCCGCAAATTGTCAATTAAATCAGCGTAAATTGGTGCCATGAAATAAGCTTCAGCGCTTGTAAATCCGCCCAATCCCAAACAGCCAATTAAGATGACGGCAATTACTTGCGATCGCGCCGTCAACCAGCTTACAGTTAAGCCAATACCGCAAACTCCCATCAGCATTACTCTGAGCAAAGTCCAAGTGACTCGCATCCCGTGCACGCGCCACTCGATCGGCAAAGCTGGCATTTGCGGCAGATTTAGAGCCAACAGCAGCAAGCCAATATAAAACCCCAAAAACAGCAGGGCGATCGAGTTTCTGCCCTTAAACAAGTCATTAGCGGTAACTCCCGATCGAACTAACACCCGCCCGAACCGCATTCCCCAGATTAACAGCAGCGAACCCAGCACTAGCGTCACAATTATTTCCATAAGCTCAGAATTTGCTAGCTTAACTAGGTTTTAACACTTATCGCGATCGAGAAGTCCTGACTCCTGCTCAATAATCAATCCGTGTATCCGTGACTTCCGTGTCGTGCCTTCCTTCAACCAAACCTAAAATCTGCAAAATGTCAAGGACTTGAGCAACTTTTCCCCACCGACGCGCTTCCGTCCCAAAAAAGATTTAGCGCCTGGAAGAATTCTTGAAATCTCTTGCAACAGACGGACGCATCCCTTGTAATATTGATCTGAGTCATACCCCATTAAAGTAATAACAAACTATTAGCTCGCTCAATATATTCACCCTCTAACCATCCAGGAGTTATATTAAGCGCGCCCATTAATGGGCTATAAAAACTCATCAGATGCCTAGCAAAAATTTAGGAATAACTATGCCAGCAACAGCAGCCAACGATGTAGACGTAGCAGAGCAATCTTGGCACTACTTAGAAAGATCAAAGGTTGCTACTACATTAGAAACAAACCTGGAAAGCGGTTTAGATCCGGCAGAAGTCGCCAATCGCCAACAGCAATTCGGTCCAAATGAACTAACAATTAAAGCAGGGAAACCGGCCTGGTTAAAATTTATCCTGCAATTTAACCAACCACTGTTAATCATCTTGCTGAGTGCAGGTTTAATCAAAGCACTGATTGGAGAATGGCTGAATGCCAGCGTAATTTGGGGTGTAACAACTACCAACGCGATTATCAGTTTTGTCCAAGAAGCTGGGGCTGAGAAAAAAATCGATGCTTTAGCTAAAGCTGTTACCACAGAAGCTTCAGTCATTCGGGGCGGCAAAAAATTAAGAGTTCCCTCAAAAGAACTTGTTGTCGGCGACTTAGTAACCCTCACTTCCGGTGACAAAGTACCGGCTGATTTGCGCTTAGTGAAAGTGCGCGATTTGCAAATAGATGAATCGGGACTCACCGGCGAATCTGTTGCTGTCGAAAAAGAATTAGGACAATCGGGAGACTTGGTTCTACCGCAAGAAACGCCGCTAGCAGAACGGGATAACATGGCTTATGCTGGCAGTTTTGTCACTTTTGGTCAAGGTAGTGGCATCGTAATTGCGATCGCCAATAAAACCGAAACTGGCAAAATCTCCCAACTATTAGACAGACACATTGACCTCACCACGCCCTTAACCCGCAAATTCAACGAATTCAGTCAAAACTGGCTGTTATTCGTGTTGGGAATGGCAACCTTGACCTTCGCAGTCAGATTGGGTAGACCTGTCCCAGCCGGAGTTTCAGCTTTTAAAGAAGCAGTTGAACCCGCCGTCGCCCTGATTGTGGGCGCAATTCCCGAAGGCTTACCCGCCGTCATCACCGTTACCCTAGCGGTGGGCGTTTCCCGGATGGCAACTCGAAATGCGATCGTCCGCAAATTGCCCGCTGTAGAGACCCTAGGCGGCGCTACAGTCGTCTGTTCCGACAAAACGGGAACTTTGACGGAAAACCAGATGACGGTGCAAGAAATCTATTCTGGTGGCGAATCCTACTCGGTTACGGGGACGGGCTACAGCCCTGAAGGTGAAATTCAGCTCAATCAATTGCCAATTAGTGTCAGTCAATCTCCAACTTTGCAAGAATGTTTACAAGCTGGACTGATTTGCAACGATACTCACCTGGAATTCAAAGATAATAATTGGATTGTGATCGGAGATCCGACAGAAGGAGCATTAATTGCTGCGGCTAAAAAAGCTGAATTGAGTCAGCAAATTTTGGAAAAATCCATGCCGCGACTGGATTCAATTCCCTTTGAATCGCAGTTTCAATACATGGCAACTTTGCACCGCACTTCCACGGGCAAAGTTTTGTATGCCAAAGGTTCTGTAGAATCTATTCTAAGTCGCTGCGATTCTAGTCTCGATACCGAAGGAAATTCGGTAAAAGTCGATCGCGAACAAGCGCACCATCAAGTCGATGAAATGGCAAAGCAAGGCTTGCGCGTCTTGGCTATAGCCAAAAAGGTAGTACCGGAAAGCCAAAATTCCGTCAATCATGTGGATTTGGAATCTGGGCTGATTTTCTTGGGACTACAGGGGATGATCGATCCGCCACGGGCTTCTGCGATTGCGGCTGTTCAAGCCTGTCAAACGGCTGGAATCCAAGTCAAAATGATTACCGGCGATCACATTGCGACAGCTAAGGCGATCGCCCGCAGGATGGGATTCCGCAAAACCAAGCACCACAGGGAACTTGTCGCCTACACCGGTGCTCAACTTGCCGCAATGGACAAAAATGAACTCGCCGAAGCTGTAGAAGCTGGTTCAGTTTTTGCCCGTGTCGCCCCGGAACAAAAACTCCGCCTCGTAGAAGCTTTGCAACTTCAAGGCGAAATTGTGGCGATGACGGGAGATGGTGTTAACGATGCGCCCGCCCTGAAACAAGCGGATATCGGGATTGCGATGGGTAGTGGTACGGAGGTTTCTAAGGAAGCCGCCGATATGATTTTGACGGATGATAACTTTGCGTCGATCGAATGTGCGATCGAAGAAGGGCGATCGGTTTACAAAAATCTACTGAAAGCAATCAGCTTCATTCTCCCTGTCAACGGCGGAGAATCGATGACTATTTTGCTCAGCACACTGCTAGGCCGAGAATTGCCGATTTTATCGCTACAAATCCTCTGGTTGAATATGCTCAACTCGATTACGATGACTGTACCACTGGCTTTTGAGCCGAAGTCACCGGGAGTGATGCAGCAACAACCGCGATCGGCAAATGAACCTTTGCTGACTGCAAATCGGATCAAGCGAATCATCGCTATTTCTCTTTACAACTGGACTGTAATTTTCGGAATGTTTGAATGGGTGCGTCAATCGGAGTGGGGAACGATCGAACTCGCCCGCACGATGGCGATTCAAGCTTTGGTAATGGGCAGAATCTTTTACCTATTGAGTCTCAGTCAATTGTTGCCTTCTTTGATGGCTAAATTTAGCGGTTCTAAGGAAGAAGTTAGTGGTGCTCCCGCCCTCGGTGTGGGAATTGTTCTGGCGATCTTGTTGCAGATTGTCTTTGCTAATTCTCCGTTTATCAATCAAATATTTGAAACTGCTCCAATGAACTTGGATCAGTGGCTGATTTGTTTTGGTGTAGCGCTACCGATGATCGGTGTTGCTTTGTCGGTTAACCGTTTTGACCCACCTAACTAATTCACCATTAACCTGTAGGGTGCGTCAGGCTTGTGGTTAACACAACAAACTCGGATTTTTCCACTGATGCACCCTATCACTAATTGAATTTGTAGGTACTGCGATTAGTAATTTCGGGTGTTCAGAAACCCGGTTTCTTGAAGAAGCCGGGTTTTTCTGTTTTACAAAAACTGTCAAGTTTTAGCATTTAATTTCAGGGTTCCCACTTACCAATAGATTCTGGCTTGAGAGGGCAAGTATGGATTAGAACCAGATGAGTGCTATTGTGTCGGGGAATTAAAGGATATTCCAGATTTTGCGATAATTGAATGCTAACTATTTATTCGTAATATTACCCACAATCAATCAGGAGACGGCACTGCCGTTTCCCTACAATTAATCACGGTAGGGAAACGGCACTGCCTTGGACTCTATCATTCCGGTGCAACCGGAATTGATATCACTCACGAGACCAAAATCTCGTATTTTAGACTACAATTAACCGATACCTTAAAAAAAGTAGACATATATTAACAAAACCAATGTGCGATCGCTCAGATGCTTGCAGCTTATTGACAATCGATTTGAATGCCCCCCGATCGCCCTTCGCTACAACCCTTACCCCACAAGTCTTAGTTTGAAACCAGTTTTGACAAACAAACGCGATCGGTCTTCCCAACCGTTCCCGATCGCTAGCGTCATCCGAAAACATTTACTTATCAATCAAATTTAATAATTGTTTTAGAATTTGAGCAAGAGTACGGTAAACTTAGTTATCCAGCTAAGAAAACGTGGGGATCGCAACCAGCGTAGCTCGCAAAACTCGGCTGATCAAGTCGGGATGGGGAATCGCCACGACTCTAAATGGGCGCAGAGGGATTGTCAGACTAGCAACGGTTAGCAGAACCCAAAGTCGCGTCAAGAATCACTGCCGCTTTACCGGGCGTGAGTATTTCAACCAAATATCGATTTAATCAAAAAAGTTAAATCAGCAGGATAGTCTAAAGACTTATGCTAACAATAAATCTTTGACTTCCTCCTGCCAAGCTGCGCTCAAACAAGTTCGCTAAACTTCATTAGCAAACTCGAAAAAAAGCGCATTGATAAACTTCAGTGATGTCGTTACAGAAGATTATGAATTGCAGCGAGAAGAGATTATGACAAAATTTTCCGATCAATTTTCCAGACGTAAGTTTATCGTCACAGCAGGTGCATCTGCTGTCAGTTCAATACTGCTCAAAGGCTGTTTGGGAAATCCCCCAGAACCCGGTGCTATTGCTGGCGGTGATGGTACTGGTGCCAGTACAGCACCTGCGGCAACCTCACCAGTTGCGGTTGCCAACGAGAAAAGGGTAGAAGGGATTGAAAGCACTAAGATCACGTTGGGATACATCCCGATCGTCGAATCAGCACCTTTAATCATTGCTCAAGAAAAAGGCTTTTTTGCAAAATATGGCATGACAGATGTCAAAGTTGCTAAACAAGCTAACTGGGGTTCTGCCAGAGACAACGTAGAAATCGGTTCTGCCGGCGGTGGTATCGACGGTGGTCAGTGGCAAATGCCGATGCCTTATCTAATTAGTAAAGGCCTGATTACTAAAAACAGCGTCCAAATCCCGATGTATGTTCTCGCACAGTTGAACACTCAGGGAAATGGAATTGCGATCGCGGGGAAACACGAAGGCAAAGGCATCGGACTGAAACTAGAAGCAGCAGCCCAAAACTATATCAAAGACCTCGCCAAAGCAGGCACCCCCTTCAAAGCAGCTTACACTTTCCCCAAAGCCAACCAAGACTTATGGATTCGCTACTGGTTAGCTGCTAACGGCATCAATCCCGACGTAGATGTCAGCTTGCTGACAGTGCCGGCAGCCCAAACCGTAGCCAACATGAAAACCGGAAGTATGGATGGTTTCAGCACCGGCGATCCTTGGCCCCTGCGGATTGTCAGCGAAAAAATCGGCTTCATGTCAGCCCTGACTGCCGAAATGTGGAAAGGTCATCCAGAGGAATATCTAGCAATTCGCGGCGACTGGGTAGACAAACACCCGAAAGCCACCGCAGCCTTGCTAGCAGGACTAATGGAAGCACAGCAGTGGTGCGATAAGCCCGAACATCGGGCCGAATTAGTGTCTATCGTTTCTGGCAAAGGCTTCTTTGACGTATCTCCCCTAGTTTTGACACCACCCTATGAAGGCAAATATGTCATGGGCGACGGCAAACCAGACATCAACGACTTCAAAATGGGCCCGCTGTATTGGAAAGACGATCTAGGTAGCGTTTCTTATCCCTACGCAAGTCACGATTTGTGGTTCTTAACTGAAAGTGTTCGTTGGGGTTTCTTACCTACAAAAACCTTGTCAGAAAAGAAAGAACTGATCGGCAAAGTCAACCGTGGCGATTTGTGGAAAGCAGCAGCTAAATTAGCCGGAGTTCCAGAAGCTGACATTCCCAAAAGTACATCTCGTGGCATTGAGAAGTTCTTTGATGGCAAAGAATTTAACCCCGAAAAGCCAGAAGATTATCTCAAGAGTTTGGCAATTAAAAAAGTGTGATGGGGTAAAAGCTTCCCATAATTTAGTCTCGAAAACCAACAGTAGAAATATAGGAGATTAGCAGCATGGCTGTAAGTACAAGTCGGAAAGGTGGCGATGTCCAAGGAGCATTTGGTGAGTTTTGGAAGAAGAATTCCCAGAATATCTTGCCACCAATTTTAGGATTACTTGGATTTCTATTTGTTTGGCAATTCCTGTCGAGCACTGGAATTATCAAATTGCCTGGGCCGACAAGCGTTTGGACTGATGAACGGACTCGGATTTTGTTGATGTATCCTTTCATGAATTCCAAAACCTATGGAGTTGGACTATTTTGGCAAACTTTAGCTAGTTTGGAACGAGTGGCAAAAGGTTACACTATGGCTGCTATTGTCGGAATTGGCATGGGGGTTGTGGTAGGTACCAATCCTTTCTTAAATAAGGCTTTAGACCCAATTTTCCAATTTTTGCGGATGGTAGCGCCTTTGGCTTGGGTACCGATCGCACTGGCTGCACTCCAACAAAACGAACCTGCTGCTTTGTTCGTGATTTTTGTGACTTCAGTCTGGCCGATTTTGATCAACACGGCTGAAGGTGTGCGCCAAATTCCTGACGACTATAACAACGTGGCGAAAGTGCTGCAACTGACTCAGAAGGAGTATTACATCAATATCTTGTTTCCGTCAGCACTTCCTTATATCTTCACTGGATTGAGAATTGCGATCGGTTTGGCTTGGCTGGCGATTATTGCTGCGGAAATTGTGATGTCGGGGATTACTGGTATTGGCTTCTTTATTTGGAATGCTTACCAACAAAACTACATCAGTGAAATTCTATTAGCTGTTTTCTACATCGGGGCTGTTGGTTTGATGCTCGATCGCATGATGGCTTGGTTGCAGAATAAAATTGCTCCGAGTCAAGGAAAGTAATTAAATAGTTGACAGTTGACAGTTGACAGTTACGGAAATTAAGAACTCCCAGACTGAGAAACCTGTTTATTTAACTATTGTTAAGGAATCAAAAACCTTTTTTGGTTAAAAAACAGGTTTCTAGATCCAGTTATTTATTAGCTGTTAGCTGTGATACATCAACAGCTAACAGCTAACAGTCAACAGTCAACAGTCAACAGACAACAGTCAAAAGTAAAATAACAAACCTACAGAAAAAGGCAAGAAAACCATGTCAGTTTTGATTGCAGTAGAACAGGTCGGAAAGGCATTTAATCTATCAGATGGCGGCACATATGTTGCCCTTAAAGGTATCGATCTAGAAATTAAAAAAGGAGAATTTGTCTCCTTAGTTGGACACTCCGGCTGTGGCAAATCTACACTGCTAAATATGGTCGCAGGTTTGGATTTGCCGACAGAAGGATTGGTGACAATTGATGGACAAAGGATTACTCAACCAGGCCCCGATCGCATGGTAGTCTTCCAAAACTATTCGCTGCTACCTTGGCGGACTGTCAGAGAAAACATTACCCTAGCCGTAGACTCGGTGATGAACGGTTTACCGAAAGCAGAACGCCTGGAGATCATTCAACAACACATTGATATGGTAGGCTTGGGCCCCCACTCAGAGAAACAGCCCGCATTGCTTTCTGGCGGCCAAAAACAAAGAGTTGCGATCGCCCGTGCACTCGCCCTGCGTCCCAAACTGTTACTCCTAGACGAACCCTTCGGCGCACTCGACGCATTGACTCGCGGCAACTTGCAAGAAAAGTTGATGGAGATTTGCCAAGAGTACGAAATCAGCGCCCTGATGGTAACTCACGACGTGGATGAAGCAGTGTTGTTGAGCGATCGCATCGTCATGCTCACCAACGGCCCAGAATCGAAGATAGGCGGGATTCTCGAAGTAGACATCCCCCGCCCCCGCAAGCGCATGGAAGTCGTCACACACCCCAGCTACTACGCTCTCCGCAGCGAAATGATCTACTTCCTCAATCAGCAAAAACGGGTGAAAAAATTACGGGCGCGGAAAGTACCTGCGATCGCCCGCCACGGCCTCGAAAAAGTCAACCTCGAAATCGCCTTTATCCCCCTAGCAGCCTGCGCTCCCCTCGCCGTCGCCAAAGAAAAAGGCTTGTTTGCCAAACACGGCCTCGATGAAGTCCACCTCGTCCGGGAAACAAGCTGGCGCGGCATCGTAGACGGCATCGCCGCTGGTTACTTAGACGCAGCCCAAATGCCCTCTGGGATGGCAATGTGGTTGAGCTTGGGGGGCCACCAAGAGAAGCCAATACCAACCGTTACAGCCCTCACCATGAGCCGCAACGGCAACGGAATTACCCTCGCGAGGCGCTTTTACGACCAAGGAATCTACAATTTGGCAGATTTCAAACAAATGCTCCAGAGAACGCCCGCCCAAACGCACCGCATGGGCATCGTTCACCCTTCTTCGATGCACAACCTGCTGCTGCGCTACTGGCTGGCTTCTGGCGGCATTGACCCCGATCACGATGTACTGCTGAAAAACCTCCCTCCAGCTCAAATGATCGTGGACTTGCAGGGCGGCACCATTGATGGTTTCTGCGTTGGCGAACCTTGGAATTTGCGCGCCTCAATGGAAGGAGTTGGTTTTACGGTAGCTACAGATTTGGAACTGTGGCCCGGACACCCCGCGAAAATTCTAGGGGTTCGGGAAGAGTGGGCAAATGCTTATCCCAATACTCACATTGCTCTAGTCAAAGCTTTGCTGGAAGCTTCTCACTATTGTGCTGATCCAAATCACGCCGCCGAGGTTTCGGAAATTGTGGCGGGACGGGAGTATGTCGCCACCGACAAGAGTTACATCCAACTCGGCGACCCCAACTCTGTTGCTTGTAACCTCGATAGTCCGATGCGGGAATACGCCCACCATTTGTTCTGCGGAGATGGGGTGAACCGCCCGAGTCGCACTGAACAACTGTGGCACATGGTGCAGATGGCGCGCTGGGGCGATACTGTGTTCCCGCGCAATTGGGTGGAAATTCTGGAACGGGTTGTGAGAGTCGGCGCGTTCAGCACGGCGGCGCGAGAGTTGGGGATGTCGGATATTACTTACAATCGCGGTTCTCTCCGGTTGTTTGACGGCTCGGTTTTTAATGCTGATGATCCGATCGGCTATCTCAACAATCTCGAAATTAAACGCGATTTCACGATGGCTGAAGTTATCCTTGATTCCGGCCGCAGAGTTGCTTAGAGCTGTTTTCAGTTAGATAAAAATAGGGTAATTGCTAATCGTTAGTTGGCAATTACCCTATTCCTGATATCCGTTAAATCTGTGACAGAATCCGTTGCCGAACTTTCTTCGCCAATCACCCACTAATAGGTTCTAAACCCATGATTAACACTACTAAAAAGCAGACTGACACCAAAAAGTCAAACAAGAAAGAGAACGATCTTCGCCAGCCTTTTTTGGTGATAGACAATGTTTACAAATCATACCCAAACGGTTACAAAGCTTTAGAAAACGTCAATTTGACTGTAGCTGAGGGAGAGTTTATTACACTCATCGGACACTCCGGTTGTGGCAAATCAACGCTATTAAATATGGTGTCTGGTTTTAGCCATCCCAGTCAAGGTAGCGTGACGATGAACGGGGAGAAAATTACTCAGCCTGGCCCCGATCGCATGGTGGTGTTTCAGGGTTATGCTTTGCTACCTTGGCGGACGGTGTTTGAAAATGTTTATATAGCTGTTAATGCTGTATTTCCGAATAAGTCCAAGGTCGAAAAAAATGCCATCGTCAACGAGCATTTGGCGATGGTGGGATTGACTGAAGCTGCTGAGAAAAGACCCCCGCAAATTTCTGGGGGGATGAAGCAGCGGGTTTCGATCGCCCGCGCCTTGGCAATTCGCCCGAAAGTGCTGATTTTAGACGAACCGTTTGGTGCACTCGATGCAATTACCAAGGAAGAATTGCAGGAAGAGTTGCTGAAAATCTGGAACGATCACCGCTGTACAGTGTTGATGATTACTCACGACATTGATGAAGCGCTGTTTTTAGCCGATCGCCTAGTGATGATGACCAATGGCCCGTCAGCTACAATTGGTGAAGTTTTGGAGATTCCGTTTCCTCGTCCGCGCGATCGGGTCCAAATGATGGAAGATCCAGAATACTACAATTTGCGGAACTACGCCCTAGACTTCTTGTTCCACCGCTTTGCTCACGACGAGGATGCTTAATCAGTTGGGAAATGGGGGTTAAAAATGGGGAATGTTGGGCAACTTAAGCTCCAGCATTTCCCATTTTTTCTGATCTATTTCTTTGGCAATTGTCGCACTTTGTAAGCCTTCTACTTCTGAATCATCCGCATTGAATAGGCATTTTTCCTATTGACAAGTGCAAAGGGCAAAATTGGCGATCGGGACAATTATTTCAAAAGATATCTGAATAAATTTCTAAAATTGTCGAACAAACTAGCACACACTGTGATAAGCTAGAAAAGTTGTTTAAATTCGCACATCCGGGTTTTCGGGTGTTTCTAAAGCGCAAACCTTCAGAAATACGACCGGGTGGAGGATTAACCCGAATTAGGAGTTAAAAAATCATGCCAGTAGTCAGTTTGGCTCAAATGCTAGAGTCAGGAGTTCACTTCGGACACCAAACCCGTCGATGGAACCCGAAAATGGCTCCCTACATTTTTACAGAGCGCAACGGGGTTCACATCATTGACCTCGTGCAAACCGCTCAGCTCATGGAAGACGCTTACGAGTACATGAGAGTAGCCTCCGAAAAGGGCAAAAAGTTTCTGTTCGTCGGTACAAAGCGCCAAGCTGCCGGGATTGTAGCACAAGAAGCCCAGCGCTGTGGTGCTTACTACGTCAACCAGCGCTGGTTGGGTGGAATGCTCACCAACTGGACAACAATTAAGTCCCGCGTCGAACGCCTCAAGGATCTGGAACGCCGCGAAGAAACTGGTGCTCTCGATTTGTTGCCGAAAAAAGAAGCTTCGGTGCTGCGTCGTGAAATGGTCAAACTCCAGAAATATCTGGGCGGAATTAAGTCCATGCGGAAGATTCCCGACGGAGTGGTTCTAGTAGACCAGCGCCGGGAGTATAATGCAGTGTTGGAATGCCAAAAATTGGGAATTCCGATCGTATCTTTACTCGATACTAACTGTGACCCCGATTTGGTGGACATTGCGATTCCGGCCAACGACGATGCCATTCGATCGATTAAACTGATAGTTGGCAAGTTGGCTGATGCTATCTACGAAGGTCGTCACGGTCAGCTCGAAGGTAGCGATATCGATGAAGACTACGACTACGAAGGTGGTTACGAAGGTGCCGAATATGATGTCGAAATCGAAGAATTGGATGACCCCAATTATGTAGACCCAGACGACGAAACCGACGGCGACACCGAAGCAGCCGAGTAGTAGTATTCCTTTAGGAATCTGACCTAGGTCACTAAAGATTAAAGATTAAAGATTGAAAATTAAAAATAATTATTTTTAATTGGACATCTTTAATTTTTAATTATAACTAGCACTGGTCTCGGTCATTAAAATTAATGACTAATGACTAACGATTAATGACTAATAACTAATTTTGATTGGGAAATTAAAGAAGATGGCGGACATATCTGCAAAACTTGTTAAAGAACTGCGCGACAAAACCAGCGCTGGTATGATGGACTGCAAAAAAGCCCTCGTTGAAAACGAAGGCGACCTAGAAAAAGCAATTGAGTGGTTGCGGAAAAAAGGTCTGGCTTCTGCTGGCAAAAAAGGTGGACGAGTTGCCTCAGAAGGTATCGTCGGTAGCTACATTCACACAGGTGGCCGCGTCGGCGTGTTGGTCGAAGTAAACTGCGAAACCGATTTTGTTGCCCGCCGCGAAGATTTCCAAACTTTGGTGCGGAATATTGCGATGCAAATTGCAGCTTGTCCAAACGTTGAATACGTGAAAGTTGAAGACATCCCCGCCGAAATTGTCGAAAGAGAAAAGGCAATTGAAATGGGCAAGGATGACTTGGGTAACAAGCCAGAAAATATTAAGGAAAAGATTGTTCAAGGACGCATTGACAAGCGTTTGAAAGAGTTGTGTTTGATGGATCAGCCTTTTATTCGCGACCAAAATATCTCGGTGGAAGAGTTGGTCAAACAAACCATCGCCCAAATTGGCGAAAATGTCCAAGTGCGTCGCTTCGTGCGCTTTGTGTTGGGCGAAGGTATTGAGAAGGTAGAAGCTAACTTTGCTGATGAAGTGGCTGCCCAAATGGGTGTTCAGTAATTAACAATCAAAATTGAGAATTGAAAGCCGAAAATGCGATCCCCTGTTTACATTTTTAGTTTTTAATTCTCAATTTTTTTAAACTTTATCCGGGAGATATGGTGGGATCTAGAGAGCGAATAGAGCAGGATTTGGCAGCACTAGAAGAATCTTTAACAGCTTTTGATTTGGAGTTTCGCAGCACCTACGAAAGTTATCTAACTGCTTTGGGACAAGCAGTGCGACAACAATTAATTTTGGCTTCGTATCACCTTTGCACTCAAGTGATGCCGGATGCGTTTCTCAAATTGTCTTTTAACGAACGGCAGAAAATGCAGCATTCTGTCCGTCTTTTGGCTGCGATATCTCAAGAAAAATTGCGGACGCTAGCGACTCAAGAAGAGGTAGCCGAAGAAGTAGTCGAAGAAGTAGATGATGATGATGATGAAATAGACAATGACGATGAAGTAGGAGATGATGATGAAATAGAAGATGATGATGAAGTAGAAGATGATGATGAAATGGCAGAATATGAAAACAGACAAGAAGATGACAATATAGATGACGATAGAGATATAGAAGAACAAGAAGATTCGATCATTAACTATCAATTCCCAGCCCCAAATCACCAGTTGCCAATTGCTAATTCACCGGAAACTTTCGCGCGCTGGCAACGGAATCTTGAAAAGGCAATATTTAATATTATCAAGTTGCTTTCTCGCGACACAAACCGTTTACTGCAACAATCGGGAATCTTACCCAATCAATTACCAGAACAGGTTTTAGAAGCTGCTTATCAAGCTGAATCTTCCGGGGAGAGTGTTGCAGGGCCTCCTAATTTATTAAACATCATCATTGAAACTGGTACTTCCTCAAAATCAGGAAAATTGGGAGAAAGAAGGGGTAATACTGCCATTCAGATTACAGCCATTAAACTCCGTTTGTCGGAAATAGAGTTTGCCGATGCAGCAACTTCGGCTGGGCGTCAGCAAATTCGCAATCTATCTCTCCGCTTAAATGCTCTTGGGCGCGATTATCAGAAAAAGCAGCGCGAGTTAGCTGTGGTGCAAGCTGAGTCGGCTTGGCGATCGAGTTGGTTTGAAGATTAGGCAGTTGACTGTTGTCTTGAATTCTTGAGCTATGATTAATGACTAATGATTAATAACTAATGACTAATGACTGATGACTGATGACTAATAACCAACCAGAATGGCAGCGATGGCAGAAAGCTCTTTCAGTAGAAGCCGATCGCGGATTTAACGACTTACAAGGCAGTCAATACCGTTTCAGCGAGTTTCTCAGTGTCAGCTTGAGACAACTCGCTGGTGTCGTGACTGCCAATTTGCGCGATCGCACTCGCCAACTAGCAGCCGAATTTGACATCTACCCTGAGAAGGATATCGAACAACGTCAGCATTTACTCGCAATCACCAGCAGTTTTTTGACGCAAACGCAGCGAGTTTGGGAAGAACAAAGCAGCCAACAAAGGGAATCAGAAACATCAGAAAGACAGGAAAGACAGGAAAGACAGGAAACACAAAATCCACCAATTTCCACTCGAACCGCACCCCTGACTTCAACATCAGTACCTGTGAGTCTGACTCTCACACAAGAATTGACTCGCGTCACGGGAATTGGCCCTGCAAACGGCAACCGTTTGGCAAAATTGGGTTTGGATACCGTATATGACTTACTTTACTACTATCCACGCAATCATATTGACTATGCCAAACAAGTACAAATTCGCGACTTAGTAGCTGGAGAAACTGTAACTTTGATTGCAGAAGTTAAACGCTGCAATTGCTTTTCTAGTCCGAAGAATAAGAAACTAACGATATTAGAATTAATTTTAAAAGACCGTAGTGGTGAACTTAAACTAAGTCGCTTTTTTGCCGGCCCACGCTACAGTAATCGCGGTTGGCAAGAACACAAAAAACGCGAGTATTGTACGGGTGCGGTGCTCGCTGCTTCGGGATTAGTGAAGCTGGGAAAATATGGAATTACTTTAGAAAATCCTGAATTAGAAGTGTTAGATGACTCAGGAAGTGCGATCGAATCTATGAAAGTCGGCCGACTCATACCCGTTTATCCGCTGACGGATGGGGTGGATGCAGGCGTGGTGAGACGGGGAATTTTGGCTGTGATGCCGGCCGCGAAACAGTTATCAGAATCGTTGCCTGCTGATGTGCGCGATCGCTATGGTTTAATGGGTTTAGCCGATGCTGTAACGAATATTCACTTTCCGCTCGATCGCGATTGTTTAGCAGCCGCCCGTCGTCGCTTAGTATTTGACGAATTTTTCTATCTACAACTAGGACTCTTAAACCGTCGTCAAACCCAAAGAAAAGCTCAAGCTAGCGCCATTATCCTGCCTAGCGGTGAATTAATTGAACATTTTTACCAAATATTACCCTTCGCATTAACCAACGCACAACAAAGAGTAATTAACGATATTCTCAACGATTTAGCCTCGCCTTCACCGATGAACAGATTAGTCCAAGGCGATGTGGGCGCTGGGAAAACAGTAGTAGCGGTGGTAGCAATGTTAGCCGCAATTCAATCCGGCTATCAAGCAGCTTTAATGGCACCGACGGAAGTTTTGGCAGAACAGCATTACCGCAAATTGGTAGGCTGGTTTAACTTGATGCACTTGTCTGTGGAATTGTTAACTGGTTCCACCAAAATTGCGAAACGCCGAGAAATTCATAGTCAGCTAGAAACCGGAGAATTACCTGTTTTAGTCGGAACTCACGCCCTAATTCAAGATACTGTAAATTTTCATAAATTAGGCTTAGCAGTGATTGACGAACAGCACCGATTTGGTGTACAACAACGGGCGAAGTTGCAGCAAAAAGGTGAATCTCCCCATGTTTTGACGATGACTGCAACTCCGATTCCTCGGACATTGGCCTTGACGCTACACGGCGATTTGGATGTGAGTCAAATTGATGAGTTGCCACCGGGAAGGCAGGCAATCCAAACTACTGTATTATCTTCAAAGGAACGCAGTCAAGCTTACGATCTGATTCGGCGGGAAGTGGCGGGCGGACGTCAAGTTTATGTTGTCTTACCATTAGTTGAGGAGTCGGAAAAGCTGGATGTGCGATCGGCTATTGAAGAAAAAGAAAAACTTCAAGTAAGTATATTTCCTGAGTTTAGGGTTGGCTTGCTCCACGGTAGGATGAGTAGTGCTGATAAGGATGCGGCAATTACTAAGTTTAGAGACAAAGAAACTGATATTTTAGTATCTACTACTGTGGTAGAAGTTGGTGTCGATGTCCCCAATGCTACAGTAATGTTAATCGAAAATTCCGAGCGTTTTGGACTGTCACAATTGCACCAATTGCGTGGTCGAGTTGGTCGGGGTACTAGCCGTTCCTATTGTTTGTTAATGCCCGGTTCTAAGGCGACGGAGGCGATGCAGAGAATGAAGGTTTTAGAACAGTCTCAAGATGGTTTTTTCATTGCGGAAATGGATATGAGATTGCGCGGGCCTGGTCAAGTTTTGGGAACTCGTCAATCGGGTTTGCCAGATTTTGCCTTGGCGAGTTTGGTGGAGGATCAGGAGGTTTTGGAGTTGGCGCGGCAAGCTGCTCAAATGGTAATTGAAGATGATGAAAGTTTGAACAATTGGCCGGTGGTGCGTGATGAATTGGAACGCAGATATCAGCGAATGATGAGTGGGTCGATTTTGACTTAGCTGGAAACAATAAAAATATTTTTTGATGCAAATAAAAAAAAATCGCCTTTTTTTTCAGGGTTAAATGCTTGACTTTCCCCGTCTGACGACCTATAATCTAATAATGGGAGTGGTGACAAAAATAATTATTTTTGTCACCACTCCCATTATCTAAAATATACCACACAAACCACATCCCTGTCAAATAAATAATCCTTCTTTTTAGGGCCGCGCAATTATCAACGATGTCAAATCCACTCTTCATCGAAATTATTCATTTCTATTTCTTTTCTTCTTTCGTGTCCTTCGCGTCTTCGCGGTTCAATAATTCCATATTCTTTAAGTGGTAAGGGAGTAGCTTTTCAATCCAAAATCCAAAATCTAAA
>NZ_JAKJHX010000067.1:0-1491 GCF_021648855.1 Tychonema litorale BBK16 | reverse complement strand
ACTCGTTCCTGCAAGCGTCGCTCCCACAATTGGGCAAGTTCAGCTAAGGATAAATTCAATTCAACTTTTGGTGAATCTTTAAATGACTCCAAGCGCAGAGCCAATTTATCCAAACTGGTCAACTCTTGCAGCAACCACTCTAGTTCGGTTACGGAAACATCAGAATCGATCGCCTCTACCTTAGCTCGATTTATCCACTGCCAAAGCTCTAAACCAGAAACAAACATAGGAATGGGGAATTGGGAATTGGGCATCGGGCATCGGGCATCGGGAATTGGTAACTAATGACAACAGTCAACTGTCAACTGTCAACTGATTAGCGAGCTGGTCGGGGTTGACTTGGGGCTGGGGCGGTCGCCGGAGAGCGCGGCGCTGTTTGAGTTGGGGCTGGGGCTGGGGGTTTATTTTGATTGCCCGCGCCTGCTGGTTGGAGCGATCGGACAAAATCCAGCGACTCCCGCGACGGAACCAACATCATTTGAGTCAAAAACGGATCGTTCTTAGTTCGCAAAGCCTCCAGAACACCCTCCAAATTCACCACTTCAATCTTAATTGGGAGAGTTACCGTCGGCTGCTGCTGCTTGAAGCGATCGACCTCTGCTTGCAATTCTTCCTTATTGAAAAAAAACGGAATCACTTCTTTCTCACCCTGTTGAAAGGTCAAAACACCATTTTCAGTACCGACTTTGGCATAAAACAGAGGCACTCCACTGAAGTCAGGAACTTGTTGCCCAGTCTGCTTGAGTAATGTTTTAGCCGACTCAACTTGCTGCGGTGCAGGGATATATTCAAATTGCAACTCATTCGGCTTGCCTTTATTCGCTTGAGATAGCTGATAAATCTTCCCCAGGGACAACGGGAGAACTCGCGCCGTTGATGCCAACTGAGGATTGTTAGCTTTCAGTTCTTTATTGATAAAACTTTGAGCATCCCGCTGGCTGATAAAGATTAGCCCCACGGAAATAGGACTGCTTTGACCCTGCTTGGTTCCAGAAGTCACCAGAGGAACGCCTTGTGCATCGGCGATCGTAAATACTGGCACAAATTCCAACTTTTCCACAATCTGCGGTTCTGGCAGTGCCAGTGCAGACATATTACCTATTAGTGATGGGCCAAGCAGAGTGCTGCCCATAATCCCCAAAGTTGCACCTAAACGAACTAATGATTTCATGTTTTTTCCATCAGGAGCGATACATCCTGGAATACACTAACGCAAAGACTCGCGCCTTTGCACGATCGACAGTCCCTGCATCCTTTGGTTGGTTTTCATTTTCACCAAATATGAGGATTGAAGACCTACTGCATCTATTATTAACATTCTTGAATCGGGATGACAGGATTTGAACCTGCGACATCCTGCTCCCAAAGCAGGCGCGCTACCAAGCTGCGCTACATCCCGGTGTGGTAGTTATCCACCCCACCACCATTAACACATAAAACCGCGATGTTGTCAAGCTATTTTTGAATTTACTTTCAACTCAACCTCGATCG
>NZ_JAKJHX010000066.1 GCF_021648855.1 Tychonema litorale BBK16 | reverse complement strand
ATTGACTGTTAGTCTTTTTTTTGAACCTGGGTTGACCGAGTTTTTTACCTTTTCTTTTCCCTTTTAGGGAGTTAAAATAGTTTTTGTAAGCAATATCTAATTGTTTGATAGATTGCTGCAACGGCACGGATGATACATCGTTTAACCAGGCTCTCTCTTCTGTCTTTTTAGAGAGAGTTAGAGATTTGGATAGAGTGTTGTAGCCTGGATACTTTTCTGACTTGCTTTGAGTTAAGGCATCATTCCAAACAACTCTGACACAACCAAACAACTGCGCTAAACTTTGGCGTTGTTGAGTGGTAGGATAGAATCTGTATTGGAATCTTGCTTTCATTGTTTGTCGTTTGTTTTACTATTCCATTCTAACAGGCTGAGTAAAATTTACCAGAGAATTAAAGCCGTCCTTAAGGACGGGGTTTTCAACCCAATTTTTTGATAATTAAGATTATCGAGCAATAATTGAGAAATTGCTATGTCTAAACTGCGTTTCTTACTGCTGATTCTATTGGTTTTGGTGACTACGTGCGATCGAGCTACAGATGCTCAAGCCCCTGCAATTTCCGAAGCCAGCCCCCTATCCCAGATTCCCTCCCAAGTAAACACCAATTCTCCAACCAGTCAGATAATACCCACCAAGCCACTCACGCCACAGCCCATCCGCATCAACCCAGAAAACTTACCTCAGCCTTTTGCAACAGACAGCGCCTCAAAACCTCCTCAAGTCATACCCCCACCCCAATCGCCCATTCTGCGAGTCCCTCCAGGCTTTGTAGTCAACGTTTTTGCCGACAATCTCGATGCTCCCCGCTGGCTAGCCTTGACACCCACAGGCGACATTTTAGTCACGGAAACACGACAGAATCGAATTAGATTACTCCGAGATGCTAACGGCGACGGAGTTGCTGAAATTCGCCAGACTTTTGCTCAAGCAGAAAATGGATTAAATATTCCCTTTGGTATGGCATTTGCTCCCGGCTACTTCTTCCTAGGAAATACTGCGGAAGTCCGCCGATTTCCTTACATAAATGGACAACAAAAACTCACCGGAACAGGTCAAAAAATCGCCGATTTACCGGGCGGTGGCTACAACCAACATTGGACACGCAACGTTGTGATGTCGCCGGACAATCAGAAACTTTATGTATCAGTTGGTTCTCAGTCAAATGCCGATGCTGAACCACTACCAAGGGCATCTGTGCAGGTGATGAATTTGGATGGCAAAAATCAGCAAACTTTTGCTTCAGGCTTGCGTAATCCCGTAGGATTAGATTTTCACCCAAAAAGCGGGCAACTTTACACCACAGTCAACGAACGTGATGGTTTGGGAGATGATTTGGTACCCGATTACTTGACCAGAATTCGTCAAGGTCAATTCTATGGCTGGCCTTATACTTACTTAAAGCCGAATCTACTCGACCCACGTCACGTCCAAAATGGTAGGAGTCAGCGTCCTGATTTAGCCGCTAAAACATTGATGCCGGATGTGCTTTTTCAGGCACATTCAGCCGCTTTAGGACTTCAGTTTTATGACGGCAAAACATTTCCTAAAAGATATCATAACGGAGCATTTGTCGCATTTCGTGGTAGTTGGAACCGCAACGCTGGAACTGGTTACAAAATTGTGTTTGTACCTTTCAATACTAAGTTTCGTCCTGAAGGTTATTATGAGGATTTTCTGACTGGGTTTTTGACAGATCCGTCGGGGCCAAAAACTTGGGGAAGGCCAGTTGGTTTGTTAGTATTGCCTGATGGGAGTTTGCTATTTACTGAAGAGGGAAATAATCGAATTTATCGCGTTCAGTATCGATCATAGGAAATTGGAAATTGGGAATTGGGAATTAAGTTTTTGGTAGGGTACGTCGCTTCCTGTATCTGCAAGTTTTATCCCAGATATAGAAAGCGACGCACCTTACTTGGAGTGCCAGATTATCTGTACCACATATACATGGAATATGCTGTATAGAGATAATTCAGAAACAACGGTAAACTATCTATTTGTTTAAATTGGCTTATCCCTCTTCCGAAAACCTCACCTTATTACCAATCAACTTCAGAAAACTCGATCCAAAGTGTTGAATCTCCAAAAAATTAGCATAAGCAGCAACGGGTTTATAAATTTTAAAATTCCGCATAATTCCCAAAGTTGCAGCACTTTCCAGCGGGCCAATAAAGCTAGTATCCCTATCCAAAAAATCAGGCTGACTCGCCCAGTGTTTCATTTGTTCAGCGTTCAAAAAATAGCATCCAGCATGAGGATTCAAAGCCCGCTCAAAAGCAATTTTTTGTTCCATGATTTTGCCCAATAACTGCCGTTGTTCCTCCACATTTTGAAATTTTGTAGTCGCAGACGGCGTTAAATCACCATCGATATAAGCCTTAAAAACAGGTGCTTTCGGCGATATTTCGTAGCGATTTGGCTGTAACAAATTGCCATTCCCCCCATGATGCCTAAACCAATTTAACTTATTAAAAAACCATGAATCATGCAAAATTAAATCATCTTCCAAATAGCAGAAATAATCATATTTGTCAAGACAAGCTCGTAAAACTGCCTGACACTCAAAGCCTAACAACAGCGGTTCGCATTTCGTAGCATGGTGCATGAAAGATTTCGGCTGTATCGGCAGTTGAGCCAACAAATGATAGCCTTGGGTAGTGCAAACAACAATGTCAATTTCGTGATTTTGATCTTGATTGGCTGGGATAGTTGCACATTCGCCAATGTGAATCATGCACTGAGATTTGCCGTACAAAGCTTGCAGGGATGTGATGCAAGCGGTTAAAGCATTGAGTCGCGGTTGCGGATCATTTCGCTGGGAAGCGTGTTTTCCGTCGCCGCTAGGATTGTAAAAGTGGGCAATAGTGAATAGAATTCGCATTGGTGTGGATTAATAATTAAAAATTAAACAATAAAACAGAACAATAATTTTATCGCATTCAGTCCTCAAACAACTCTGGAAGCCGATCGCGCAACTCAGCATTCAAACGCGGCAAATCATCCAGCATCTGCAAATACCAGTCATGTCGTTGCCGATAGTGCCCGCACAGCAAACGGTTGTCGCGCACCCACTCGTAAGCATTCCCAGCTATTTGTCTGCGCGTTTGAGCATCGGAAATCAGCAAATTCAGCTTATTTTCAAACTCTTTTTCATATCTATAAATTAACCCGGTTTCACCTTCAACAATTGAATTTTCGTATACCGTAGGACTTGCCAACACCGCAACTCCCCGCGCCGCACATTCAATAAATTTCAAGTCGGATTTCATTTCATTTATCGGGTTAGAAACTAGCGGCAAAATAGCGATATCACAACTGTACATAATTTCTTGATACCGTTCATAACTACAAAATGATTCAAATTCCTTGTGTGGTATTTCCAAGGAATCAAAAAACAGCCTATCGTGAATCACTTTGACTCGAATCCGGTGTTTGTGAGCAACCAAAACTCGATTCAGCGCTGCCATAATTGGTTCCCAATCTTTCTCGCGATTGATGGCACCGAAAAATAGCGTGACTGTATCTTCAGAATAAGTTCGTGGCGGAGGTAGAACGGCTAATTGATTTGCGAATACTGCTACATTAGGATTGTACTGTCGCAAAACTTTGGCTAGGGGTTCTGTAGAAGTTTGAACGCAATGACAACCACGGTAGCTGAGGTAATTGTTGTCTGCATATTCCCGGCGACGGATGGGATTGTCGTCAATTTCGGCTACGATTAAATAGCCTTGTTGTAAAAGTTGTTTGAGTCGGGGAATATAGGCAGGATACTGCATAATTGTCCGTTGCCAAATGAATACCTTTTCTTCGGCTGGAAGTGGGGCGATTAATTCTGTTGTTTTTACCGCAGATATAGTGCGGACACCTGGAATTGTAGCGCTAAATTTGTCAGGTTCCAAAACTCGCACGCGATCGCACCCCGTAGGAGCCATAATGATAGTTTGGATCAGTAGTCGGCGTGGTGTTACTGGCGTTTTGGTCGTTAGCGAAGCCCTCGAAGAGGATCGCACAATATAATATTCAGCACCAGTTTCCGTCGCAAAATTGCTCGATTGGAGCTCTAAAGCCTTAACCATTGGATGCAGCAATTCCTGAAACTGGGCAAAATTGTCGGTTTTCTGTCCCTTTCCTTGCAATTCGTAAACCTGCAATCCGGCTTCAGCAAATAGTGATTTAATCCTTTCTAGGGTAAACCAGTGTTGCATTTTACCTTCAGGATTCTCCCATTGTCCCCGCAACAGATGGACAATTCTGCGCCAATATTGAACATTGGGAATCTTGGCGAAAACTTGCCCCTCTGGATTCAGTAAAACACTATACTGCTTGAGGATATCCCAAGGATTTTTGAGGTAAGGCAACAAATCGCCAAAAATCAAACAATCGACGGTATCTGGGGCGATATCGAGACTGGCGATGTCTGTTTCTTCAATATTGGCGATCGTCACCCAGTTTAGCCGATCGACTGCAATTTTCGCTTTTTCTCGATCGCACTCAATGCCAATATACTGACAGTGAGGATTAGTCAGCTTGTACTGCGCGCCCGTAGCACCCGTACCACAGCCAATTTCGACAATCACCTTAGCATCCGGTGGTAGCAGATTCAAGAGTTCATGGTTGATGCGATCGATCACTTTCTACAAATTCCTGATTAGTTTTGATTAAAATGAAATCAAATAACAGATTACCATAGACAATCAACTTTTACTCGCTTCCCGGCAGAAGATAATCTACTTCTTCTCTCCTCTTCCTTCGTGTCCTTCGCGTCTTCGCGGTTCAATAATTCAATTATACCAAAAACTATGAACCATAACTTAGGAATTAACATCGCCGGCTACATCAACGGCGAATTTGGCATTGGAGAAGGAGTCAGAGCAAATATTAGGGCCATAGAAACTACCAACATTCCCTTCAGTATCAACAATTTCACTCGCAGTCCCAACCGCAATCAAGACACCACCTATCAAAATTTCAACCAAGACAATCCTTATCCCATAAACTTAATTCAAGTCAACGCCGATGAAGTCAACACTTTTATCAAACATTCAAGTTCCAGCTATTTTCAAAATCGCTACAACATCGGCTTTTGGGCCTGGGAAATTCCCGAATTTCCCCAAAAATGGCAACCAGTATTTGACAACTTTCACGAAATATGGACTTACAGCAACTATTGTGCCGAAGCAATTTCCCTAGTCTCGCCAATTCCCGTCATCAAAATCATGCCGAGTATTGAGCTACCACCATCTTACCTGAACAGACAATCCTTGAATTTGCCAGAAAACAAATTTATATTCCTATTTATATTCGACTTTTCCAGCCTCATCGAACGCAAAAATCCTTTAGCGGCAATTCAAGCATTTAAACAAGCTTTTGGCGAAAATGACCGCGTATTATTAATTCTCAAATCTTCCAACTCCGCCAAAAACCTCCGAGATTTAGCCTTGTTACAATCAGCCATTGGAAATTCTCCAAACATCCAACATCTAGACGGATATTTATCTAAAAACGAAATCAACGGTTTACTGTATAATTGCGATTGTTATCTATCCCTGCATCGCTGCGAAGGATTTGGTTTGACAATGGCGGAAGCCATGTTTTATGGTAAACCTGTAATTGCCACTGGCTATTCATCAAATACAGAATTTATGAATGTTGGCAATAGCTTTTTAGTCAAATATAAATTAATTCCCCTGGATGCAGATTATGGCCCTTACAAAAAAGGTAATTTTTGGGCAGAACCGGATATAGAACACGCGGCTTATTTGATGCGGCAAGTTTTCCATAATCACCCAGAAGCTCAGCAAGTAGGAGCAATAGCTGCTAGGGATATCAAGAATTTACTCAGTCCGACAACTGCTGGGAAAAGAATTCAAAAACGTTTGGAATATATAGCGAAAATTACCGATGATTTTCAAGCCTCAAATTATTCAGAAACAGCCCAAGTAAATTTTATCCAAAAAAGTGAGAACAACTTGTCATCATCACCCGAAACAACACAACCTTTAGTTAGTATTTGCATTCCGACATATAACGGTGCAGCATTTATTGGAGAAGCAATTGAAAGCGCTTTAGCTCAGACTTATCCTAACCTAGAAGTAATTATATCCGATGACGGATCGACTGATGCAACAATTGCGATCGCGCAATCATTCACCTCACAAACTTCAGCAGATTTACGCATCATCCTCCACCGCAACTACGGCTTATCACAAAACTGGAACTTCTGCATTTCCCAAGCCAAAGGTAAATACATTAAATTTCTGTTTCAGGACGACTTCCTCGCACCAGAATGTATTGCCAAAATGGTTGCGGTCGCTGAACAGCACCCAAAAATTGGGATGGTTTTCTCCCCCCGTGGCATCACGATAGACGCATCTGAATCGAATCCAATTTTGCGAAGAGCATCCCAATCAATTAACGATTTGCACAAGGGTTGGTCGAGTTTAAAATCAATTCAGCCGGGGCTAGAATTGCTGGCAGATCCAAATTGCCTCAACAACCCGATCAACAAAATTGGTGAACCGACTACCGTCTTAATTGCCAGCCGTGTTTTTGCCGAAATCGGATTATTTGATTCGGGATTATCTCAGTATGTAGACTTAGATATGTGGTGGCGAATCATGGGGAATTATCACATCGGATTTGTAGACGAAAAACTCTCATCCCTGCGGATTCATCCCGAACAACAAACTTGGAAAAACTTCGCTGCTGGTGAAAATCATAAAGATGTAGTCAGATTTTACAATAAATTACTAAATAGTCCTGAATACAGTTTTTTGAATCAACAAATCAAACAGACAATTCAGCAAAAATTAGATGTGAGAACTCAGCGCGATTTATCTGACTTGTCAAAGCTGATTGAACTTTACAAAAAATCGCCAGCTACTGAGTCTGTTGTCTCACGGCTGCGTCAATACCGCCAACAAATAGCTAGACATTGGCTGAATTTACCCGCCGATAAATTTGAAACTGCTTATTTGGGGGAAATGGGAAAATTTCACCAGTTGTTGTTAGATAGTGGAATTAAACATGAAATATTGACTGAGGAAGAACAAGGTTTTGTCCAGCAGTTAGGTTCCAAACTTGCCCAAGGAGATCAAATTGTAGACAAAATACCATGTCTCCTCGCAGCCATGCTTTACCGCGATGCTTATCAGTTGCCATTTGAGTACAGAAATGCTGCGATTCGTGAGTGGTTTTTTGAGGATTTGATGAAATTCTTGTTTCAGTCTCCCACTTATTTTCAGCAAGTGGGAGAAGTTGAAACATATTCGCGGTATTTGCAGGATTTAATCGATTATGTGGCTGGAAATATTGCGAGTTTTCCAGATTTGCAACTTTGGCGTTATTTGGCGCAGTTTGTTGTTAATAATCTTAGTCTCAAAGCTTTGTATCTCAGTGAACACAATCTCCTAAATGTGGAGAGTCAGCGAGATTATATTGTCGAGACTTATTTGACAAATATTGGTTGTCAAATAGATTTCAATTTTCAGGATATAAAGTTGGCAACTGGCAAAATTAGGTTGGGTATTTTGATCGATACAATTAGTGGGGACTCGGATACTTTTGCAGCAATTCCGGCTTTTGAATATTTAGACAGAGACAAGTTTGAGATTATTGTGTATTATTCGCAAATCCAGGCTGAGGAATTGGGTAAATATTGTGAAAGTCGGGTGGATAAGTTTGTACATTTGTCAATGGATTTGCTGAGTCAAGTCGAGGAAATGCGATCGCACAATTTAGACATTCTCCTCATCTGTACAAATACCACCGAAACCTCAAAACCGAGCAGTTTGCTGTCCCTACACCGACTAGCGCGACTACAGATAGCTGCTGGTGGGCATTTCTCCGTAGGGCATTCCTCAGTAGGGACACGGCATTGCCGTGTCCCTACTGGCATACGCAATATCGATCGCATTTTAGTCGGAAACTTAGCACTTCCCCCGGATGCACCCGCAGAATATCTCGACAGGTTAATTACCTTAGAAGGCTCAGGAGTTTGTTTCAGTTATCCTGTACCATCAGAAAATCCCACAGTTAAACCGACCAGAAGCAGTTGGGGAGCAACAGATCAATCTGTCATCTTTATATCCGGTGTTACAGCCTTTAAGATTATCCCAGAACTGAGAGCAACCTGGGCAAAAATCATTGCAGCCACACCGAATTCAATTTTAGTTTTATATCCCTTTCATTCCCGCCCCAAAAACTATCCGACCATGCCTTTTTATCATCAAATGCGATCGCTCTTTGCAGAATTTGGGATTGATAAACAGCGCTTGGTGATGATCAGAGCATTGCCAACTCGCGCCGATTACCAAGAATGTTTAAAATTAGCTGATATATATCTAGACTCTTATCCTGACAATAGTGCAGCATCCTTAGTAGCGCCACTGTTGGCAGGATTGCCTATGGTAGTGAGAGTAGGTCAAAATGTGCGATCACAACAATCCGCAGCAGTCCTCAAAGAACTACAATTTCCTGAATTGGTAGCAAACAGTGAGAACTCTTATGTGGAGATGAGCACAGCCCTGGGAATCAACCCAGAATTGCGCCGGCAATATCGGGATCAAGTCCAACGCAAAATGGCGACTAACCCCAAATTCCTGGACAGTCGCGCTTACTCGTTCCAACTCGGAACACTACTTCAAGAAACTTTCTTCAATCAATTTTAAATTGGGCGGGTTCCCGTACCTACCGCACAAAAACATTTATCTTTGTCTAATCCGCTCTCCGGCCCGTTCTGGAGAATACTCGAAGATGTAGTTGTCAGGGAACCCCCCCAAAGACACAGCGTCAGGAAGTAAACAGCAACAACGTTAGGCTGCTAATGGTCTGCTATCATCGGAAAATCTCAGTGCTATAGGTTGTCGCTCTTTTCCTGCTACAGCTAAATTGAAAGGGGAAGCGCAAGTCAGTTGGAGACACAAAAATGACAGGACTTTTTCAGATAGGCGATAAATTACTACAAGCTCAGGATATGCCATCCCTCCTGAAGCGTTATCAATTGATGCCACAATTCTTGCGTGGTGTCATAGTAGATCAAGCGATCGCACCTTTTACTTGCAACGACGAAGAAAGCCAATCCGCCGTCGAGAATTTTCTCGTTCAGCACCAACTGACAGCCCCCGAAGCCAGAGAAGCTTGGCTGCGAAGCCAGAATATGACCATCGAAGAACTTCAAGAAATGGTCATCAGACCCTTGCTGATTGAAAAATTTAAGCAAGAAACTTGGAGACCTAAAGTAGATAACTATTTTTTAACCCGCAAAGCCAGCCTAGACCACGTAGTCTACTCCCTGGTTCGTACAAAAAATCCAGCACTAGCCAACGAACTTTACTTTCGCATCCTCGAAGAAGAACAAAGTTTTGCGGAAGTCGCCCGCGACTTTTCCGAAGGCCCTGAGTCCAAGTCCGGTGGCTTATTGGGGCCAGTACCCCTCAGTCAGCCACACCCAGCAATCAGTAAACTTTTGTCAGTTAGCCAGCCAAATCAACTCTGGACGCCACGTCCTCTGGCAGAATGGATGGTAATTATTCGACTAGAAAAGTTCATGCCAGCTCAGCTCGATGAATCGATGCGGCTGCACTTGATTAACGAACTATTTGAAACCTGGGTCAACGAACAAATATCGCAAATAGGCCCCCTACAGCCCCTCTCTTCCGCATCTGCGATTGAACGGTAAAGGCTGTAGACTCAATTTTTCAATCTAAAATCTAAAATCTAAAATCTAAAATCGGATGACTTCTTCCGCTGTTTCACTAGGCCAAATTCAGGATTTCTTAGCTCAAACTGCCCCGTTTGACCGACTCTCAGAGACGGCTCTCACCGCTTTGGTGGCGAAGTGCCAACTCCTTGGTTATCGGACGGGACAACCCCTGTTTGAACGCGAAAAAATGCCGACTCAAGTGGCAATTATCTATCAAGGTCAAGCCCGTCTACTCGGCTTTGACCAAAGGTCGCAACGCCACGTCAGTTTGCGGTTGGTTCAGTCTCAGGAAATTCTCGGTTGGGCGGGTTTGCTCAGGGGTGTTCCTTGCGAAACTGCGATCGCGTCTACTGATGTAATTGCGATCGTGATCCAAACTGAAGACTTCCTGAGTGTACTGGAAAAACAGCCGACATTTGGAGAAGCCTTTCGCGAACACTGTTCCTTAAGCGAAGCATTTGAACTGTTGAGCCTGGAATTGCAACGTCAGGCCGATGCTACCTCCAACCTCAAGGAAATCACTCTTCAAGCTTGGCAAGACGCAAAAGTTGTCAATCTGCCAAATGGTAACAAAAAAAGTCAAGAGCTGGCAAAAGAGTTAGAAGGCGATCGCATTTGGCTCGTCAGTAGTGGCGTTTTGGGCGACTTTCCCACCGGTAGTCGCTTAAATATTGACAGCGAAACCAAGTCCTTCAAAGTAGAAGGCCGCATGGGCGCTCGCTTGGTAGGTTTCCGGGAACCCCCAGAAGCACCACCAGAAGCAGCGGTAGACGTCCTAAATGGCTCGACAAATGAAGGAATAGAAGAATTAGGCAAAAAGCGACGCATCAGCTTTGATGATGTAGAAATCGCCCCACTAACTCCCCGAGATCCGGCATCCGACCAACCAAAGGATGCTAAATACCCAGTTTTCCGTGCCAAAGGGCAGATAGACGGGCCGCTTGCTTGCTTCCAGATGTTGAGCAAGTATTTCGGCATCAAATTTCGTCGAGATATCATCCGCAAAGTTCTCGAAAATCAGCTAAAAACTGCTGGTTCTGTTAGTATGCAGGCCTGTGGTGCGATCGCGCAAAGTATCGGTCTCACACCCCAATTAGCCCAAGTACCAGCAGACGCCATCAACCGGATCAAAGCCCCGGTAATGATTAAATGGAAAGATACATTTGCGATCGTTTACAGCATTACCGAACAGGAATTAGTAGTAGCCAGCCCCGAAGAAGGGCTGATGAGGAAGCGCGTAGCTCAGTTTAGAGAAATCTGGGGCGAGACAGGAGAAGTCCTGCTGCTACAAGCCCCGCAACAAATTGACCAAAAAGAGCAGTTCAGTTTCTGGTGGTTCGTACCAGCACTGATGGAACACAAAACAGTATTTATTGAAGTATTGTTCGCCTCCTTTTTCGTGCAAGTATTCGGTCTGGCAAACCCGCTAATCAGCCAAATCATTATCGACGAAGTATTGGGTAAACGGAACTTAGACACCTTGGATGTTTTAGGGGCGTTTTTGTTAGCTGTAGCCCTATTTGAAGGAATGCTCAACGGTTTGCGTACCTTCTTATTTATAGATACTTCAAACCGCATCGATGTCAAATTGAGTGCGGAGATTATCGACCATTTACTCCGACTTCCCCAAAACTACTTTGACAATCGGCGTGTCGGAGATTTGATCTACAAATTCAGCATGATGGGTCAGATTCGCGAATTCATGACAGGTACGGCCCTGACAGTGGTTCTCGATGCAGTATTTTCGGTGGTTTACGTCGCCGTGATGCTTTCCTACAGCGTGCAACTAACAGCAGTATCTTTGGCAGTTGTACCGATACTTGCCTTGATGATAATTCTGATCAATCCCCTGGTTTTGCGCCTGATCAAACAAAGAAATATGCGTTTTTCTGACTCTCAATCTTATTTGGTTGAAGTAGTCAGTGGGATTCAAACTGTTAAGGCTCAAAACATTGAATTGAAATCCCGCTGGGAGTGGTCTAGCCGCTACGCTAAATACATTACAGCGAGTTTTAAAACTATTATTACTGGGACTGCCGCTGGAACGGTTAGTGCATTTTTCAACCAAGTGGGTAACTTAGCTCAGTTGTGGGTGGGAGCTTATTTGGTATTGAAAAATGAGATGACTTTGGGTCAGTTGATTGCTTTCCGAATTATTTCCGGGAACGTGACTGGTTCGTTGCTGAGATTTGTCAGCGTATGGCAGAGTTTCCAAGAAGTGTCAATGTCCATTGATATGCTTAAGGATGTTGTCGATACACCGACGGAAACCAGTGATGAAGACCGCAGTAACATCCCACTACCAGCAATTCAAGGTCAGGTGACATATGAGGAGATTTCCTTCCGATTCCTGGAGAGTGGTGCACTGCAATTGGCTAATGTGAATTTAGAATTTCCCAGTGGCAGTTTTGTGGGAATTGTGGGGGGAAGTGGTTCCGGTAAAAGTACCGCAATGAAGTTGTTGCAGCGTCTGTATGCACCACTTTCTGGTCGAATCTTTGTTGATGGATATGACATTGCTAAGGTGGAATTGTATTCTCTCCGCAGTCAACTTGGGGTAGTGCTACAAGATACCTTGTTGTTTAACTGTACAGTGCAGGAAAACATTGCTTTGAGTAATCCTGATGCCAGCACGGATGAGATTGTTAGAGCCGCAAAACTAGCAGTAGCTCACGATTTTATTATGAGCTTGCCTGCTGGCTATAATACGATTGTGGGAGAACGGGGATCTTCGCTTTCTGGGGGACAAAAGCAGCGAATTGCGATCGCGCGAACAATTCTCCAAAACCCCAAACTACTGATTTTGGACGAAGCTACCAGCGCCCTGGACTACCATTCGGAGCGCCAAGTTTGTAATAACTTAGCTGAAGCTTTCGCCGGTCGCACAGTGTTTTTCATCACTCACCGTCTGACTACCATCCAAAATGCTGATGTGATTATTATGATGGATCAAGGTGCTGTAGTCGAGCAGGGAACTCATAAAGACTTAATGAGTCTTAAAGGACGTTACTATTGCCTGTTCCAACAACAAGAGGCATCGAATAACTAATCATGGGCATCGGGCATCGGGCATGGGGCATCGGGCATGGGGCATCGGGCATGGGGCATGGGGAATTGATTAACAGTTATTAGTTATTGATTATCTGCCAACAGTCAACAGTCAACAGTCAACAGTCAACTATTCCCAATTCCCAATTCCCAATTCCCAATTCCCAACTAACAACTAACAAATAACAAATAAAACATATGGCAATGAAATCGATCATGCTTTCTGAACAACCAGTAATTCTCGAAAAACCAGCGGTTTGGTCACGCTTGTTTTTGTGGATGATCATGTTGATAGCCAGTTCCGCTGTGGTTTGGGCTTATTTTGCTAGCATCGAACAAGCTGTCCCCGCCACAGGTCAATTGGAACTAAAAGATGGCGCCAGAGACATCCAAGCGCCTGCTACGGGTGCGGTGGTGAGGGTTCACGTCGAAAATGGCGATCGGGTAGAAAAGAACCAGCCCTTGCTCACTTTTAACCCCGTTGCCTCCAGTGCCGATTTCACTTCCATCAAGAAAACTAAAGAAGCCCTGGAAAAGGAAAATAAATTTTACGAAGATGTTGTTAGTGGCAAAGTTCAAGGCCCCATTCCTTCCAGCCTAGAATCAACTATCAAAGACAGACAAAGCCTCACTGCACAGAATAAAGTCCTACAAGCTTTGATTGACGAACTATACCTCAATCGGGGTATCGGAAATTTTGATGACGATCAAAAAGGACTTTATGTCAACTACAAATCAGAATTTGAGTCTCGCGTAGCCGCAGCCCAAGGACAAGTTCAGGAGTTAGAAAAACAACTCAAACAAGCTCAGGATGCTGAGAGAGCAGCAGGCGCTCAAATGACAGTAGCCCAACAGCAATTCGGTTTTGCTCAGAACCAATTAAATTATTCTCAGCAGCAATTAGCTTCGTCCCAAGAGCAAGTCAAATCTGCCGTAGCTCAAAAACAATTGGCTGACGAACAGCTAGGAAAGTCCCAACAGGTATTGAAGTCCAATCAAGGAATTCTGGGCAGACTTACCCCACTGGTGGAGGCAGGAGCCATCGCAGAATTGCAAAAAGAACGTCAAGAACAAGACGTTTTCCGAGGTCAAAGCGAAGTTCTAAAACAGCAAGATCAAATTAAGCAACGCGAAGGTGAAATCAATTCCCGCAAAGGTGAAATTAACACACGCCTAGGTGAGATAAATACACGTCGAGGCGAAATTAATGCGCGGCAAGGTGATATTCAGAAAATCACAGCAGAAGTGCAACGCCAGCAAGGAGAACAAGGGCGCATTGACGAGTCGATTAAACGCGCCCAGGAACAGTTGAAAAACACGAAGGATGCCTGGGCAAAAGAACTTTACTCCAAAATTGCTGAAAACCAAAAACAAATTGCTAGCAGCGATTCTCAACTCAGCCGTTTCAAGGTAGAAAACCTGAAAAAGCTATCAGAAATAAATGGTCAACTTCAAAAAGCGCAAGAAACCCGCGACACTCAAGTTCTGAAGTCTCCAGTATCCGGTGTCATCTTCGATTTGAAACCTTCTACGAAGGAGAAAGCTAAGTTGGATATGGCAAAAGATCCCATATGCCAATCCGTGATTAACTCAGTGGTGAAGCCAGGACAACCGCGTCCCGCACGTTGCGAAGAAGCTTATTATGAAGCGCAGCAAACTGAGAAGTTGCTCAAAGTTTTGGACGATGACAGTGGTTTGCAAGCAATTGTTTATCTGGAAAACAGCAACGTCGCTCTCATATTGGAAGCTTTGAAGAACAAACGAGAGAAGTTAGAAAAGCATCACGGCAAACAATTGGATGGAGAAAAAATTGACTGCGAAAAAGGTAAAAGTTGCGTTTGTCCAGAGAAAGAAGTTAACAGAGAGAAACTGGGTTTGACGAGATACCAATGTGTGCCTGTGGAAGTGAATGTAGAAGCTTTCCCAGCGATGGAATTTGGTACTGCTCAAGGTGAAGTGATAGAGATTAGCAGCGATGCTCTTGCCCCGACTGAACTGCGGAAATACTACGCTTTTAAAACCACAATTAAGCTGAAGAGTCAAAAGTTTATTTTGAATAAGAACAAGCCTAATCAGTTGGAGGTTAATTTGCAGTCGGGAATGTCTGTGAGTTCTAATATCAATATCGGTAAGCGGACTGTTTTGCAGATGTTTGTCAACCGATTTACTGGGAAAATGGATACGTTTAAGACTGTTAAGTAGTTGACTGTTAACTGTTGACTGTTGACTGTCAGTGTTCTTGTTTTAGATCCCCGACTTCTCCAAGAAGTCGGGGATCTGGGTATTGTGTCGATCGCACTTTTATGAAAAAAATTATATTATTAACTATATATCTAGTTCCTGCCGTCTTATTAATCGGATTTGTAGCAAATTTTAGTGTTAATGTTCCCATCGATGACGAGTGGAGGTTAGCGAGTCTTTTTGACAAAATAGCCACGGGAAATGTAGCTTTTAACGATTTTTGGGCTTTGCACAGCAACCACCGGATAGCTATCCCAAAACTGATTATTACTGTTTTGGTTTTCGTTTCTCAATGGAATATTAATTATTCATTGTGTCTCAGCATCGCTTTGGCTATTATAACTTTTATCACTATCTATAAGTTATCCTCGATGCAGGTTAAGAATGTCGGCGATAATTTGTGGCATTTAACTAACATTTTAAGTTGTATTTTGCTATTCTCTCTGGTGCAGCATGAAAACTGGCTCTGGGGATTTCAACTGGCTTGGTTTTTAGTCAATTTGTGTTTTGTAGCTGCCGTTTATTCTCTGAGTAGGGATACGGCACTGCCGTCTCCATTATCGGATAAGGACACGGCAGTGCCGTGTCCCTACGATATTAAAATTAAAATATCGATTGCTGCTTTATGCTGCTTGATTGCGAGCTTTTCTCTCGCTCAAGGTTTACTTTCTTGGTTAGCAGCAATTCCCGCTGTTGTAGCTTTACAAGGAAATGTGGCACAGAAAAGAAAAAGACTTATTGTATGGATTTTGCTGTTTGTGGCAACTTGTGCGGCTTACTCAATTGATTATCATCCTACTCGGAAAACCAGTATTATTTCATTATTGAATCAGCCTCTGGTAGTCATTGATTATTTTTTGAGTTTGTTAGGTTCACCAATTGTACGTTTACCCGGAATTTCAGCATTAGTTGGATTGCTGATATTTATAAGCTTCTTATTGTTGGCATTCCACTTTGGGAGAAAGATTGATGAGTATCGTGAGGCTTTACCTTGGTTGTCTATAGGTTTATTTGCAGTTTTATCGGCTCTGATTATTACCGCTGGAAGAGCTCAATTTGGGGCGATTCAAGCGATTGAATCATCGCGATATACAACTAATTCGATTTTATTACTAATTGCTTTGGTTCAGCTTGGACAATTGTTTGTGAGAGGCAACAGTGCTATTATAAATCGCAACTACAAATTTATTTATAGGGTGTTTGCTGGACTATTAATTGGGATAATTATTGTTAACTCTCAACAGGCGATCGCACAAACTGCATCAGCACTTCCTTACAAACAAGGTGGCAAGGATTGTTTGGCTTTAATTAACTATCTGGAACCCTCAGATTTTTTCAATAATTCGCCGGAAAGCTGTTTGAGGGTGCTGAGCAAAAAAACTTGGCTGGTGAGAGAAGGCGCTGCAATTATAGAAAAAATAGGTTGGATAAAGTTGGCGAAAAATGTAGAGTTTATTGCTAATTCTGGAAAAGTTTACGGCTATTTTGACCAACCTCAAATCGGCGATAAATTATTGACAATTAACAAAAATAATGCTATTAAAGCTACGGGATGGGCGGTTTGGCCAGAAAAGTTGCAACAGCCAAATATTGTGTTGCTATCTGTCGGGGATAAACCATCTTTTTTTGCTAATGCTTATGTAAACTTAGACAGTCCCGATATTGCTAAGACTTTGAAGTCTCAGGTTTACAACAATGCAAGATGGGTTGTTGATTTTTCGGCGAAGAATTTGCCGATCGCCCAAACGGAAATTAAAGCTTGGGTGTATAATCCTGTGGACAACCAATTTGTCAGGTTGCGCGGTGGCGCTAGGGTAACAGTGGAGGATGAGGAGTGAAAATTTCTGTGGTTATACCAGCTCACAACGAAGAGGGCTGTTTGGAAGGTACTGTGCGTGCGATCGTCCATACGCTCGATTTAGAAGCCATTGAGCACGAAATTTTGATAGTGAATGACAATAGTGTCGATCGCACTCTGAATATTTGTCAAGAATTATCAGAGACTTTTCCCACAGTTAGATACATCAACAATCAACCTCCCAACGGTTTCGGATTTGCCGTGCGCCGGGGATTGGCAGAATTTGACGGCGATGCTGTGGCAATTGTGATGGCCGATGCTTCCGATGATCCGATGGATTTGGTAGCAGGATATCGCCAGTTACAAGCAGGATATGATTGCGTTTTTGGTTCCCGATTTATCAAAGGTGGCTTTGTAGTTGACTATCCCATTCACAAACTAGCAATTAATCGCTTGGCAAATTGGTTTGTCAAAAGTATTTTCGGTTTGCGCTACAATGATGTCACTAATGCTTTTAAGATTTATCGCAAAGAAGTGATTGATGGAGTGCAGCCGATTTTGAGCCATCATTTTAATTTAACTGTGGAACTTCCCCTGAAGGCAATTGTTAGGGGTTTTTCCTATGATGTAATTCCTCTGAGATGGTACAATCGGACTGCTGGTATTTCCAAGCTAAAAATCAAAGAGATGGGAAGTCGGTATTTGTTTATTGTTTTGTATGTCTGGCTAGAAAAACATCTGTCTCGCGGCGACTATCATCGCAGTGAATTAAGGACTAAAGTCCTGACTACAAACGAAATTTTATAACGCGAATGGTTGAAAGCATCTTGATTATTGGTGGTGCGGGTTTTATTGGTAGTTGTTTGGCAATTGGCCTCAAGAAACTTCACCCAGAATTGCAGATAATTTGTTTGGATAACCTGCGCCGCCGGGGTTCGGAATTGAATTTACCTCGGCTTAAAAATTCCGGGATTCAGTTTGTTTATGGGGATATTCGCACAGTGGCAGATTTAGATCCGGTGGCGCTGAATGTTGACTGCATTATCGATTGTGCTGCGGAACCTTCTGTGCTAGCGGGTTTTAGTTCGCCTCAATACGTTTTGCAGACGAATTTATTGGGTACTGTGAATATTTTGGAGTTGGCGAGACAAACTGGTGCGAGTTTGTTGTTTTTGTCTACGAGTCGAGTTTACCCGATCGCCTCTGTCAAGTCTATCAGGTTATTGGAGTTGGAGTCAAGATTTGCGATCGCCCCAAATCAAACTATACCTGGAATATCAGAATTAGGCATTTCTGAAGACTTCCCCCTCAAAGGAGCTCGCTCACTTTACGGAGCAACTAAACTAGCTTCGGAATTGCTAATTGAGGAATACAGAGCCGCCTACAATGTACCAGCAATTATCAACCGCTGCGGGTTAATTACCGGTGCTTGGCAAATGGGTAAAGTGGATCAGGGAGTTTGCGGTTTATGGGTGGCGGCGCACTATTTTCAAAAGGCATTAAATTATATCGGTTTTGGCGGTAGTGGTAAACAAGTTAGGGATTTACTACACGTTGAAGATTTGTTGAGATTGATTGACTATCAGTTAGAAAACTTTGCTGAATTTGATGGTGAAGTATTTAATGTAGGCGGCGGTTTGAACAACAGTCTTTCTTTAGTTGAGACAACTGATTTATGCCAAAAAATTGTCGGCAAATCGATTCCGATTCATCCGGTTTTGGAGGAACGTGCGGGGGATATTCCTATTTTTATCACGGATTCTTCTAGGGTGATGGAGCGCACTGGATGGCAACCTCTGATTGGCCCGGAAGCTGCTTTAAAAGATATTTATGATTGGATTGCTGCTAATGAAATTATGTTGAGTTCGATATTTTAGGGAATTATCTCGTTTCCCTGGTTATGCCTGGACTATTGAGCTAATACCTAGGTAGCAAATAAAACCACGATAGAGACATTAACGCTGCTCAGAATATTCGGGATGAAGGTTTACGAATTTTGGCGCTAGGGCATACCGTTACTGCTTCAGGAGAGAGAGTAAGACCGAGTAAAGGCACTGCTTTTACAAGGCATCTCCCTGTGAATGAAGAATCCTAGCCGTTTACGGCTAGGAGTGTCAAAGCGACTAAAGTGGCAGGGCGAAGCTCTCGATTAAAGTGGATTCGGGAAGGCAAAAATCAGATCGATCGCCCAAATGTCGAAAAAGCACTAAACGACAGCCTGAAACGCTTGCAAACCGATTATATCGACCTGTATCAGATCCACTGGCCCGATCGCTACGTGCCACTATTTGGTGCTCCAGACTATGACATCGCCCAAGAACACGAAACCATACCAATTCTGGAACAATTAGAGGTATTTGCTGACTTGATTAAAGCTGGCAAAATCCGCCATTTAGGTTTGAGTAAGGAAATTGCGAAGCTATCGCAAGGTCAAATCACATTTACCCCTAATTATTACCCCCTAAACTAAGGGTGTTAAGGACGATCGCACCTAACTCTTAATTTATTCTACGAATATTTTAACCGCAGATGATGTACGGGTGTCCCGCCCGTACCACGGTTTAGCTTGTTTGCATTTTACTCTTCTTCTGAGTCCTCAACTTTAGACTCTTTGACTTTCTGTCGAATCTGCTTGAGTTCTTCTTTTGGCTTCCAGTTGCTTTTGGGAGTTAGTCTGTACACGTCAGTACGTCCCCTACGCTGTTCCTTCAGTATTAAACCCGCATCACATAGAGTTTTTAGGGCATATTGGGCTTTTCTAACGCTCATGTGGCATATTTCTGCTGTTTTCTTCAGTTTAGCGAAACACTCACCTGTGAGTTTTCCTCCTGTCCTGCGAACAACATGGGCATAGAGCCGGAACTCGTAGGGGTCTAGACCATACTCGTCCAGGTCTGAATGGACAACTGGCAAGGGTTGTAAGTCATTTTTAGAATTTTTATTTGTGGGCTGAAGAGGTTGTTGAACTAAGTCATTAATTTCTTTGATTAGCGACTCATCCAAGTCTTCCTCGTCATTTTGGTGATTTTTATCGCTCAACATATGTTTTAAGTGCATAAGTACAGGTGCATCAACTGCATATCATAGCATATGTACTTGATGCGTAAATGATATGCAGTTGATGCGTAAGCCCTGGTATATATTTGTGTTATTTTTTTAAGTTGTTACCAAGGTATTTATTGATAAGGTATTAGAATTACGGTCATGCACTTAATTTTGGTACCCAGTTGTGCACGTAATGTTGCCAATTCAGCTTTGAGCTGTTATGGTATTAAATATAGACAACAAAACGCCCTCAAACTGGCAGGTCTGAGGACGCTCTAATGTTTTCTATTTTTCGTAATATAGTGGCTGCGCTCGTATGCATCAGACCACTGTAAAGATTCGGCTGTTTTTTAACCAACTAAAACAATGATAACAGAAAATCCGCTGTTTCTACTAGACACGCTGTCTAAGCATCCTCATGGTTTGGAGCTAGCTTCTCTGGTTTATAAGCTCCATCAAGACGGTCAAAGGCAGACACAGCCAAAGCCTCCGCTTGTGGCGATCGCCTTGAACCTACCCAAGCGTCAGCTTGTTGCGATCGCCTTGAACCTAGCCGAGCGTCAAGCTATAAAAGAAAAAGACATACCGTACTTCAATGATATGGCGAATGACAAGATTCGCGAGTGGATTGCTCAGCACTCTCCCAAGCAGGAAGTTAACTGAGAACAAAATAGCCTAGACAGCAGCCAGTCAGCTTACTGGCTGGCTTAGCTGTATCTAATCTATTTGTTGTAATTGCGAGTATCAATCCACCCAACACTTAGTCAAAGAAGCTAATGGCTAACATCCAAATTTCTGAAAACAGACAACTCAGTGAGCAACTTGAAATAGCTCTCTCTACTCAAGCAAACTTGAACCGCATTCTGCTTGAAAAAATGGAAGCAAAGGACACAATTATCGAATTGCTTCAAATTGAGGTTCAACAAATTAAAGGTAAACTCACCTACCTAGCAAATGAAAATCTAGAAATGCAACAGGAGCGAGATGACTTACAAGATGAAAATCTTGAACTACAACAAGAAGTAGATTCATTGAAGGATGAGAACCTTGAACTGCGACAACGAGTAGATCCCTTTTCGCCAGATTGTCTTTCGATTGAAGACTCTTTTGACGAGGAATATTAAGCAGGAATGTAGGTAAATTCATAGAAAGCGCGATCGCCCTTTCCATCCATAAAACAGGATAATAGAAAAAGGCGATCGCACTTTCTCCCAAAAAGTCTCAACCACGAATTCTTCAACCCGCGAAGGCGGGTTTTGTTCGTGTAGACGCGGTTTCAACCGCCGAGTCTAATGTTCCAATAACTTATCCCGCAAATGCTTAATACGATCGCACTTTTTGCTGTTTTTCACGCAAAAACTCGGCAAAGTCGCATACTTCAGCCACTAAATCTTCAGATAAATCATCCAAAACTGACTGTAAACGCTCTCGAAGTCCCATCATTTCGCTGGCAGATTTTACTAATTGCAACTGATGCGGATAAACTGTTTCAACACCTATCGTTTCCATAAATGATTCTGGCTGATCCTGAGTTGCGGGAACAAAATCTCCGCCAACTTCTGCTTTCACCCATCCGCCAAATAACTCGACTAGATAGGCTTCACCGTTTTTGAATACCTCAACAATCGCCCCGGCTGTTTCTGGGGGTGCAACTCCGCCATCTGCGAGAGCGATTTCTTCGGTTAAACTAACTGCATCGAATAACTGAAATTTGCTCATTGCTGTCTACCAAAACGTTGAGGAAATGCGGTAACAAATCTAGCAATATCTTCACCAAACAGAACAATCCAACCTGTACGGATTTGCCAAGAAATCAGGACACGGCAGTGCCGTTTCCCTACAATTAATCGGGCGATAGTTACATCTGCGATCGAGTCAGATTGATTATTTTCGGGTAGGGACACGGCACTGCCGTGTCCTCCGTTGCTATGCCTTAATGTCCCAATAACTTATCCCGCAAATGCTTAATGCGATCGCGCAATTTACCCGCCTCCTCAAACTCCAGCTTCTTCGCCGCCTCCTTCATCTGAGTTTCCAACCGCTTAATCAACTCAGGAATCTCATCTAAAGATAACTCATTTGCGTGTTCGTAAACCTCCTCCAACTGCTGGGAATTCAGCTTTCTGGACACGTCTAAAAATGCCAGAATTGCATTACTCGATCGCTTTTTCGCGATCGGCTGCGGCGTAATTCCGTGCATCTTATTATACGCCAACTGGATTCCCCGACGGCGATCGGTTTCATCGATCGCCTTAGCCATACTATCCGTCAACTTATCCGCATACAAAATCGCCTGTCCCCGAATGTGTCGCGCCGCCCGCCCAATCGTTTGAATCAACGAACGTCCCGATCGCAAAAACCCCTCTTTATCGGCATCCAAAATCACCACCAGAGACACTTCCGGCAAATCCAAACCTTCCCGCAACAAGTTCACCCCAATCAATACATCAAACTTACCATCCTGCAAATCTTGGATAATTTCGATGCGTTGAATCGACTGAATTTCCGAGTGCAAATACCGGACTCTAATCGCCCTCTCCTGCAAATATTCAGTTAAATCTTCCGCCATCCGCTTCGTTAAAGTTGTCACCAAAACTCGCTCATTCAGACGAACTCTCTCATTGATTTCACCCAACAAATCATCAATTTGTCCAGCAGTCGGACGTACAAATATCATCGGATCGACCACTGCCGTCGGCCTGATTACCTGTTCAGCAACTCTTCCTTCTGAAATTTCGATTTCCCAATCTCCAGGCGTTGCAGATACAAAAATGCACTGATTCTCTTTTGCCCAGAATTCCTCTGCTTTCAAAGGACGATTATCAGCCGCACTTGGCAAGCGAAAACCGTGTTCGATCAATACTTTTTTGCGCGCTTGGTCGCCGTTGTACATTCCCCGAATTTGCGGGACTGTGACGTGGGATTCATCTATCACCAACATCCAATCTTTAGGAAAATAATCAATCAAACATTCTGGCGGTTCTCCAGCATTTCTGCCTGCTAAATGGCGCGAATAATTCTCCACTCCGTTGCAGTAGCCGACTTCTCGCAGCATTTCCAAATCGTAGCGGGTGCGCTGTTCTATCCGCTGAGCTTCTAAGAGTTTCCCGGCTTTTTCAAATTCTGCCAGTTGGTCTTCTAATTCGAGTTCTATTCCTTGACAAGCTGCCTCTAATTTATCTTCTGCCGTGACAAAGTGACGGGCAGGATAAATATTTAAAGCATCTGCACTTTGGATGATTTTACCTGTCACCGGGTCAACGTAGCGAATCGCATCGATTTCATCGCCGAAGAATTCGACGCGAATAATTCGATCTTCATAAGCAGGGCCAATTTCCAAAACATCGCCTTTGACGCGAAATTTGCCTCTACCTAAGTCGATGTCGTTGCGGCTGTATTGGATGTTAACCAAATCTCGCAAGATTTGCCGCTGATTGACTTCCATTCCTACTCGCAAGGGGATGGCTGCTTTCAGGTATTCGGCGGGCATTCCCAAGCCGTAGATGCAGCTAATGGATGCTACGACTATGACATCGCGGCGTTCAAAGAGCGATCGCGTGGCTGAGTGTCGCAGCATATCAATTTCTTCATTAATTGCCGCCGTTTTCTCAATGTAAGTATCGCTGACTGCGATGTATGCTTCCGGCTGATAATAGTCGTAATAACTGACAAAGTATTCGACTGCATTGTTGGGGAAAAAATTACGCAGTTCGTTACAAAGTTGAGCGGCAAGGGTTTTGTTGTGGGCGAGCACTAGGGTGGGCTTGCCGATTTTTTCAATCACCGCTGCAATTGAAAAGGTTTTGCCCGTACCTGTGGCACCGAGTAAGGTTTGAAATCGATCGCCTGCTTGGATACTTTTGACCAGTTGGGCGATCGCTACCGGTTGGTCGCCCGTAGGCTCAAAGGGCGCTTGTAATTGAAAAGATGCTGCCGCAGTTACCATAGGAAAATGTAGCTATTACTAATAAATATTAACAAAAATGCAATTTATTTGCAATTTAGTTGAGAAACTTGTTAGAATTCATCATATTATTTTAATATTGACCAAACATAAGAAGCAGAAAGCCCAGAAAAGCAGTTGTCTCAGTCCGACGCTTTCCGAACCCAGCAATCAAAAGCCCAATAATTCAAGAGGAAAAAATTATGAGTGTCACCCCCAAAGATAAAGGCAGTGCAATCGCCGGTCGTGGTAAAGCAGCTTCCAAAAGCGAAGCGACAGTAGTCAGCGATGCCAAAGCAACAGGAATTCAACTCTATCTGCCCGCTGGCTTGCCCAAACGCCCTGTGGGGCCAAATGATTTTACGGTAAGTGAGATTGTCTCCATGTCGGGAAAACGCCCGATCGGCACTAGCACCTTGCATATTAGCGAAACCTACGGCATTGTAGGCAACCGCCCGGTAGAAGCCAGCGAATTGGAAGTAGTTGCTACTCTGGGGAGACGCCCGATCGGCGCCAGTACCATGCAAGTCAGTGAAATGTTCAGTATGTCCGGTGCGCGGCCGGTTGCTGTCAGCAATCTTCACATTGATGAAGTTTACTCGACAATGGGTGGCAATCGACCAATTGCTTCCAATGAGATTGATGATAGTTCTACTTTGATGGGATTTTTAGATTAAGTTTTCAGTTGACAGTTTTCAGTTGACAGTTGACTGTTGGCAGTTGACTGTTGACAGTGCTTATGAGTTATTAATAATTAATTATTAGTAGCCAAAATGAGGAGACGGCAGTGCCGTGTCCCTACAATTAGCGTAGGGACACGGCATTGCCGTCTCCTCTATATTATTTCGGTGTCAACGAATTTAATATAACAACTGCCAACTGCCAACTGCCAACTGTCAACTGTCAACCGTCAACTGCCAACCCTCAACAGTCAACCAATTAACTTGCTGGCTGCTGATATTTACTCAACAAAGCCGCAAATCGCTTGTAATCCAAAGGCTTCCTCAAATACTCCGCCGCCCCCAACTCAAAACCCTGATTTTTATCATCCAAAAAAGTCATCATAATCACCGGAATATCAGCCAAATCAGGATCGGCCTTCAAAGCTGAAAGTACAGTCCAACCGTCCATAGTAGGCATCATTACATCCAGAGTAATCGCATCGGGCCGCAACTCCTTAGCCAACAGCAGCCCCGCTTCACCGCTAGCTGAGGAATGCACCCGAAACCCTTCTTTGGACAAGCAGCGAGTCATTAAATCTCGTGCGTCTGGATCGTCGTCAATCACCAGCACTGTAGAATTAGGATCTAAGGAAACAGTTGATCGCACTTCTTGTTTGTTTTCTACCTCTACTGCATCTATTTGTGAATTTAAACAAAGCTGATTTTGGGATTCTTGATCCTGCGTCACTTCTTGTTCGCTTTTAACCACAACCGGCAACCGGATTGTAAAAGTAGAACCACTTTGAAACTCACTCTCAACAGTAATATCCCCGCCCATCATCTGGCAAAACTTCTTGCTAATGATCAACCCCAAACCAGTACCGCCATACTTGCGAGTAGTAGAGTCATCCGCCTGGGAGAAAGCCCCGAACAAATTCAACATTTGATCCTCAGTCATCCCAATGCCTGTGTCAGTGACTTGAAACACGATCGACTGTTGGTTAAAACTAGACTGAATACTAAGTTGTTCGCCGGAATTGTCGATCGGCAATTCCGTCTCCTCTTCTCTCCAAGCATTAATCATAATTTTACCCCGATCGGTAAACTTAGCAGCATTGCTAGCCAAATTCAACAGCGCTTGCCGCACTTTTGTAGCATCAGCCCGCATCATGCCGAGATTGCTATCGTAATCAATGGTGAGAGTATTACCATTTTTCCCAGCCAGTGGTTTAACAGTAGTTACCACCTCCTCAATCAAATTCGACACCTGGAAAGTCTCCAAAAAAAGAGTCATCTTCCCCGCCTCAATTTTAGAAATATCTAGGATGTCACTAATAATAGTTAACAACTGCTTGCCTGCCATATTAATGCTTGCCAAATCCATAACAAAGTCTTCTTCGCCGAGTTCCTGAGCCTCTTCTTGCAACAGCTCACTGTAGCCTAAAATCGCATTTAAAGGCGTTCGCAACTCGTGAGTCATATTTGCTAAAAATGTGCTTTTTGCCCGGTTAGCCGCTTCCGCAGCATCCTTAGCGACTTCCAATTCGTGACTACGTTCCTCTAGCTGCTGGCGACGCACTTCTAAACCATTGAGCAAACTGCTAATTTGCTGGGCCATTGTATTCAGAGTAGAAGACAGCACACCGATCGCATCATTAGACAAAATCGGCGATCGAGCCGTCAAATCACCGCTAGCAATCATTTCCGCAGTTTTCCGCAGCCAGCCGATTTTCCGAATCAATGCCGACACCGACACCAAAGCAACTATTCCGGCGATCGAACTCAAAACCAAAGCCCCCATCAGCCAACGCTGAGTGCGAATCGCCACCGCCAAACTTTGCTGCACCAGCAACGCCATAGCTGCATCAGAAACTCCCGCCGGCACAGAAGCAGATTCTATTTCCAGCAAATAGTTTTGCATCTGTGCAGAACCAATCCACCCAACCCCCACAGCCATCCAAGCGATCAATACCAAAATCGCAAACAGTCCCATCAAAGAAGCACGAGTTCCCACCGATATCTGCCTGGGAACCAGTGCCGCCGCCCAAGGATAGCCCTTGAGGAAAGGATCAGGGCCCACAGGTTCGCCAGAATTCCAAATCTCGTCTATTTGACCGTCTAACCTCACCTTGCCAATTCGCACTGTCTTCCAGGTATGCTGCGTTTTGCCATCTATTTTAACCTTCCCAGAAGGTGCAGTAAACTCAATATTTTTAGCAGCTTTCCTAACTTTCACAACTTCTATTGAACCCGCTTTTTCTACTGCTTTTTTCCACAGATAAACACTCAAATAAGCAGCTTCAATCGGGTCATCTGTAACTCGATCTTGCCCATATTTCTTTTTGTAAGCCTTGACAAATTTCTGATTTTCTGGTGTATCCACTGTTTGGAAATAGTTCCAAACTACCAAATGTCCAGCAATATTTTCAGCTCCGATCGCCCGAACCTCTTCCTCTGCTAGACTGACCGACATCACCGGCAATATGTCAGCCGTCACCCCAGCTTCCCGCAGCTTTTGGAAAAAAGCCACATTGCTATCGCCATTCAGAGTATTCAGAATTGCATCGGGTTTGACTGCTACAATATGGGCGATCGCCTCATCAACGTCCCTCGATCCCAGCGGCAGATAAACTTCCCCCGCCAACACCCCAGAGAATGCCGCCAGTTGAGCTTTCACAATCTGATTTGCCGTCCGGGGAAAAATATAATCCGAACCCAAAAGAAAAATTTTCCGCTTCGACTGTGCCAGCAAGTAATCCACCCCAGGTACAATCTGTTGATTCGGAGCAGCACCAGTGTAGAAAATATGCCTAGACTGTTCCAGCCCTTCGTACTGCACCGGATAAAACAGCAAGCCATTGAGCTCCTCGAACACTGGAAGCACCGCTTTGCGGCTAGCCGAAGTCCAGCATCCAAATACCACAGCCACCCGTTCTTCTAAGAGCAACTGCTTAGCTTTTTGAGCAAAAGTTTGTAAATCGCTTGCCCCATCTTCTACAACTGCTTCCAGGGTATGTCCCAGAACCCCTCCGCTGGCATTGATTTCCTCAACAGCCAACAGCGTCGCATCTTTAACTGAAATTCCGCTGACAGACATTGTGCCCGTTAACGAATGCAACACGCCTATTTTGATGGGCTCTAGAGCCGGGGCTGCTGCTGTGAGTGGTTTAGAACTCCTTGCTCCCATAGGGTTTTAGATGCTGGTTACTAACTTAAATTTTAGTTCTATCTTGCCGGAGTTGATCCGATGCTAACTGTTCTTTTGTTAATTGTTGAACCCGATCGCAACAAAACTTTGCAATTGCTGCACGCTCTTGATGTCGAACTAGCTTGTATTTGCACTCTTAGACGGTAAAAGCTCGATCATCGCGATCGAACATTTTCCCCAATCTCTCTTCAGACAGATGGACACACCCGTTATTTCTCTTAGTATTTATCTATGGTTAGATTTGAAGTAACCATATTTAAAATATTTTTTTGCAAACAAAAGGGTGAAAGCTAATGAATACTCAAGAAAACGCCACCGCCACAACCAGCAGCAACAAAGTCAGTCTACCCAAATCCAAAGAGGAATTACTCGGTGAGCAAACCGAAAAAGCCCTCGGTCAGCAGAAACAAGAAAATGCTAACACTATGCGTGCTGTAGAACAATTGAAAGAAGAAATGCAGCACAAAATAGACGAAGAATGCCACCACAAAATACAGCAGGTTGCAGGTTGATAGGTACTATCAATATCCCGTAGGGAAACGGCAGTGTCCATTGGTGTCAACTTAAGGTCAAACCGACAGTCCGGCAGGGGTTTAAACCCCTGCCTCAAAGCGAAAGCCCTCTGAAAGAGGACTGATGAGTTCTTGAGTCCTCTTTTAGAGGACTTTTGCTATTAGACAGGGAATTCATTTTCTGGCGGACTGACGGGAAGACAAAAGGGTGGACTGACAGCTTAAGTTGACACCCATGACCAGAAAACTGGGTCTAAAGCCCCGTCCTTCTAGGACGGCTTTATATTATTATA
>NZ_JAKJHX010000065.1:16756-28727 GCF_021648855.1 Tychonema litorale BBK16 | reverse complement strand
CTACATTTCGGGAATTGCCTAAGCAAGTTAATCATACCTAGATTCAGCAACGCCATCAGTTTATGTTTAGTCTTTCCCGAATCCTTTGCCGCGATTAGGTGAAGACAGACAGATGCAGTTTTCTAGTTGCGATCGCAAACCCTCGATATCCAAACCTTGACCAATCAGCACAAGCTGGTTTTTCGGCTCACCTTTCCACTCAGTATCATCCATCGAAAATCGCTTGCCACTCAAGTGAAAAATGTGCCGTTTAGGACTTTCGTCAAACCACATAATCCCTTTCGCCCGAAACACATTTGTTGGCAATTGGTTGTCTAAGAAATATTGAAACTTTTTCAGAGAAAACGGCTGATCGCTCTGAAATGAAATTGACGTAAATCCGTCATTTTCTAAATGGTCAGGATGGTCGTGATGAGCGTGGTCATGATGGCCGTGATCGTGGTGGGCATGGTCATGATGGCCATGATCATGATGGTCATGATTATGTTCATCATGATGGTCATGATTATGTTCATCATGATGGCCATGATCGTGATGAGCATGATCGTGATGGTCGTGACTGCTAGTAGTTTCTTCAGATTGGAAATATTTGTCAGACTCAAACAATCCTACACTCAGAACGAGGGGCAGTGGAACTTGCGAGTTTACTGTTCGCAAAATTCGAGCACCTTCTTTGACATCGCGAATCTTAACTTCCAACAAATCCAACTCTGCTTCTTCAACTAAATCTGTTTTATTGAGGACAATAATATCGCCGTAAGCAATTTGACTATAAGCTGCTTGAGAATTGAACAAATCCAAACTGTAATTTGCCGCATCTACTACAGTAACAATAGAATCGAGACGAGTCAAGTCTCGCAATTCAGGGCCTAAAAAAGTCAGAGCTACTGGTAGTGGATCGGCAAGCCCAGTGGTTTCTACTACTAGATAATCGAGATTTTCTTGACGTTCTAAAACTTTGTAAACTGCATTTACCAAATCTTCATTAATCGTGCAGCAAATACAGCCGTTGTTCAGCTCGATCATATTGTCATCCGTACTCAAGATGAGTTCGTTATCGATGCCAATTTCGCCAAATTCGTTGACTAAAACTGCTGTTTTTAAACCTTGCTGGTTGGTCAGGATGTGGTTGAGCAGGGTTGTTTTGCCACTGCCGAGAAATCCTGTAATGATGGTAACGGGCAAGCCGTGTTTGGGCGCGTCCATTGTCGGCTCTGTCTCGGACTGATTTGTTGTAGATTGCATAGCACTGACTGCCAAATAAGGTCGATTGCTTGAACTTGTGGTTCTTATTGTATCTTGTTTTTTGTGGTTTGTTATTTGTGGTTTGTTATATCAAATCCTCTCTTCATCGTCCTGTATTAATCTCTCTCTTCTCTTCCTTCGCGTCCTTCGCGCCTTCGCGGTTAAATCATTCCGATACAACCGGAATTGATATTATTTGTTGGTTGTGATTTTTTAGTTATTATTTATTGTTATTTTTCAAGGAAGAAGGAAGAAGGCCCTTCGACACTTCGACTACGCTCAGCGCACCGCTTCGCTCAGGAACCGGGAAGAAGGAAGAAGGAAGAAGGAAGAAGGAAGAAGGAAGAAGGTTTTAACTGTCAATTCCCAATTCCCAATTCCCAATGCCCAATGCCCTATGCCCCATTCCCAATTCCCTACTTCATAACTTGCCAATCCATAATTCGCCATTGTCCATCTTGGCGAATCAAGTCGTAGCGGATTCGGAGGTTTTCGTTGCGGGAAGTAACTAGCTGTTCACGATCGAACACTTCGGCCTTTTCGGTAACTTGCGCCTCTACTTCCGCCCGATCGGGATTAGTCGGATTTGCCGTTACCTTGGTGACTTGCAGCTTGTGTGTATAACGCTGGTGAGCATTATTTCGTTGTTGAGCTTCCGCCATCAATTGCCAGCGAGACAAAGCCGGTTCCGTCAGCACTTGGTTCAACTCATCGACAGCATGGTTGGGGCCCAAGGCTGCTGCTTTTGCCGACAGCCAACCCTGAATGATTTGCTCACCTGTTTGTTCAGTGATGGAACCCGATTCTGGAGCGGGGGCGCTCGGTTCAGGGACTGCGGGGGGTAATGCAGGGATTTCAATCGGTGGTGCTTCGATGCTGACTAAGGCTTGTTCTCCTTGTAGATATGGGCCTGAGAGAGCTTGGACGATGTTACCCAAAATACTGAAGATTAACCACAGAATGAACAGGCTCAGAAAAATTGCCGCTAGAAGCAATCCCAGCCTATTTCGAGGCATTGACTTGACTTGGGTGGAGATTTGTGAACCAAGTGTCCTAGCCCGATCGACCAAATTACCCATAAACCCAGCGCTATTCCTGGAACTGCGACGCGGTGAATGGGGTTGTCGCCGATTCTTCGGTATCGATCCGATCGGGGTAGGTGTAGGGCCCTCAACACTGGCTGGGGGTTTGGGCGTGGCTGCTGTCCCTTCATATTTGGGGCTTGGCCCAGGTGTGGATTGGGCTGCGGCGACGGGGGTCAAGGTGACTGTAGCCGCTCGCCCAGAATCTGTTGGGGATGGGTGGAGTGAGGTTGTTTGTGGCGATCGCACTTGGGGCTTGCCACCAGAGCGAGGTTGCACAACAACCCATTCGTTGGCGTTTTCTGCATCAAGTGGCAATGCTTCTAGGTAGGCTTGTACTTTGGAATCGGCAAAGTAATCTTTCAAGGAAGCTGACTGCTGTGACAAATCCCGGAAGTGCGGAAACACTTCTTCTTGTAGCCAGTGTTCGGCGTACAAGCATAGCCCCGGCAACAAATCGGGAGAATCTTGGGAATTTTCTCGAATGAAGGCGAGAGGTTCTTTTTCCGAACTCAGTTCGAGGGATCTGCTGGCTTCTTCTGTTTGACCGAGTAGCAGGGAACATACAGCTTTTTCGAGGTGAACGTCTTGGCGACGGCCCAATTGCATCAACATCAGCTTGGCGCGGCGGATCATTGAGGGCTGTCTGGCCGCAAATCCCTGAGCTAACAGGGTGTAGACAGAGAGGTAGGTGGCTACTGCGGAGGGGCGGCCAGCTTCTACTTCAAATAGGGCCTGTTGCTCACTGCTGGTGAGGTGTTTCCGTAGTTGCTGGACAAATCGCAGGAACTCTTCTATGCCCAAACCCGATCGATCATCCCCGGAACCATCGATGCCACCCCTTTCTTCGAGCATTTCTCGCAGGATTTTCAGCCCTTGACGGCGTTCCGAGACTTGATCTTCGGGGAGGGATAGTAACTCTAAGATGTTGTACGGACGTAGTTTGTATATATCGGTTTGCATTTCACCCCTCACGCTTGGAAATAGGCTTTCGCGCAGCAGCAGTTCTTGGCCTGCGTCTAGTGACTTGGCTGCATTCTGGTATTGACCTTGCTGCCACTGTTCCCGGCCGAGTTCTAAGCAGGACAGGGCTACGGTTAAGACTATGTCGGGCCGTACGAGTTGGGGGTCGCCGAAGCGCCCTTCTTCGATCCCGGTGCTGCCATTGTTGAGATAGGGGCGACCCAGTTTCTGTACGAGTTCGTATTCTCCCAGTTCTTGCAGTACGAGCAGGGCTCCTACGAATTGGTTGTCATCAATTTCAATACTTGGAGTGTGGGGGTCTGGAGTAGCGTCTAAAACCCCGGACTCTTGCCAGTCTGTTTCTTCTGAGTCTTGCAGGACTGTGGCCGTGCTTGGTGAGGTTTTTGACCTCTGATGCTTGGCTAATATTCCTGCTTCTGATTCGCGATCGTAAGTTTTGATTAAAAAACTGGCATCGTAAGCTTTACGCCCGTCTGAGTCTGACAGAACGGCGCAGGCTTCGTCGAGCAGTTGTTTGCGGGCGACGATCGCAACTTCGGAATACTCCCTGCGTGGAAGTTGTAAAGTGCGATCGCGATGAGCTTGCTGCAACTGTTCGGCAGTAGCTTGAATCGGTAGACCCAAAATCCTGTAATAATCTAGTGGAATGAGCACTGTCCACTTCCCCAAAGCGCTAGCGACTGAATTAGCCTATCCTAAGTGACGCTCCCATATCAAATCAAAAATGATAATGATCGGTTGGGCTTCTGAGTCCTGTTATGGATATCAAGAACTTCCTTCAAGATACTTCGTTTCCCTTGACGGCATTTTATAGTGAGGTGCGCGTCCTGCCCCACTCTTCAAAGAATAGCAGTTTGTTAGTTAAGTATGTTAATGGTCACGAGGTGTCGATCGCCCTACAAAGCGGATCAAAGCCGATCGACCGATTCTTGGTATAGTTAGGGTCGTTGACTCGCCCGATCGACTAAAAGCGAGAGTTCAAATAATACTTATCAGGTATTAATTATTTATGGTTCAGGAACGGACTTTACCACCTTTTGACGCAAGTAGCGTAACTATTTCCCGCGATGAAGGTTTGATGCTGTACGAGGATATGGTTTTGGGGCGCTTTTTTGAGGACAAGTGCGCTGAGATGTATTACCGGGGCAAGATGTTTGGTTTCGTTCACTTGTACAACGGCCAGGAGGCTGTTTCTACTGGGGTGATTCGATCGATGCGCCGGGATAGCACTGACTATGTTAGCAGCACTTATCGCGACCACGTTCACGCTTTGAGTGCGGGTGTGCCGGCGCGGGAGGTGATGGCGGAATTGTTTGGGAAGGAGACTGGTTGCTCGAAGGGCCGTGGTGGTTCGATGCATATGTTTTCTGCTGAACACCGACTTTTGGGAGGCTATGCTTTTGTGGCTGAGGGAATTCCTGTAGCAACGGGGGCGGCTTTTCAATCTAAGTATCGGCGTGAGGCTTTGGGAGATGAGGGTTCCGATGGCGTAACTGCTTGTTTTTTTGGCGATGGTGCTGCGAATAATGGCCAGTTTTTTGAGTGTTTGAATATGGCTGCTTTGTGGAAGTTGCCGATTCTTTATGTGGTAGAAAACAACAAATGGGCGATCGGAATGTCCCATGAACGTGCTACTTCTGATCCGTTGATTTACAAGAAGGCTCATGCTTTTGGCATGGCTGGAGTTGAGGTTGACGGGATGGATGTTTTGGCAGTGCGGGAAGTAGCAAAAGAAGCTGTGGCGCGGGCACGGGCTGGGGAAGGGCCGACTGTAATTGAGGCTTTGACCTATCGTTTTCGCGGGCATTCTTTGGCAGATCCTGATGAGTTACGTTCTAAGGAAGAGAAGGAGTATTGGTTCCCTCGCGATCCGATTAAGAAGTTGGCTGCGGATTTGATCGATCGCAATTTAGTGACTGCTGACGAATTAAAGGCGATCGAAAAGAAGATTGAAGCAGTAATTGATGATGCAGTAGATTTTGCTGAGAAAAGCCCTGAGCCTGATCCTAGTGAATTGTATCGGTATATCTATGCTGAAGATTAGTCTTTAGAAATATTAAATCCTGGACTTACCCAGGGTTAAAAACCCGGTTTCTGTGTTAATCTCTCTCGGTGCGATCGACAATTTTTCAGAGAAACCGGTTTTTTTTGCGTAAGTTCTAATATTTTGGGTGCGGTTGCAGCTTACAGGTTAAAATCTGTGGCTGCACCAATTTAAAGCTAAAATTAAAGGTAGATTTTGTAGACGAAAAGAGAGGCGATTTTTATGATAAATTGCGATCGGAGTCAAATCAGCAAAAACATGGGCGCAGTTAGAGTTAAAGTCAAGCTAACAAATGCAATTGATGAAGAGTTAGTGAGTCGAGGATTGCTCAATCCAAATTTGTTGCGCGTGTATGAAGCAGAAGGACTGATAGATACTGGTGCTGTACGCACAGCAATTCCTGTAGAAGTCTGCGAACACTTGGGCTTAAGAATTCGGAGTCAGGAAATAGCTAAATATGCTGATGGGAGACAAGAAGCAGTGGGATTGACCGGGCCTATTCTGATTGAAATGGAAGGACGGGAGACGATCGAGGCGGCGATGGTTTTAGGTGATATGGTGTTAATTGGTCAAACTGTGTTGGAAACTTTGGATTTGCTGGTAGATTGCAAGAATCAGCGTCTAGTTCCTAATCCTGAAAATCCTGAAAGACCTGTGTTGAGAGTATAAAAACAACTGTTATTTATCGTGAATAAATATGATGCCTATTACTAATATTTTGTCATCTATCTTTAGAGTGATATTTATGAACAAATCACAAAAAAGAAACTGAACTAAAGGCATAAGAAATTAGGTAGCTAAATTTACTTTTTAGCGTTACGGTGATAAGCATATTACAAAACAAGGTGACTCTCTTGGCTGACATTGTTGATACTGCCGTTAAGGCTGGCTCTTTCACAACCCTGGTTGCTGCCGTTACTGCTGCGGGTTTAGTAGATACTCTCAAAGGCCCTGGACCCTTCACAGTTTTTGCCCCTACTGACGAAGCTTTTGCTAAGCTTCCCGCAGGTACAGTTGAAGCATTGCTTAAGGATATTCCTAAGCTAACAAAAATCCTGACTTATCATGTAGTCTCAGGCAAAGTGATGGCTGCTGATGTGGTCAAGTTGAAATCAGCTACTACTGTTGAAGGTTCAACTGTAAAAATTGATGCTTCCAATGGCGTCAAGATCAATGATTCTACTGTTACAACACCCGATGTTGCTGCTGATAATGGTGTTATTCACATTATTGATGCGGTTTTGCTTCCTGCGTAAGCTAAGGCTTGGATATAGAGGAGACGGCAGTGCCGTCTCCCTACCCAAAATAATACCGTAGGGACACGACACTCTCGTGTCCTAATTTCGGCTACAAATAATTCCGATGCAACCGGAAACGATATTAATTACTGATGCTAATTTTTTGAAAGTAAAAAGTTTCAATCCCTGATAGGGATTTAGGTTTATTGCGGCCAGGTGCAGGACTCTTGTGGCTGACTAGAATCGAAGTTGTTTCAATCCCTGATAGGGATTTAGGTTTATTGCGGCGCGATCGCGTTAATCGGTGAGAGACGTGCAGAGCTCGGTTTCAATCCCTGATAGGGATTTAGGTTTATTGCGGCTTCACCCCCTCCCCCCCTTCCTAGAAATATGTGCGGATGCGATTGTAAGTTTCAATCCCTGATAGGGATTTAGGTTTATTGCGGCCTCCCCAGATCCCAAAAGGAGGATTGATATTTTGGTTTCAATCCCTGATAGGGATTTAGGTTTATTGCGGCTGTAGCCTGAGTTTTCTTGTTTTTGATGCCTAGCGTTTCAATCCCTGATAGGGATTTAGGTTTATTGCGGCTGCGGTCGCTATCACTTTATGGTTGAGTATACTATGTTTCAATCCCTGATAGGGATTTAGGTTTATTGCGGCTTGACTTGAAAGGTGTTGATATTTCTGGTGCTATGTTTCAATCCCTGATAGGGATTTAGGTTTATTGCGGCTTTGTGGGGTGAATGGCGATTAGGGCAATCCAAAATCGGTTTCAATCCCTGATAGGGATTTAGGTTTATTGCGGCTAAAGTGTGCATAAAGTGCCTTGTGATGGTGTGCTTGTTTCAATCCCTGATAGGGATTTAGGTTTATTGCGGCTCACACGGATAGTATCTGGATTGATAGCAAGATAGCGTTTCAATCCCTGATAGGGATTTAGGTTTATTGCGGCTCAGCGATGTCCTTATGTGGATTAACTCAGGCAAAGTTTCAATCCCTGATAGGGATTTAGGTTTATTGCGGCTTGTTTACATTGTTTACACTGTTTACACTTTTACAGCATTGTTTCAATCCCTGATAGGGATTTAGGTTTATTGCGGCTAACCGGGGAATACAAGTGGTACTTAGGAACAGGGTTTCAATCCCTGATAGGGATTTAGGTTTATTGCGGCATGGCCTCGCGTGTTGTAGCAACTTATCAAGGCGGGTTTCAATCCCTGATAGGGATTTAGGTTTATTGCGGCGCGCCGCCAATGCCTCTACATCGTCATCTTTTTTTTTGGAGAGTTTCAATCCCTGATAGGGATTTAGGTTTATTGCGGCTCTATAAGCGTTTTGTCGATTGTATCGTAATCAGTTTCAATCCCTGATAGGGATTTAGGTTTATTGCGGCTAATTTTGGTTTTTTGGGCTTTATGGGTTTCGCGTTTCAATCCCTGATAGGGATTTAGGTTTATTGCGGCACAAAACCAAACTAGCGGCTAAAACAGCGACAACTGGTTTCAATCCCTGATAGGGATTTAGGTTTATTGCGGCTCGGAATGCGATCGCCTGCCCGGAGCTTGTTACTGTTTCAATCCCTGATAGGGATTTAGGTTTATTGCGGCGAAGACCGCGAGAGTTAAATCGGTCGATTTGACTGACAAGTTTCAATCCCTGATAGGGATTTAGGTTTATTGCGGCGGCAGTGGAAGCAGTAGAAGTTCCAGCAGTGATGGGTTTCAATCCCTGATAGGGATTTAGGTTTATTGCGGCTACGCATTGAACCATGCCGAGGGTGAACGATTAGGTTTCAATCCCTGATAGGGATTTAGGTTTATTGCGGCTCGGATCATTTAAGGCGCTTCTGGCTGCTGTCGGTTTCAATCCCTGATAGGGATTTAGGTTTATTGCGGCCTTCCATAGTTGTTTTTGGATAGTCGAGGTTCTGGTTTCAATCCCTGATAGGGATTTAGGTTTATTGCGGCTCCTGTTAGTTTAGTTACGGGTTCATGCCGGGTTCAAACGTTTCAATCCCTGATAGGGATTTAGGTTTATTGCGGCCCAAAAAACCGGCACCCAAGCGCAAGCCCACACCAGGGGTTCAAACGTTTCAATCCCTGATAGGGATTTAGGTTTATTGCGGCCTAGAGCCTTCCTTTTTAGAGCCTGCTGAAATTTAGTTAAGTTTCAATCCCTGATAGGGATTTAGGTTTATTGCGGCTAGAAATTTAGATTTCATTTGAAGGCGGTAGCGAACCGCCAAGTTTCAATCCCTGATAGGGATTTAGGTTTATTGCGGCTGAGAAAAAATACTTTGCAAGACCCAGATTTTTCATGTTTCAATCCCTGATAGGGATTTAGGTTTATTGCGGCAGTTGCAGGATTAATAAGAAACGGTTTATAACTGGTTTCAATCCCTGATAGGGATTTAGGTTTATTGCGGCAGTTTGAATTGCAGGTGGGGGAGGAGAAAGAGGGTTTCAATCCCTGATAGGGATTTAGGTTTATTGCGGCAAATCCGTCCAAAGCGCCAGAAGATTTAAGTGATGTTTCAATCCCTGATAGGGATTTAGGTTTATTGCGGCTATCATTGCTATCACTTAATATCACTTTTATGATGTTTCAATCCCTGATAGGGATTTAGGTTTATTGCGGCCCAATATCCCTCGAATGCCACAGAAACAACGCCAAAGTTTCAATCCCTGATAGGGATTTAGGTTTATTGCGGCCCAAAAAGCCCAGCCCCAAGCGCAAACCCACACCAGGTTTCAATCCCTGATAGGGATTTAGGTTTATTGCGGCTTATGGTGTTATTTCTGTCCTTAATTCGCCCGAAAAAAAATGTTTCAATCCCTGATAGGGATTTAGGTTTATTGCGGCAAGTTTGCCGAACTCAAAGCAAGGCAAATGGAGTTAGTTTCAATCCCTGATAGGGATTTAGGTTTATTGCGGCCCACTATTTTTACAGTCATTCCTGCTTTTCGTTGGTTTCAATCCCTGATAGGGATTTAGGTTTATTGCGGCAAGGTATTCTGACATTTTTACCTCATATGTTTTCTTGCGTTTCAATCCCTGATAGGGATTTAGGTTTATTGCGGCCGCCCGCTCCAGAAGCCTTGCTCTATTTGGTTTTCAAGGTACAGTTCTGTGAACCTAAAACAAAAGTACCATTCCACCCTTCGACTTGTCAACCGCCACTTTTCCATACTCACTCCAAAAACGTTATCCTGCAAAGCTTTCAGACTTTCCGTGAATCGTTTTTTCAGACTAGGGGCATCAAACTCTTGGTGCATATGAGTTTCAGCCGAAAAATTTGATACCCCTATTTTAACACCTACCGGTTCACGGAAACTAGGCAAAAAATATTGTGCGATCGGCAGGAACGACCCCACCAATACGTTCAATTTTACCTTGACAGCAGGCGCACAGCGGAAAAAACATAATACTGTCTTCGTTCGGTTTAATGACTTTGTTTAAGCGCGATCGCAACTTAGCGTATTGCGTCTCAGTCAAATCAGCACACTCGAACACACTGTACTGCATCCACTGCCCATAAGACTTCAGCATTTTGTGAATCTTAGTCCGGCGCTTGTCTTCGGAAATATCGTAGGAAATCAGAACGTGCATATCTAGTACAAAACTAAAGGTGGATACTTGTCAATCTCGCCCATCAAATATTTCGCCAACAGCCGCCCCTGAATCTCAAAAGCCTCTTGATAAGTGCACTTACGCTTCAAAACTGGATGCTTAAACTCAGACTGCTTTTTCTTTTCATACAACCTCAAAAACTCTTTCCGTCCCGTTTCCGACAGTCGCACCACATTACTCAGCGGTTCCACAGTGAAATCATTCGGCGTCAGAATCCGGCGATTAATCGCATTCAGAATTACACTATCCGCCACCAACGGGCGGAACTCTTCCATCAAATCAAACGCTAAACCCACGCGGCCGTAGCGCTGCGTATGAAGGTATCCTAAATAAGGGTCAAATCCCACAATATTAATTGCGCTTTGGACATCGTGACGTAGCAGCGTGTAAGCAAAATTCATCAAAGAATTCACCGCATCGGTAGCTGGGCGGTGTCGCGGTTTAAACACAAAGCCTTCCGCGCGAATTAATTGGTTGAAAACTCCGAAATACGCCGCACTCCCAGCACCCTCGTGTCCGCGCAAAGAGTTAATGTTGTCAGTTTTGTCAAGTTTGGCGATCGCATTTGAAATCTGAGTAATTGCCGAACCTAAATTTAGTTCGGAATGTTCCCGCTGAGTTTGAGATAAACTCGTGCGATAGTTCTTCAATTTCCCCCGAATAAAACCCTGGACAACATGAATAGCTTGGGGAGTTTCCCCCGCCGCTTTCCACTGAGCATTCCGAACAAAAATGTTTTTACTCAATTCCGGTTCCAGCTTACCCAAATAGTGACCAGTATCCGTGATAAAAGTCAGAGGAATTTTCCGTTGAAGTAATTCTGCAACCGCAGCCGGGGAAATAGTCGCCCGTCCCACAATCACCACTCCATCTAAATGAATTAAAGGCACATCTTGTAACGTTTGATTTTTTGCCTTGACATTCAGCCGTTCATCTGTTTTCCCGATAAACACATCATCTTGATTGATATAAAGTGTTCCCATGATTGACTCCCAAAAATTAGGTTTAATTAGCTTCTTGATAGCGCAGGACTCTCTCAGCAGCTTGGGGCAAACATTGCTGATAAAGGCTGCAACCTTGACAGCGTTTGCTATAATTGGCTGGAGGAATTTTGCCAGTTTGCAGTAAAGTTTGAATTGCCGAAATAGTCACAATTGCCTCTTGTCTCAACTCCTCAGAAATCTCCACTAACTGTCGCTGATGAGACTGCGCGTAATACACATATCCCGTCGCAATACTTTTTCCAGTCATCTCTTCCAAACAAAGGGCTTGCGCGCAAACCTGCAACTCGTCGTTATCCCATTCGCCCTTGCGCCCCCGCTTGTACTCGACGGGATACAATTCACCATCCGTTGATTCAATCAAATCCGATTTCCCAATCAGCATATACTTTTCAGACTTCAGCCAAATCGCCCGCACCTGCCAAGTTTCATCGCGGTTGATTTGACTGAGAGTATGAACGCGATCGTGCAAACTCGTCCCTTCGATGGTATACTGGTTGTCCGCAAACTCTCCCGCGCAAGACATTCGCCAACAGCGGTGGGGACAGTAGGAGTATTGGTTCAAAAGTGCGATCGAAATGTAATCAAAATCGTTCATAAATTTGATAGTTTGTAGGAGATTAGTAATTGGAATTGGTGATTTGTGAGGCTCCCGGCGATTGGAAATCGCGGCTACACAAACGATGTCCGCCTTCGCGGACGAAGAGCGTATTTTGAGATCAGAAATCATCAGGTGAAATCTTCAA
>NZ_JAKJHX010000065.1:0-16656 GCF_021648855.1 Tychonema litorale BBK16 | reverse complement strand
CCTGCGGAGGCAGGTTTTGTGTGTGTAGACGCGGTTTCAACCGCCGGGTAGAATCGATCAGAAATCATCAGGTGAAATCTTCAACCTGCGGAGGCAGGTTTTGTGTGTGTAGACGCGGTTTCAACCGCCGGGTAGAATCTATGAGTTTTACGTTTAACTCTTATTTATTAACAACAATCCGCCGAGTCATCCCCATCCCCATCGGAGTTTTCCTCCCCACCCCGCAGTAAAGCGCAAAATCAGCCAAAGCATTAATTTGCTTAATCACCAAAGGCTCCACATCTCCCAAAATCCGATAACTAACCTCTCCAACCATCCCCACAAAATTGATTTCATAGTTAGTCAATCTTTCAGTTTTGATATTTACAAATGTCGAAAAAAGTGCATCTAATGAAAGATCGGGAATCTCAATGCCGCTGTACTTATTCCACCGACTGAGGAGACTGTTGAAAACGCAATCTCTAGTCGGAATCACCGAATCAAACTTTCCCTGCCGAAAAGTAGTAGGAGTTGCAAAACTGAAGGCAATTAAGCGATTAGTTTCCGAAGCTTGTTCGTAAAGTTGAGAATAAGTACAAGCATTAGCCCAAGGTTGGTCTATTTGAGGTGTTCCGAGAATCTTAGTAATCAGCAAATCTGCCGGGCCAAGATGCCAGGGTTTGGAGGGATTAATATTCAGCCAAAGGTGAGTTAATTTGCTAAATAAAGAGTCATCAAGCAGTGTAATTCGCCACCAACAGGGAGTATGTTCTGGAATCGCTTCCGTGTGTTCCCATTGCAGGGAATGGTGTTTTTTGAAAGGGCATTTTCTAGTTTGTAAAGGGCTGAGAGTGAAGGATTTTTGGGCTGTGGCGTCGTGGAGGCGATCGCCGAGTTGTTTGTCAACGGAGCTCACGAGGGTGAGGAAGAGTGCGTGCAGGTGTCTGCCGGTGAGGTATCCGGGGGGAATTGGGGCGATGGGAAGAAGGTTGAGGATGAGGCTGTGCGGCATAATTGTTAATGGTTAAAATTGGTTATTTGTCTAAATTAGCGTTCCCAGGTTCTACCTAGGAACGCATTTCTAGAGGCTCCGCCTCGCATTAATCAGCGCGAAAGCGATATTCCATGCAACCAGGAATTTTGAGTTTGTAAGATTCATTGTCAAACTCATAATATTGCCCTCTCATTTTGACATTTTGGATGAGGCTAACCGGAGGCATATTCACCACATCGTAGCTAATCACTTGATGGGAAAACATCACATCTAAAGGATTGAGTAGATAGGGAAAGATTACGTCTGCTTCAGATTGCGATCGCTTCACTTCCTTCTGTTCCTTAATCTTCAACTCAGCTTTAGTCATCCACTTTCCCAAACGAATCCATTTAGCCAGTTTTAAAGCCTTTTCTGAGATAATGAAAAACTCAAATTTGCTTTCCGGCGCAATTTCTTTGGTTCTGCCAAAACTGGGGATGTTTTTCTGGGTTTTCTCCATCTCAACGTGATAATTGTTGTTGGCGTATTTCCAAGTGTTGAGAGTAGAGGAGTGAAAGAGCGATCGGGCCGGAGTGACATAAATCCCCTGTTGGTTGAGCGCCGTTAAATGCTGCTCATATTTAGGGATTTGTTCGGGGCAAAAATAGCGATAGGAATGTTCTTCAGCAACGGTGGTAGCATAGATTTCGCTATCCACCAAACCGAGGGCGTAACAAAGCGCGTAATTGTGAATTACAGGCTCTGTTTCGTAAAGTCTTCCTATCTCGCGAGTTGCAAAATAAAGGCTATCGTGCAACTCGATTTGACAGCGGTAAATCAAAGTCATAATATTTACTCCGCTGCTGCTGTAGATCCTGCCTTACTTTTGATATGCTTCTTCGCGTAAGCTTTAGCTTCATCATCAGCTTTTTTCAACATCTTTTTCAGTTCATCTTCATTGCCAATAATCGCTTTCACCTCTGTCACTAATGGCGTAAACTTATCCCCAATCAAGTCCTGATGCACGATAAATTCCTCAGACATTAATGTTTGGATAGCAGCGCTAGCACTCACAATCACATCATCTTCATTGAGAGGATTGTTGGAATTCAGCTTATCGTCAAGCTGCAATTTGTCGTAAATTGCTTGCGTCCAGCGGAGGTTGCTGGTAATTTCGCCGTCGGCAAATACTACACCAATTAACTCATTTCTGACTCTACCTGTGCGGGTGGTTTGAGCGCCATAATGCCGCGTTCTGAGGATGTTGTTGAAAACATACAAAAAGCTAGCTTCTGTAGGGTCTTTTAGAGTGACAATACTAGGAAAGAAAATCTGGGGTTTGATGTGGTCTTGCTGATTGATGCGACTGGTAACTTCGCCCGCTTTTGAACCTGCTTCACCTTTGGATGCCATTGTGCCATTCTCAAAGGGAGCATTGAGGGTAAAAGTCTCGTGAGATTCGTCAAAAGCGGTAATTGAAAATGCTGTGTCAACTACGACTTTTGACTTTTCTGAACCCGAATCACCGATCGCAAATCCGTAGATAATGCAATCAGGGTTATTCATGGCAAACTTGACATTGTATTCGCAATCTTCAGCGGTCATAAAACCGTAGTTACGCAGCAACTCGCGACCGACTAAACGTTCTGGTGTAGATTGCTTGCGCTTAAACATGGTCAAGCGGCTGATTGGTTTTTGGTCTTGAATTCCTGACCTCACCCGCGCTTTATTCAGTTCTCCATCTGTCTGAAACAGCGGATAAGATTCCGTCACCCGCACAGTCAGGAAATGTACATATTTACCCATTGGTTTGTAAGGGATGTTAGTGTGGAAAAATTTAGAGTCAACTGTTTTCAAGAAAGGCATGATTTGTGTCCTATGTAAAAATGTTAGTTTTGTAGTTAGCCTGTAGCCGATCGCACAAAATATTCAGCTTTAATTGTCAGCTTCCTCTTGTAAATCGTCAGGAGATTTGTCATCTGGTGTGCGATTGTCTTTGTCATTCTCTAAACGGTAAAGAAATTCGCAAGTATCTCGGATTAGATTGATTTGTCGGCCGGCTAAACGAGCGCGATCGCCCGCAAATGATTTCTCAAATACCTCCTCAACAAAGTAGCGAGCAAACTCTAAAATCGCCTCTCGTTCTAGATCACGTTGTTTAGCATTAAATACCCAGCGTCCATTAGCAGTTTTAGCATGAACTCGATCCATCAGCTTGCATATTTCCCCAGTAACAGTAGCAATTAATGCTTTACTTTGAAAACTTGGATTTTCCTCAATAACAGTAGGTAATATGACATCACCTTCAAAACTTGGATGGGCATCAAGGACAACTTTAGATGCAATATCAATCGGTTTTAACACAGAATTTGCTTTCGGATTATACCGCTTGTCAGCTAGATAAAATCTGCGATATAATCCTGTCAAATTGACAGGGTGATTTAGGCTTGATTGTTCTCTCACGTTCCATTCCTCTGATATGAAATTATATTGGGCATAAGCGTCAAAGCAAGGGTAAAAATGATAAGCATAAAGCTTGATTTTTTGAATTGATGCCGTTTCATTTTTCTGTTTGCGAACCCACTTATTTAGGTAGCTAAACACATAAAGCGGGCTGGTTTCAAAATCAGTGGCGAGTTCAGTTAATTTTCCCCAGTTGGAGTCATAACCGGACTTCCCTTGTTTTGCATTAACATCAAGGTGAATCGCATAAGCAGCAGTTAAAACATTCAAAGGTGCAGGGTATTTTTTGCCGTTTTCCTCCCATCCTTCTAAGATATAGTCAAGACGAAATCGATCGCGCTTCGTCAAAACCCGAAAAGCTGGCGGTGCGCTATCCAAAAATACGCTTTCCTCAAAGTCAGCACCGTCATTAAATGGCGGAATTGGCGACTCGGAAACCACGGTTTTTACGTCCAGAATCATCGGGAAGGCAAAAGCTAACCAAGTTGGCATTACCCAAGATTCGGTATCAGTTGCATCTCGGCCGGGCGGAAGCGCCATGAAGTAAAATGTTAGGGGTTGGTCTTCGGGATAGGAAAGTTTGAAGGTGCGGTCTTTTCCTGATTCGATGTTTTCATCGATTAGGAAAGCATCGATGCTTTGGTAGCGATCGCGCCCAAAATCGGCTTGCAAATCCTTGCTGATAAAATGATTGCGAATGCTGGTATCAAAGCGGGTTTGAAAAATGCTAGTGTAGGCTTTTTGCAGAAACTTATTTGTTTCTGGGGTGAAGTAATATGTGGGATAAAAATAGAGATAGCGATATTTGCCATCTTCAAATTTTTTGCCCACAGCTTGAGTTTGATTCATTAAAATTTGCCTCAGCATCATTTCCAAACCTGCAATACTAGAAATATTGCGTTTGGCGTTAGAACCTCCCAACATTTGTTTGTTAGTGTAAACTTGAGGGGTGAACAAAACGGCTGATTCCATTTGTTCTGTCACCGTGTAAGCTGAATGGGAAATCGAACAGATTAACTGTCTTCCTCTACCCTGTTTTTTAGCGAGTTGGTAGCGTTCCAATTCATCTAAAAATACGTTACCGGATGCTATGTCTAATGGTGTATTTCCGGGTAACATGACAACCCGCGTTACCCACAACCGCAAATCGTCCCAACCGTCGGGCAATTTGTACTGTGAAAGAATGGGTTTAATCATTTGGGAAATGTGGGCGATCGCCTGTTCGCAAACCTGCCGCACATCCTCAATTCCTGGGTGATGTTCTAGGTACTTTGCTGCTAAATAGTACCATTCGTAAGGAACGCCGCCTGTATTGCCTTTTAGTTTGAGTTCTTTCAGCCGTTCATTAATCCGTTGAATTTCTCTCAGGGCTGGTAGATACTCGGACAGGTTCCAAAACTTAGCAATTTCATCGACAATATCTAGATGAGGTAGTGCGGGTGATTTTTTGTCTTTCTTGCGTGCAGCTTCGATGGTATTAACCTGTTCTCCCCAAATCTTGCGACTCACTAAATCGCCAAGTTCAGCAATCTGGTCGATCCGAATATCGTCGTCAAAATTGAACTTATAATCAGCAGACAAAACATCCTGACGCTGAAATTTTATCAGATTATCGCTGCGACTTTTGGCGACAGAGTTTTTCCCTATTCTGAGAATGCGTAAAGTAGCATCAACAGCAACTAGCATCAACTCTGACGTATCAAAAAACAGGTTATAATACTCGGCATATTTCATGCCTTTACCATCTCTGCCAAAACCAGTTTGTCGCCGTTGCAATTGTCCGGCGCAGAGTTGTTTAATCTTGCTAACTACTCGTTTGGGCAAGTCTACAATTGAAATAGCAGGAGCATCCGATCGCGCTAGATAAATTACACCTGTTGGCAGGTAAAGCAATGCTTCATAGTAGGTACAATCGTCGGTATTCAGCGCCGTATGCACTTCCATTAAAGCGTTATTGACGACGTTGGTAAGTACGCCTCTGTTTTCAGCGATGCTGTGATAAGTGAATTTTAATTGCCCGTCGCTGAGGCTATGGATTAACTCGTTTAGCCTGGTATTTTCGGCATCTTGGGGATGTTTGATAATAGATGCTAGGGAATCTGCTAAACAGGTTAAGTCTGAGAGACTGCGAAGCGTGCGATCGCGCAAAACTGGATTTAACCCAAATTCGGAAAAGTTCCAGTTAGTATCCCAACGTCGCTGAGCGTTGTAAGCAAGACAGAGTAAATCGTCAATGTATTCTCGATAAGCATCTGGATCGTCGGGATTGATGAAGCTATCTAGTCCTAACTGTCGCACTTTTTCATCAATAATTTGACGGTGCTTTTCTAGCGGTAACTTGCGGCAATCGTTGGGGACATCGGGGAATTTTTCAAAGTCGTGTAGAATAAATCCAGCAATTACTAACCGCCGTTCTTTTTCTCCTACGGATCGCCGCACGGTGGTATCGAGTTTTTCTAACCGCTGTTCAATTAAATTAGCAGGAAATAATCCATTTAGCAGGTGAGTATTTAGGGACTGATCGCCTGCGTTATCGCGCCTGACATTCTCTTTTCCTTGCTTGCGATCGAGTTCGTCAAAAAATTTGCCCCCTTTGGCTGTGACACCGATCGCAACTCGCAGCAGATTTGGCAAGACATATTCTGCGAAGTCTCCCATGACGCGATCGCCTGGATTTTGACTCTGAATGGCTTCTCGCAAGAGTTTGAGGGTTAGTAAGTCGCGAGTTTGAGGTTCGATCGTGCGATCGGACGTTTGAAAGTTTGCTCCTAATTCTTCATCTTGCAACCAGTCATCATCTGCATCATCGGATTGTTCAGAGTTCAAATTAACTGGGATATCAAATAATGAGAGTTGTTGGTACTCTTCATCTGGTTTTTGACGTTTTTTAGCCATTTTATGCCTCTAGGGAGTCTATGTTAGTACCGAAAACAGATTATTCATTGCAAATAGCATCTCCATCTTGAGAAAAAGGATTTACTAGACACTCCAATTCAAAAATTTTGTCTGCTCGATCGCGATTAATGCTTCTGAGAGCAGTATTTTCAGCCTCAAGTGACTGAATTTTAGTTTGTTGATTGTAGACAATAGTTACAAGCTGTTGACATTTGTGCAAAATTGAGGTATGAAGCCGGAATTGGTTCAGGTCTTCTGTTAAAGCACAAAGCAAATGGTGTAGTTGGTCAGCGTCAAGGTTTTGCTGGGACATGGGCAGTTCTCCTCGTGGATCACAACACTGTCAGTGTAACACTGCTAAATGAGTAAGCGAGAACCATTTCTTTTTTACCACCTCTTACCAAACTCAACTTTAAATGTCGCAAGAAAGTAATTTTTGACATTTTCACCTTTATCTGCTAGGGTTGCCTCCTGGGAAACTAAAACTGTTTGCAAATGTTTAAGCAAATCCAAGCCCCTATTAGGGATTGAAACCTCGCCTACTCCTTTGTTTGATGCTTTCCCAGCATTGACTTCTGTACAATGTAAACTCCCTATTAGGGCTTGACCTTCTAAGCAATCCATACTTCATCCCCCTTGCTTTTGAGCCAGTGGGCTAGCGTGTCCACCAACAGCGCTGACTGCCCAAAGGCGATCGAATAAGGTGCAGTCGCATCGTGGATACTGTACCGATCGCAAATCGGATAAATCTGAAAGTGTACCGGCAGTCGCAGGCGCGATCGCACTTCAGCCACCGGATAACGCAGCACATAACAAACCAATGCTTGCTTCTTCAAACGCTTGTTGATTTCCCAGATCCAATAATTCTCAGGTTGCACAACCTCAATCCCCGTTAAAACCTGAACCTTCCAAGCAGCAGCATTTTCCTCTAAATTTCCCGAATAAGTAAATTTCCAATTCAGTCTTTCCTCCCGATAACTACGCAACTTCAAAAAAGCCAGACAGTGTTTAAATCGACCTTTTGCGATCGGTTGCCCAAGGCGTTCCGATGTCTCCTTCAACATTTGCATAAATACAAATTCCGTCATCGGTTCGATTTCCAAATTGCTCAAAATTCCTGGTAAATCGTAAGTCTTAAATTTGTCTGCTTCGTGGGAATCGGTTAAATCGCAAATGCCGCATTGCAGGGGACTAGAACCTCGAAAACTGCTAGCATCTTCAACAATCGGATTTCCTGTCTTATTTCCCGATCGCTCTTGCCACTCTTTGCCCCACTGTTTAATATCACCGGCTACTTTCCCCAAGCTAGTTTTAAATACTTTTTGAGCAGCTTCCTGAAAAGCTTTGTGACTTGATGCGTACTGCTGTTTAATTGTCCTGTGCTCTAATGTCCAACAAATTTGAACAGACTGCACCGCACCCCACCGCGAATAATATCCCTCAAAATTGTTGATTTGGCGGTAGTTTTCGCGAATTTGTTGATAGAAAAAAGGACGATCGTAAATTCCACTAGACTCTAAAGTGGCAGTATCGCCTGCAAACAAGCGTTCGACTAAGAAATTAGGGGTGAGTGCGATGGCTGTGAAATTTTTAAACTGAATAAACTCCCCATTGCGATCGCACCCATCGTGTCGCCCCAACCTTCCCAATCTTTGGATGAAGTTGCCGGCATCGGCGGATTCAAAAATCAGCAAATTGATTTTGAAGTCTACCCCGACATCAATGGTGCTAGTACCGAGAACTAAGTCTGACGAGAGCGATCGCTCTTTTTCCGTCTTTCCCGACAACCCGGTATTTTCGCCAACAACTAAACCGTGAGGCTCGAACAATTTCCGAAAAAATGGTGTCAGCCGCTTGACGGCAGCAATGGAATTCAGGATAATCGCTCCTTTACTCCCCGGATTGTTTTGAAAGTGAGTCAGGATGAGATTTGCGCTGTCTTTCAGCCAAGTTTCAGAAGCTTTTGAAGTTGGTTCTAGGGAAATGAAAGTCAGCGTACTTTCCCTTAATATCTGCCGCCAGGAGTCTGCTTTCAACTGTTCGATTTCGGCGGGGCGATCGGGAAACCGATATTTGCCTGCTTTTAAAGGATCGATAGTTTGACAGCGAAACCCTGCTGTTTCTAGTCTGCTAATTAATTGCTCGTCTGGAGTTGCTGACAGAAATACAAACTTTTTCCGGCGGTTTGTATGGCGAATTAATAACAGGGTATTGATGACGCTGGCAATCTGAGGAGCCGCAAAAACATGAAATTCATCAAAAATGAATAGGTCAAAATCTTTGTCGATGCGACCCCACAGTTTATCAGGGCTATCTTCAGAGCTTAAATACGCTCCTCGGTGGAGATAGTGCAAGATATCAGGATTAGTTAATAAAATCTCTGATTGACTTGTGCGAGATGCGATCGCGGCTGCTTTTCTCAGTTTTTCATTTTCTGCATAGATTTCTAATTCCGACCCGCTGAGTCGCACCACGCGGGGTTGATGTTCCGGTTGGAATTGTTCGATATAGCGCTTAATTTGAGTCTCCTGATCTCGCGCCAGTTCATTCGTTGGATATAGCGCCACTGCACAACAATTTGTCTGCAATGTTTCTAAAAAAGCGGCTAAACTTTTGCCATCGCTAGTGATAGCAAAGTTGAAAATAACATCAATATTCGGATCGCGAATTGCCTTTAAAGTTTCAAGTTGATGCCAAGAAAGTGTCCAATTTTCCGGTAATTTGACTTTCTTGGGAATTTCCGCAGCGGGACAGGAGTAAACCGACTTAAGAGTTATAGAATAATCTGCCATTTTCAATCTATTCCTTGTAAAAGTTTTGCAACTTGTTCCGGCGCAGGTAATTGATTTTTCAGTTCTTGAGGAACCGTAGAAACAAATTTATAAGTCGCCACCCCGATCGGCTTATTTGACTCTCTCAACGCATATTCAACAATCGTTTTATTCTTGGACTTACACAGAATGATGCCGATCGCAGAATTTTCATCCGGCAACTTGGCTGTACTGTCCAAAACTGCCAGATAAAACTGCATCTTCCCTACATACTCCGGCAAAAAATTACCAATTTTGAGTTCGACAGCTACCAAACATTTCAACTGGCGGTGATAGAGAACGAGGTCGATAAAAAATTCTTCACCCTCAATTTCCAAGCGATACTGACTGCCAACAAACGCAAACATTCCCCCCATTTCTTTGAGAAAAGGCTCGACTTTGGTTAAAATTTCTTGTTCTAGCTGGCGTTCGCTATGTTCGTCCCCTAATTCCAAAAAATCAAAGGTATACTCATCCTTAACTGCCAGTTTTGCTCGATCGCGATCTGCTTCAGAGAGGGCGCGATCGAAGTTTGTCTGATTCAGCAGTGTTTTCTCATAGGTTTGATTTTCAATTTGATGAATCAAGACATTTTTCGTCCAGCCAAATTTGCGCGCCATGCGAAGATAAAACTCGCGTTCTAAGTCGTCTTTACACTTCTCTAAAATGACAATGTTGTGAGTCCAACCAATTTCTCGCACCATTGGTGCGAGTTTTTCATTTTCAGCATAGCTTTCGTAAAAAAGCCTCATCCGCCAAAGATTTGCAGCCGAGAATCCGCTAATTCCTGGAAACTCAGCTTGTAAATCTTTTGCCAGTTGTTCGACTACAGATTTTCCCCAACTCGCACCCTCTTGGCGAGTGACGATGGTTTTGCCAATATCCCAATAAAGGGCTATCAGTTGTTTGTTGACAGCTTTAAGTGCCTCATACTGAGCGGCACGAATTCGCTGTTTGACTTCAATGAGTAAATTTTTGTAATCTTCGGGGAGACTCATATTCAACTCCATATACGGAATTATCGAGAGTTTTGAGGCTGACGCACCTTGCGACTTGTGCCAGTCGCATAAGTCCTGGTTTTCCGATCCATAGGTTTTGTAATTGCACTAAGATTATATTTACATCTAAAACCCAAGTTGTCAAGTATGTAGTTACACTTAATTCAATGCCCCGCAAAAAAGAGACGATTACACTGTCAATACCGACCGGAACCAAAGAACAGCTAGAGGCGATCGCCCTTCGCCTCGGCATCAAATGGGGCAAAAGTCCCAGCGTATCTGGGTTACTGGTCGCGATCGCCCAACAAACAATCGAAGTTGGCGAACCCTTTACACTCAATTCAGTGCAGGTACAATCCTTGGACAAAGCCGTCAAATTCCTTAACGACTCCGGCGAAGTCGAAGCCGCCCAGATTGTACTGGGCTTACTCTTAGACAGAGCCAATCTGGAAGCCCCTATGCGACAACAATTGCTCGAAAAAGTCAGCCAAACTAATGAAGCGTGGAGACTTCGACTCAATCAACTTAAGGCCGATCGCCAACCGTTCAGATTGTTTTACCAGTCAGGCAAAGATAAAGTGAGCGAATTTACCGCCCGCAGTGCCAACATTCGCCTTTACGACAAGCGCCTGTACCTCGAAATCTGGTGCGACGATCCTGACTCCAAAGAAATCCCGGAATTAGCTCACAATCGGTGTTTGCGCTTGGACAAGATTGTTAACTTGTTACCTGCAAGTGAAACATGGCGCGAAAACATAGATTATCTAGAAGTACACTTACACTTTTTCAAAGGATTGGCTAGGAACTATGAATTCAAACCGGATGAAGATGTGGCAAATGAAATGGTGGGAGACGTGCGTCATGTGGTGAAGCGGGTATCTAACCTATTCTGGCTGTTTCGAGATGTGCGGAGATACGGCAAAGATTGCGAGATTGTGTCACCCCAGAATGTGCGCGATCGCTTCCAACAAGAAATTATTGACCTTGGCCGCGTGTACAACCTGGAAATCCGGGATTAGAGGATACGGCAATGCCGTTTCCCTACCAAAATAGTCCAAAAAAAAGCAGCCTGTCACAGGCTGCTTTATCTAAAAATTCAGAGTTTTCACCTCACTTTTCGACAGCCGTTGTTCAATCAAACCCAACCCAAAATCAGCAGCTAGCGCCATCAAAGCCGCCGGAATTGCCCCAGCAAAAAGTAACTGATTATTCACTGTCGCCACACCCCGAAAAATAAACACTCCCAAACCGCCCGCACCGATCGCAGCAGCAATCGTTGCTAGCCCGATCGCAATTACCGCAGCAACTCGCACCCCCGCCAAAATCACCCCCATTGACAAGGGAATTTCCACTTGCAACAGCAATTGCCAATCCGTCATCCCCATGCCTTTCCCAGCTTCGCGAATCGCAGGATCGACACCAATAATACCAGTATAAGTATTGCGGATAATTGGTAGCAAAGAATACAGAGTCAGCGCAATGATGGCTGTGCGATCGCCTATGCCGCCTATAATCGGTACGGGAATTAGTAAACCAAATAATGCTAAACTCGGAATAGTTTGCATGATATTGGCAAAGCCCAAAATAGTCTTTTTAAACTGAGGTTTTCTAGTAATTAAAATACCGAGGGGAATACCCAAAGCAATCGCGATCGCAATGGCAATTGTTACTAAATATAAGTGTTCGATCGCGCGATGAATAATTTCTGAGCCATAACGATTGATAAATTGTATCATTGATGAATTATCCAGCTCCAGGTAATTGCAAACATTCCAAAAAAGCGATCGCTTCTGGTTGCTGAGATTTCATAAAATCATCAGGAGAAGCCAACTCAACCAACCGTCCATTTTGCATCAAACCAATTCTAGAAGCTAACAAAAAAGCTTCTTGAATACTATGAGTCACGAAAATCACAGTTTTGCCGAGTTGCTGCTGCAATTTATAGAATTCCCGCTGCAATTCCAGGCGAGTAATCGGGTCTAAAGCACCAAACGGTTCATCCATTAATAGCACGGGAGGGTCTGCCGCTAGCGCCCTAGCAACCCCCACTCGCTGTCGCTGTCCGCCGGATAATTGGCTGGGATAGCGTTTGGCGAAGTGCTGGGGGTCGAGATTGACTAATTCTAGCAGTTGGTGGACGCGAGATTGAATGCGATCGCCCTCCCAGCCTTCCAATTTTGGCACTAAACCGATATTTTGCTCAACTGTAAAATGGGGAAACAAACCGATTTCTTGGATTACATAGCCAATTTTTCGCCGCAGTTGAATGGAGTTCCACTGAGTTGTCGGTTTTCCCATGACAGTAATTTCGCCACTGCTTGGTGTTAGTAGATTGTTAATCAATTTCATGGTAGTAGTTTTGCCACTACCACTGCGTCCTAGCAATACTAAAACTTCTCCTTGTAAGACTTTGAAATTGAGATTTTCTACTAAGTTTCGGCGGTTGAGGCGATAGGTGACGTCGAAGCATTGGACAGCAGTTTCATTGTTGGAAGACATGGATAGTTTCAGTTATATTGGTTTTCCTGAACAGTTATGGACACATGGGAAATCAGAAACCGGGTTTTTTTACGAAAATACTGTATCCCAGCCTTTAACTAAAATGAAAAACCCGGTTTCTTTAGTATATATGCGTAAATCCTAATCTAAAATCTAAAATCCAAAATTGATTGATTTTGCCATTCTAACAATAATGCTCGACATTGGAGACAAGTTAATTTTGTTAGCAAATCACTAATTCCGGTTGGCGTTACAGAATATGTAGCACCGATAAGTTCGGGATTTACTGTTGCTTTAGGGTGCAATTCTGCGACAAAACCGTAGAGTTTCTGATTGGAAAATGAACTGTTAATTGCCCATCCTATGAGGTTGAGAGGCTCGATATGCGCGATCGCACTTTCTGACACTCCTAATTCTCTTTTGATTATAGCTGGAACTGCCGCTGCTGCTGTTGCTCCGGCAGGTACGCGACCGCCGGGAAAATCGAGGGTTGCTTCTCCCACACCGGGGCGATACATCGGTGCGGGAAACAGGAATTTGTCAGCTTGAATTGTCAAAATTACCACTGAATCTGCCCTTTCTACTCGCCAATATTCGACAATTTGCCCTTCACCAGTTTCAAGGTGTTCGCCGATTAGTTTTACCCAGTCAGATTTGATTTCTACAAAGCGGTCTAGGGTTTTCCATTGGGGTTTTGCAACTGTGTTCATTCGTACTTTTGCTCAAAAAACTCCGATATTTTTGTGATGGTAATTGATTATTGCCGATCGCACAAGAGCCACTTAATTTTTTTCAGCTTTGCTCTAGTTTTTGGCTCTGAATTGTAAAGTTTCACTACAATCATGCACATTTACTATTGAAAATCTGTAACATAGACTACATAAACAATTTTCTGCCCCTTCGCCCTGCGTTGTTGCAAGCCCTGGTGCAGACTCATCCCTCGACAGGAGGTGTGAAGATGAAACTAGAAACAGATATTCGTACTTGGTTGCCAAAAATTCGTCAAGGAAGCGTCGCAAGTGGAGCCTGGTGGGAAAAATTGGCATCGAATCCCGCAGCACCAACACCCAAATTTTCCGCTTCTACCTGGGTTAAATTATTCAATCCACCAACAGCATTCAGCTTTGACGAAGCATGGCTTTTGTGTGAGTGTTCCGAGGAAAAATGGCTGGCTTGGATTCCTGACTACGGCGAAATTTTACTCAGTACAAATGAATTTTGCGCCACTTGATCGGACTACCAACCTAAAAACCCGGTTTCTCGCGCATCCACGTAAAATGACACAACTACCTTAAGAAACCGGGTTTTTGCCTCCTTGATATCAATTCAGGTTCCACGAGCGAGATGATAGTTCGGAGACGGCTTTTGGAGTGTCCCTACCCCAAAATAATCAGGTAGGGAAACGGCACTGCCGTCTCCTAATTTCGGGTAATATTAATTCCGATGCTATTGATATTCATTGAAATTTAGCAAACAAAAAGAGCAATAGCTTTTCCATTGCTCTTTTTGTTCAAGAATGCCCTTGATTTTTGGTTTTCAGAAAGCAGAATCTACTCGCTTATTTGCAAACTGCACGGTTATTGGCATTTCTCACAATCGTGCCTGCTTTGCCATCAAACAAAACTGGATTTTTGGTACTAGCACGAATCAAGCGTGGTTTTTTGACCATGCATTCTTTCACTGCTGCTGCCCAGGTGTTGAGAGCCGAAGTGTATTCTGAGCGGGTTGCTGGGGCGCGAAACTCATCGGTAATTAAGAAATCGCTGGTGATGCTAGTATCAGTAGCAACATTGGTAATAATTGGAAAATCAAAGGACCTGGGCAAGGTTCTGTCAGGTATTGCGCCCGGCAGGACTTGATACTTCATCGAGCTGCCTTTATAGTCAAAACGTACTTCTACAGGCTTGGTTTGAGCAAAGCTTGGCATCGGCAAGCTGGCTACCACAACGGTGCAGATACTCCAAAATAATTTCGATTTCATTAGATTCAGCTCCTCAACATTATACGACTAGAACTACTTAGGTGGACGCCACAAACCTGAGCTTCTAATTATCAACAAATTGTTGATAGTGAGCTTTTGATTGTGAGTTTAACCCACTTAGTTTATTACTATACATCCTCAAAAAGTTTTAAACGGGTTTTCCAGAACCACTGTAAAATGGTTTCAGTTGAGTTAGATATTTACACATCTGAAGTTGTTACAGCTTTGGGGACTGGGTTTTACCAGGATTATTGATTTTTGATGGATGCCTTTTGGAACTTTATCAAATTTTGTCTCAGATATCAAGCTTTGTGAAGCAGATATCGATTTTTAACGCTGGTTGATTATGGCTAAAGGTTTGAGTGTTATTTGCTATACCTTATTTCTCGATAAAATTGTCGTTTTAGCACTTTCAAGGGACAATGGGTGGAGAAGGAGCTTGAATATTGGTGGTTTTAGTGGAAGATAGCAAGATTATAGACTTATCAGAAATTATGAGTGTTCCCGTGGCTCCTGCGGGTTACAAATCGGGCTTTGTGGCGATTGTCGGACGCCCGAATGTGGGCAAGTCAACCCTGATGAATCTGTTGGTGGGGCAGAAAATTGCGATTACTTCGCCGGTTTCTCAGACGACTCGCAATAGATTGCGGGGTATTTTGACGACGGATGAGGCGCAGATAATTTTTGTGGATACTCCGGGAATTCATAAGCCTCATCACCAATTGGGTAAGGTTTTGGTGCAGAATGCTAAAACGGCGATTCGATCGGTCGATTTAGTATTATTTGTGGTGGATGGCTCGGTAGAGTCTGGTGGGGGCGATCGATATATTGTGGAAATCCTCAGCAATACAGAGGTACCGGTGATTTTGGGGCTGAATAAGTTAGACGAGCAGCCGCCTGACTGTGTGTTAATCGATCGCACTTACGAGCAAATTGTCAATCCTCAGTGGCCAGTGGTCAAGTTTTCGGCCTTAACTGGCGAGGGTGTGGAGTCGCTGCAAAAGTTGTTAGTCGAACATTTGGAAGTTGGGCCCTATTACTATCCGCCAGATTTGGTGACTGACCAGCCGGAACGCTTTATTATGGGTGAGTTGATTCGGGAACAGATTTTGCTGTTGACGCGGGAAGAAGTGCCGCATTCTGTAGCAATTGCGATCGAAGTTGTGGAAGAGGAACCGAAAATTACTCGCATTCTGGCTTCAATTAACGTTGAACGGGACTCCCAAAAAGGTATTTTAATCGGTAAGAGTGGCGCTATGCTCAAGTCGATCGGCAGTGCGGCCCGCGAACAGATTCAAAAGTTAATTGAAGGTAAAGTATATTTGGAGTTATTTGTCAAGGTGCAGCCGAAATGGCGGCAGTCTCGGACTCGTTTGGCGGAATTGGGCTATCGGGTGGAAGAGTAAACTAAGAGCAGCCCCATTCGCCCCAATTGACCTATGCCACGCTGGTTCAATACCGCAGGCCCTTGCCAGGAAGACATTCATTATGCACTGCCGCCCACGGTGCGCTTACCGGGCTTAGAACGTTTAATTGCTCAACGCAGCTATTTCGTCATCCATGCACCCCGACAAGTGGGAAAAACCACGGCCATGCTGGCCTTAGCCAAACAACTTACCCTGGGCGGACAATACACAGCCGTCATGCTGTCCGTGGAAGTGGGCGCACCCTTCAGTCAAGACATAGCTGGTGCTGAAGATGCCATTCTGGGTGCTTGGCGAGACAATATTTCCGTCCGTCTCCCACCCGAATTACAACCGCCCGACTGGACAAGCATACAGTCGGGACAGAAAATTCGGGCTGCTTTACAAGCTTGGTCACAAGTTTCATCTCGTCCTTTGGCTATTTTTATCGACGAAATTGACGCATTACAAGACCAAGCATTGATTTCTATCCTGCGCCAATTACGCGATGGTTATCCCAATCGTCCGAAAGCGTTTCCTCAATCGGTAGGTTTAATTGGTTTGCGGGATGTCCGCGATTACAAAGTGGCTGCCGGTGGTAGCGATCGCCTGAATACATCCAGTCCGTTTAATATTAAAGTGCGATCGATTACGC
>NZ_JAKJHX010000064.1 GCF_021648855.1 Tychonema litorale BBK16 | reverse complement strand
TATTAATATACTTACTTACCCGATTCTTGTCAAGCGTTTTGGCAAAGTATTTTTGGCGCTTGCCACACCCTATACACAGACAGCCTTTCATCCATTTTGAACGATCCGGCATCTGCGACCATTCTCCTCTTTTCCGGATGTCACCTGTTTTGAGGCGTAAGAGTAATGTTTTTTCAGGGGACTATTCCTCTTATGGGTAGAATATCTTTACGTGTAGATGTTCTATATATATGTTCGATCGCTCATGAAAAAACCGACTGCTCGCTCTAGTGCCTTATTCATTACCTGCGCTTCACTGCTGCTGGGTTGCAGTCAAACAAATAGCCCCCAAGCCTCTACCACAGCATCTCCGGCGACTTCGCCATCTCCCGCTGCTTCGGCTGGGGGTTCGGTTGGGCAGAATTCCAACACTATATATATAGGCATTGGGGTGGCGCAAACTAGCAATGTGGCTTTACTCGGTCAGGAACAGGTGGCTGGGGCTAAAATTGCTGAGAAGTATTTTAACGATAAGGGCGGTGTGGATGGGACGCCGATTAGACTGGTGTTCCAAGATACTGGTGGAGATGAACAAGGGGCGATCAATGCTTTCAATACTCTGATCAATCAGGATAAGGTGGTGGGTATTGTGGGGCCAACTCTCTCGCAGCAGGCTTTTAGTGCCGATCCGATCGCCGATCGCGCCAAAGTTCCCGTCCTCGCACCCTCCAACACGGCTAAAGGTATTCCCCAGATTGGCGATTATGTGGCCAGAGTCTCCGCACCTGTCGCCGTGGTAGCACCTAATGCGGTTAAAGCAGCCCTCAAGCAAAATCCCAATATCAAGAAAGTAGCCGTGTTTTTTGCTCAGAATGATGCTTTCAGCAAATCTGAGACTGAAACTTTTCAGAAAACCGTTAAAGAGATGGGGCTGGAATTGGCAACAGTCCAAAAATTCTTGACTACTGATACAGATTTCCAATCTCAAGCCACTAATGGGATCAATGTCAAGCCCGATTTGATAATTATTTCTGGGTTGGCCGCAGATGGAGGCAATTTAATTAAGCAATTGCGGGAGTTGGGCTACAAAGGCGTTATTATTGGCGGCAACGGTTTGAATACTTCCAATGTATTTACTGTTTGCAAGGCTCTTTGCGATGGGGTTTTGATTGCCCAAGCATACAGTCCCGAATATCAGAATGAAATTAATAAGGCTTTCCGCGATGCTTATCGCGCTCAATTTAAGAAGGAACCGCCTCAGTTTAGCGCTCAAGCTTTTACTGGCGTACAAGTTTTTGTGGAGTCATTAAAGGCAATTAATGCTCAGTCTAAGGTTAGTGAAAAGCCTTTGGCAGACTTGCGTACAAAGCTTAATGAGCAGTTGTTGACTGGCAAGTATGATACGCCTTTGGGGGAAATTTCTTTTACGCAGGAAGGTGAAATCAATCAAAAAGACTTTTATGTGGCACAAATTAAAATGGATGCGGATGGAGTTAATGGGAAGTTTGAATTTTTGAAATAAAGGAAGTTCAGCAACGGATTTTGTAGGGATTTAACGGATGCAGTCAAAAAATAGGACAGTAGTTTTTAGCCTATTTGTGATTGAATGATTTAATGTTGATGCCTAATTCGTGACTGGCTATGGACTTAACTCTGTTTCTGCAACAATTTTTGAATGGTTTGTCGATCGGCAGCGTGTATGCTATTTTTGCCCTGGGATACACGCTGGTTTTTTCTATTCTCGGAATTATTAATTTTGCTCACGGTGCAGTGTTTACTTTGGGTGCTTATTTCACTTATGCGTTGATGGGCGGTGCTTTTGGTTTTAACGGGTTGTTGGCTAATGCGAGAATCCCTGTGCAGTTGCCTTTTGCTGTGGCACTCATTTTGGGCAGTGTGTTGGCTGGTTTGGTGGGAGTAATTGTTGAACGAGTTGCTTTTTTGCCCTTACGCCACCGGCACTCAGATCCTTTGCTGACGGTGGTTTCTAGTTTGGGTGTAGCAGTGGCGATCGCCAATATCATCCAATATCTTGTCGGTGCGGAGATTTACACTTTTCCTGCTAACACTTACGGCTATTTGCCTGCTGCAATTAACTTCGGAACAGCGGATAAACCAATTCCGATTCGGACTGTGCAAATAGTAATTTTTGCGGTATCAGTGGCGATTGTGGCTGTCTTAACTTACTTGATAAATTTCACTAAGTTTGGCAAAGCGATGCAGGCGGTGGCTGAAGATGCTACTACTTCTAGTTTGTTGGGGATTGATACCGATCGATATATTGTATTGACGTTTTTTGTGAGTAGTTTTCTGGCTGGTTTGGCGGGAAGTTTGGTGGGTTCTAGTGTGAGTATTGCGGGGCCTTATTTTGGTATTGCTTTTGGTTTGAAGGGTTTGGCGGTGATTGTGCTTGGGGGCTTGGGGAGTATTCCTGGGGCGGTTTTGGGTGGGTTTATCATTGGTTTGGTGGAGGCTTTTGTACCGGGAGATTTTTCGGCTTATAAGGATGCCGTGGCTTTTGCGATATTATTTATTATGCTCTTGGTTAGGCCACAGGGTTTGTTGGGACGGCGTTTGATTCAAAAGGTTTAAGTTTATTTTGTTATATCAAAATATACGCTGGACAATAGGGAGTAAGATTAAATGAACCGCGAAGACGCAAAGGACGTGAAGGAAGAGAAAGAAGAAAATAAACTTATTTCTTTGCATATTAATAAATAAAGTTATGAATGATTTTTTTACTACTTACGGGTTTCTGATTGTCTGGATGTTGCTGGGTGCAATGTTGGGAATGTCGCTTTATTTGCCTTTAATGACTGGTCAGTTGTCCCTGGCTAGCCCTGGTTTTTATGCGTTGGGTGGGTATATTGCGGCGATTTTGTCTACGACGGTGTTTAAGCCGACAGAAGGTTTATTTCCTCTGCCATTGCTGTTAGTGGAGATGATAATTGCAGGGGTTGTTTCGGGGTTGTTGGGGATTTTGGTGGGAATTCCGGCGCTGCGGTTGAGTGGGATTTATTTGGCGATCGCAACTATTGCTTTTGTGGAAATTTTGCGGGTTTTATCGCTGAATCTGGATATCACTGGCGGGGCGGTTGGTATTTTTGGGATTCCGCAACCGTTTGGGACGCCGATCGAGTATTTGTGGATTGTACTACCTTTACTGTTGGTCAGTATGGCGATTGTGTATCGGCTGGAACGGATTCGGGTGGGGCGGGCTTTTGCGGCGATTCGGGCTGATGAGTTGGCGGCGGATGCGATCGGCATTAATCCAACTTTTTATAAGGTTTTGGCTTTTACGTTAGGTGCTATTTTAGCTGGTGTTGTGGGTGCTATTAGTGCTCATTTTCTGAATACTTGGAATGCCCGTCAAGGGACTTTTGATGCTAGTATTATTTACTTGACTTCTGTGTTGATTGGTGGTAGCAGAACATTTTTGGGAGCTGTTTTGGGTGGGATGGTGTTTACTGCTTTACCGGAGGTTTTGAGGGGGATGGCGACTGTTCAGGGATTGCCGGTTTGGTTGGCGCAATTTCTGCGGGATGGGCGGTTAATTGTGTTTGGGGTGCTGATTGTTTTGGGGACGATATTTTTTCCGCAAGGTTTGGTGACGCCGGAGTTGTTGAAGAGGTGGAGGAAGGGCGATCGCACTTCTGTTTAAAATTAGATTATTGGTGCGATCGCATCCCAGTCCTTATCGATCGCCTATCTATAAAACCGTGTCTCACAGATCGCTTATGATAAATGTATCCTCGTATGTCTGGGAGTTTAAACTATGTCTCTCGCTGAGTTAATTCCTTTGGTGGACAGTCTGAGCCAGTCAGACAAATTATCACTCTTCAAACTCCTAGCTGTGCAAATCCCAAAGGCTGAACTACAAGTTATCTTTTCTACATCAGAGTATCCGGTTTGGTCGCCCTACGACGTAACGGAAGCTGCAAACATTCTGATGCAGATGATTCAGGATGACCGAGAGGCATCTACTCATGCCTAGTACGATCGAGTTTCCCTTTTCTATTGTTAGACTTCACAAACTCTCAATGAACTCCTCGACTGTGACTTGCGCCTGCTTGAGAATGCCGCTCAACGTACCAACCTTCAATTCTTGATGCACTGGAACAACACAACCAATATCGCCTTCTTCGGTTTCTTTCTTCAGGACAACATGACTGCCAGTTTGACGAACTTACTCGAATCCTAAACGCTCCAATGCACGAATTGCTTCTCTACTTGAAATTCGCGGCATTTTAGGCATAGCTGACCTCAATGTTGGTCACAAATCTAGGAGATGTTTCAGGTACAGGAAATTCCTCCAAATATAACCGCGTAGCCTCTCTCAAACCCGCAATCGCCTGCTCGATCGTTTCACCTTGATCTACTGTTCCAACTTCTGGACATTCAGCTATGTACATATCATCTTCTTTGTACACAAGAACTGTAAAGCTGCGATTTTTCATGGCCTCTTATTCCTAAAGTCTTCTATAATTAGCATAACACAAGCCTTGCGGTCAAATCTTGCTTGATTCATTTCTCGAATCTCCTCGGTTTACCTCTAAACGAAGATCGGGTTGCACGATCGGGAATCGAAGGGCGATCGTGATGCACGATCGAGATTATCCGCTTCTAATAAGCGTTGATGTCGATTAGATTGATAATAGCTTTTAGTAAAAAGCGATCGCATTTGCTTCAACCCAGCCTACAGCAAATGCGATCGCACTAATACATAACTTAGTTACCGAAGCACACTTGAAGAGTTCCTCCGTTATCGCCAAGTGCATTATCAGCATCATTAATTCTCATGTCTACAGCTCCAAAGCCACTTGTGAAAGATACTGGATTCTGAACCCATAAAGTCCCGCCACCTGTTCCCATTAACAAAGCACCGAATGGAAATTTCTGATCGAATTTGTACTGATTATATGGAGCAAGCCGTTCAGCATCCTGTCCTGTATGTCCTCCAGAACTAACAGGAGAGTAACTTCGACTATCAACACTCCAACCTCCACTGATACTTGCGACTCTAGTAAAACTGCCTGGTAAGTTAAAATGCTGCCATCCGTTTCTTGAATCGACAGTAACACAGGCTGAATTGGATGGTTGTGACGGTTGTGGACTAGGGGTTGACTGGCTGGCAATTAATCTATTGATTGTGTTCTTAGCATCCTGAGCGACTGCAAACGCTCGATTGTAGGCGGCAATAGGATTTCCTACATACCTCCTAACTGCATAGATATTGTACTCAATCCATGAGCCACATTTGTCTGCATTAAACGTTCCACACCTTCTAGGTCTTGCAGACCCAGTGACCTGAAACTTTCCCGCATCCTGTCCCGCCGAGCACTCAAAATCCAGGAAAAAAAAGACGGAAAAAGACGGGCATTTCTAAAGTCGCTATGCAAGGCGGAAAAAGGCTGATAAAGACGGATAAAGTCGGGTATACTAACTATAGTTCTCCGACACGCCTACTGATGAACACCGCCGATATCTTGGAATTTGTAGGTGAAGCGATCCGCGCGAAGACAGGCAAACATCTCAATAACTTGCAGCGTAAAATTATCGAGGGAATACTGAATCGACAAAAGTATTCTGATATTGCAGATACTTACGGTTGTACGGCGGGTCATGCTAAGGATGTAGGTTACAAGCTTTTGCAAATGTTATCTGATGTTTTTGATGAACCTGTTGATAAAGGTAATCTGGAATCTGTTCTAGAACGGCCGTTAAATCTGAATATAAATTTTGGCGATCGCAATCCTACTAATTTTGGTAATAGCCACACAATTAACTATATCAATGGTTGCTCGGAACTACCCACTGCTACCCCAGATAAAAGTCAGCCTCCGACTCCTAACTACCAAGACGGCACGAATCAAGTTAAAATTGAAATGGTTGGTAAATTACGACAGTTGGGATTGAAGGATGAGCAAATTGCAGAGGTGCTAGGGTTAGCCTTGGAGGTAGTGAAGCAGATAGATTGAAAAGAATAAGTTTATTTTTCGATCGCTCTCTTGCCATTCATCACTACACAGCGGCCGTCAAAGCCATTAAAGAGTCTAAAAGAAAAGCTAAAACAATATCATTTTCTGGAATACCTTGGTCTATCAAATTTTGGGTAATGCCGCATTCCATGCCATCGTATTCAATATAAACTTTTCCATCTTGTAGGGTAATGTAAATTAAATTCCCTCTCACTCGCCGTCCTCTATCCCAACCCACTTGCATGAGAGCATAGCGATCGCCTATTTCATCAAACACCGTATCTAGTCTAATGTCTCCATGAGAGGGATGCAATTTAGCAAATTGAAGAATAACCTGTTTTATGATTTCTCGATAGGTCGCGCTGGTATCCATTGTTTTACCTCCGTGTTTACCTATTATAGCCCGATCGCACAAATCTGAACCACTGGCGACTCTGGCTTGAAACACATATAATTCAATCAGGAGGTATAAGCTTTATGTTTGCAGTCGTCACCCCAGAAAAGATTCATTTGCCCCCAGGAACACTGATAAAATTTCCTGGTAGTTGGCAGGATTACCAAGCACTTGTAGAACAATTGGGCGATCGCCAAATTCCACGCATCAAATATCGACCAGGAGAGATTTTGTTAATGTCCCCTTTACCAGTACACGGAAAACAAGCAAATATCATTGCTGATGTCGTCAAAGTTCTCCTAGATTTCTTGGGGCGAGATTATGAAGCGTTTACGCCAATTACAATGGATTTGCCGGAGGTAAGAGGGATTGAACCAGATTATTGTTTTTATATCGATAATTGCGCGGCAATTCTTGGTAAAGATCGGATTGCTTGGGGTGTTGAACCGCCGCCCGATTTAGTAATCGAAGTAGACGTAACTAGCTATACAGATTTAGATGATTATTTGCCTTATCAAGTGCCGGAAGTGTGGCTGTTTAAGAAAAAAAAGCTAATAATTTACTGTTTGGAAAATGGTCGATATGTCGAAAGTTTAGTTAGCCGTTATTTCCCCAATTTTAATGTACCAGAAATTGTGGAGGAATGCTGGCAAATGTCGCGCGACAACCATACAAGTACAGTAATTCGGGAGTTGCGACGGAAAATCGCACTTTTTCACTAATATCAATAACAGGCAAGATGCCTGTTCCACAAAGACACTACCCGCACCCACCTCAGATGCGGACTTTGCACGCAGGCAGTAAGCAGGTGCAATTGCCAGCTATATTGACATATACAGTGAAAGTAGAAACGATAAAGGTACGAGCATGGCATCCATCCGCGAGTTGCACCGACAACTGGTTAATAAAGAACGCTCTGCTGTGGAAATTACTCAAGAAGCATTAGACCGTATTACCCAGTTAGAGCCAAAGTTGAAAAGCTTTCTGTGCGTCACAGCAGACCGCGCAATGGCACAAGCTGTTCAAGTTGATGCCCAAATCGCCGCCGGGGAAGAAATTGGGCTGTTGGCCGGAATCCCGATCGCCGTTAAAGACAATATGTGCACCCAAGGCGTTCCCACAACCTGCGCCTCTCGGATTTTGGAGAATTTTGTCCCTCCCTACGATGCCACTGTTGTGTCGAAACTCCAAGCCGCTGGTGCGGTGATTGTGGGTAAGGCGAACATGGACGAGTTCGCAATGGGGAGCTCGACGGAAACTTCTGCTTATCAAGTTACCGCGAATCCTTGGGACTTAGAGCGCGTTCCCGGTGGTTCTTCTGGTGGTTCTGCCTCTGCGGTAGCGTCGGGAGAATGCGTGGTGAGTTTGGGTTCCGATACTGGAGGTTCGATCCGTCAACCAGCTTCGTTTTGTGGCTTGGTGGGGCTAAAACCGACCTATGGATTGGTTTCTCGCTACGGTTTGGTGGCCTATGCTTCCTCTCTCGATCAAATCGGGCCTTTTGGTCGGACTGTTGAGGATGCGGCGATTTTGTTAGGCGCGATCGCGGGTTACGATCCGAGAGATTCCACGAGTCTCAATGTGGAAATTCCTGATTATGCTCAAGCTTTGAGACCTAATTTGCGTCCGAAAGGTCAGATTAGAATCGGGGTAATTAAAGAAACTTTTGGTGTAGGGTTAGATCCTGGTGTTAAAGAAGCTGTTACTAAGGCGATCGAACAATTTCAACAATTGGGAGCAGAAATTCAAGTAGTTTCCTGTCCCCGATTCCGCTACGGTTTGCCCACTTACTACGTTATTGCTCCGTCTGAAGCTTCGGCAAATTTGGCGAGATATGATGGAGTTAAGTACGGTTTCCGGTCTCCTGACTATGACAATCTTTTGGATATGTATGCCAAAACTCGCTCTCAAGGGTTCGGTTCGGAAGTTAAACGCCGGATTGCGATCGGCACTTACGTTTTGTCGGCTGGATATTACGACGCTTATTATCTAAAAGCTCAAAAAGTGCGGACTTTAATTAAAGAAGACTTTGAGAAAGCTTTTGCTCAAGTTGATGTTTTGGTTAGTCCGACTGCTCCGACTACGGCTTTTAAAGCAGGTGAAAAGTTTAACGATCCGTTGAGTATGTATTTGTCAGATTTGATGACTATTCCAGTCAATCTTGCGGGTTTGCCAGCTTTAAGTTTGCCCTGTGGCTTCGACGATCGGGGATTGCCTGTAGGCATACAACTGATTGGTAATGTTTTACAAGAATCTCGGTTGTTTCAAGTGGCTCACGCTTACGAACAGTCTACAAATTGGCACTTGCATCATCCGAAATTGGATTAATTTTTGAAATTAGGCGGAACGCTGCGGCGGAAGTTAGTAAGGAATTATGGCTAGTTATGTCAATTAATAATTAGCCATACATTTTTGACTAATTTCCAATTCCCCGCGCACTTCCCTATTTCCTATGAACAACTTGGTGGTATTAATTTTGTCTAAATCCCTAATAGCTTTTGGGACATTTTTGGCGATCGCCTATTCTGGTGCTTGTGTATTTCTATTTGTAGCCCAAGGTAAGTTTATCTTTTTTCCGACGCGGGCGATCGAAACTACTCCAAAAGATTTTCAGTTGCAATATCAAGATGTTGTGCTGCCAATTTCAAGTACAAATGGCGCAGCGGAAAGCGTACACGGTTGGTGGATTCCGGCATCGGCTACCCCCCCCAGCCCCCCCTTGCTAAGGGGGGGAGCAAGAAATTCAGTTCCCCCCCAAAATAAAGGATCTGCAACTCCCTCTCCTGTCCCCCCCCTTAACAAGGGGGGGCTAGGGGGCGTAGTTTTATACCTACATGGGAATGGTTTAAATGTGGGAGCGAATGTGGAACACGCTAGTCGATTTCATCGCTTAGGTTTGTCCGTATTCCTCATAGATTATCGCGGTTATGGAAAAAGCCAGGGCGAGTTTCCGACGGAATCTCAGGTGTATGAAGATGCTCAACTTGCTATGGATTATTTAGTGAAACAACGGGGAATTAACCCCAACCAAATTTATATTTATGGTCATTCTTTGGGAGGGGCGATCGCGATCGATCTAGCGGTGCGACACCCAAAGACGGCTGGGTTAATTGTGCAAGGCTCTTTTACTTCAGCGCGGGCAATGGTAGACTTTCAATCCAGTGTATATCGGATATTTCCGATCGATTTATTGTTGACACAGCGGTTTGATTCTGTTGCTAAGCTCGATCGCCTGCAAATGCCTGTACTATTTATTCATGGCACTGCTGATACTATAGTTCCCGTTGAAATGAGTAAAAAATTGTTTGATAGCGCTCCTGAACCCAAACAGTTGTATATAGTTCCTGATGCTGGTCACAATAATGTAGCAGAGTTGGCGGGTCATCAATATCTGGAAAGAGTCAGCCAATTTGTCCAACAGGCAAACACCATTAAACATTAAATAGTAATAATGAGGAGACGGCAATGCCGTTTCCCTACCTGATTATTTTGGGGTAGGGACACAGCAATGCCGTCTCCGACTTTGCTCAACAATCTTCAAAGAGCCGGACAGTAATTGCAGTAATTATTCATTTTGATTACTTTTTCTTCTCCTTTTTTAACTTGGCAACCTCGCTGAGATATTTTTTTATTGGGCATCCGCGCACCACATATATTCGCATCTTTGAGATTGGTTTTGATCAATCTAGCATCACTGAGATCGGCATTCCTGAGATCTGCACCGCTGAGATTTGCACCAGTTAAATCGGCTTCTATGAGGTCGGCACCACTGAGATTTGCACCAGTTAAATCAGCATTCCTGAGATCTGTCCGACCTAGTTTAGTGGCACTCAAATTAGTACATTTCAAGTTAGTAGACTGGAGAGAGGCATCTCTGAGAAAACTCTCGCTGAGGTTAGCATTTTCTAAGTTTGCGCCCCTGATATCAGCCCTGCTAAGATCGGCTTTACTGAGGTCGGCATTGGTCAAAAAAGCATTTCTCATGTTGGCATTATTTAAATTAGCTTCCATTAAATCAGCCGCAGTTAAATCGGCTTCAATCAGGTCGGCCCTGCTGAGGATGGCACCGCTTAAGTTAACTCCAAACAGATCTGCCCGGCTTAAGGAGGCTCCAAAGAGGTCGCAGCCGGGACATCCTCTGGTTTCTAATAGTCGCTGGAGTAGAGACAAATTTTGAGCTTTTAGGGGAATGGCTGACAAAAATGGGAGTATCAGTATCGCTGCTGTCAGAACAGTCAGTTGAATTTTAGTCATAGCGAAATATTACTTACGTGGTTTGGGTGACACTCCGAGCCTATGGGCGCGGGCTTGCACATCTCCTTCAGCAGCAGTCAAAGGCATGGAATCAATAGTGCAGGGGGTAATACCCCCTAAAACAAGTAACTACTGAGGATAGCTAAGGAGTATTTGTACTCTATTAAGTTTTGTGTTGCTACTGAGGGCGATCGTCTCCGTACAGGTGCTGAGTAACTAAGCCAATTGGCTTAGACTCTTGAGACATATTGCTGATGCCTCTGCTTCTACAAAAAAGATAGCATTCTTGTGTAATCGCCGAAATAATACTGAGTAAGTAAGTATAAAAAAATACAGCTCATAAACGGCGGGTGTGCAAACTAATTAACGCTAACACTTTCAAACGAGGAAAACAAATGTCTACTAGCATAGATGAACTGGCAGAAAGCGGTAGAGGTATCAAACTCATGTGGCAGATTGCAGACCAGTTAAGTTACACTCGTACTCTCGACGATCGAAATTGTTTGTTAGTGAGTAAAAGTTACGAAGCAGAAAGTCAATCGCAACACAAAAAATATCAAAAAACTTGTGTTTTAGATGGGTTAATGAATCTTTTAAATCGCTGGGATTGGCTGGATCTCGAACAGCAAGAAGAGGTATTAGATGATATTGCTGTTAAAAAACTGAGTCTGCAAGTCAGTAGTGATTTGAATTCTTTAACTAATGTTTTGGAGTGGTTTGAGCTGTTAGAAGATTTATCACTGCCAACTCAGACTTGGTTTGAATTTCAGTTGGCTTTGGTTGAAGGCTTCACTAATGCTGTTCGTCATGCTCACAAACATTTGCCTGTGGAGACTCCTATCCAACTAGAAATTATAGTATTTGAAGAACGCTTGGAATTCAGAATTTGGGATTGCGGGCTGTATTTTGATTTTGATGCTAAAATCCAAGAATTCACAGTGGGAGATAGAGAAATATGCTTGAATATTAATGATTTCAAGTATGCTTGGTTGAAGCAGAAGAAACAAAATAGTTTGGTTGAATCTCATTTTCTAATTGCTGGGTAACTATGTTAAGGGTGCATCTAAATCTATCAGAGTTATAGTTTTTATTAAAATTTCGGAATTATCGTGAATAATTTTGAAATTTTGATTTATCATAGGAGCTGACCAATCAACAATTACTTATGTTTTCCAAGGAAAGTTTATTTGTTTTGTCTCTATTTCCCTACTTGGGATTTCTGTGGTTTTTGACTCGATCGGGAAAGATGCCACGTTTAGCTTTGATTGGATTTTATGGTACTCTAGTTTTTGTAGGAGTGACTATTCCCGCAGCAATTTATGCAAAAGTTGCTTATAATGAATCCCTAGCCAACGTTGATTGGCTTCATGGTTCAGCAGAATTTTTCTTGACATTGGCCAATATTTTAGTAGTTTTAGGCTTTAGGGAGGCGGTGATTAAAGCGAAACAGTAATCACCAATCCCAAATTGACTGACAGTCCCTGTATCGACAAATTGATCTCTAAAAGGGAGGGGCTGTGGTTTGTGATGATTGTGTGAGATATTTGAGATAGCTAGAAATGCGATCGCGATCGGTGTCAAGTAAACAACTGGCCCAAGAGTGTAAATTTAGTTGCTCGCGCATTTCTCGAAATATCACAGCATCCCCATGATTGTTGAGAGGAAAAATTCGAGCATCAAATCCAGCAGATTTGAGACGACTGACCGTTTCTGCGCCATCTTGTACCCACAATTGACTGCTAAGGCGAAGGGGTTGACATGAATATTCACCTACGACAATTCCCGCCACCGAAACGCTGTCATCTCCTCCCCGATTTGAGAGTTCTTGTAAAATAGCTTTGAGGGAATTCAAACTTTTCGTATCTTTTATCTGCTGCGATGTCAACTTGACAATCACCATTTCTAAAAGTTCCACAGGTTTTGTCGATCGTACAATATTGATCGGTACTGGCACCCAATGGGTTTTTATTTCCGGTGGCACCATCTCCATTTCCTCTACAACCTCAACTACTTCTACTGGCTTTGCAGTATCTACAATAATCTGAATTTCCTCGCCATCTTTCTCAATTTTCCCACTAATCTGTAAGATAGCATTCTCTGTAATATGCTGCTTAACTTCTTCATAACTCTTGGGAAACACAACAGCTTTGATTTGATGCGTCAAATCTTCTAATTGCAAAATTGCCATCGCATCGCCTTTCTTGGTCACGACAAGTTTGATATTGTTAATCATGACAATAACTGACACTTTCCCCTTTTTATCTGCTAACTGTGCGAGAGTCACCACATCTGGATCTTGGTTCATTTGAAGCAGATTTTTCAGGGGATGTTCTGATACATAAAAACCGAGCAATTCTTTTTCCAAACGTAATTTTTCCTGAGTGTCATAATTTTTTACTAATCTAGATTTTGGTGCAGACTCATACTTATTTGCCGTTTTTCCAAAACTCGTGTCACCTAACAAGTCAAATAGATTACCTTGACCAGTTTCTCGGTCTTTTTTGCGGTCTTGCGCCCATTTAATCACCCCTTCCAGGTCATTGACTAACTGTTGACGGTTGTTGTAAATTTTGTCAAAAGCTCCACATTGAATCAATGCTTCCAAGGCGCGGCGGTTGACGGAATGGAGGTTGACGCGATCGCACAAATCCGGTAAAGACTTAAAATCACCCCCTTCCTTGCGCGCCTCCAAAATATTCTCAATTGCCCCCTCACCCACATTTTTCACCGCCGAAATCCCAAACAAAATCTTATGTTTTTCCGCCTTTGTCATCTCCATCGGCAATGGCGTGAAAGTAAGTTCAGAACCATTAATATCAGGTGGCTCAACATCAATCTTCAGCTTGAGACAATTAGCAATATATCTCTGTACCTTCTCCTGATCGCCTCTATTAGCAGTCAGCAGTGCAGCCATATATTCAACAGGAAAATTTGCCTTTAAATAAGCAGTTTGATAAGTGATATAGGCATAGGCCATTGAATGGGATTTATTAAAACAATACTCAGCGAATTGTAGCATCTGCCCGAACAACTCTTCGGCAACTCTTTGAGCGACACCATTTTTAGTTGCCCCATCAATAAATGTTTCCTTTTGCTTCTGCATTTCATCAGCCTTCTTCTTGCCCATTGCGCGGCGCAGCAAGTCAGCTTGACCTAAAGAATAGCCCGCCAAATCTTGAGCCATCCGCATGATTTGCTCTTGGAAACAAAGCGTTCCATAGGTCTCTTTTAAAATCGGTTCTAATAACGGATGGTCATATTTAACCACCTCTCGACCGTGTTTGCGATCGATAAATTGTGGAATCAAACCAGCATCCAGCGGGCCGGGACGATAAAGCGCCAGAATAGAAGAAATATCATCCAGACAGGAAGGTTTGATTTTTTTAACTACATCAAGCATCCCAGAAGATTCTAGTTGAAAAATACCTTCTAAATCTCCTTTTTCTAATAGTTGATAAGTTTTGGCTACATCACCTGGCAACTTGTGGTTCCTAACAAATGTCTCTTGAGCTCTGCGTTCTATATCAGAAGGTAAGCCTTCAGCATCGATAGTTATATCTTGCGTTTGCTTAACATAATCAACGGTTTTTTGGAGAGTTGTTAAATTTTTGAGTCCCAAAAAGTCCATTTTGAGTAGCCCCAAAAATTCCAAGTCTTCCATGAAATATTGAGTGATTACAGAGCCTTCGTTATTCTTTTGCAGGGGTACAATTTCATCAAGGGGAATGGAAGAAATTACCACACCAGCCGCGTGAACACCATAGGTTTTGTTAGTTCCTTCAATGCGAATTGCCATATCAATCCACTGACGAACTGGGACATCAGTGCCAGTTTCTGCATTGGTACAAATCGTATGTTCATAGTTTTCTTTAAATTCTGGTGCAGGTGTTGCATCGGAAATCATTACTTTGAGTTTTTCCGGTTTTCCCCGCGATACGGGAATCATTTTTGCCATTTCATCGGCTTTTTTGTAGGGAATACCTAAAACTCTGGCAACATCTTTTAAGACAGCTTTTGATGTCATTCTGTTAAAGGTAATAATTTGCGCTACGCGGTCTGTCCCATATTTTTCTGTAACGTATTTAATCATGTCGTCGCGTCTTTCTATGCAGAAATCGCTATCAATATCTGGCATCGATTTGCGTTCGGGATTGAGAAATCTCTCGAATAGCAATCCGTGGTGTACCGGGTCTATGTTGGTAATATTGAGGACGTAGGCAACTAAAGAACCTGCGGCAGAACCACGTCCTGGCCCTACGGGAATATTGTTATCTCTAGCATATTTCATGTAGTCCCAAACTACTAAAAAGTATTCAGAGAAACCCATCTGCTGAATCATTTTTAGCTCATATTCTAGTCTTTGTTTGTAGACTGGGGGGATTTCATTTCTGGTGCGGGATTTGAGTCTTTCTAATAGTCCTAGCCAAGATATTTCTTCTACATAGGTATCGGCAGTATGTTCTGGGGGAATTGGGATTGTGGGAATCCGAGCTTCTCCGGTTAGCTCATATCTTGATACTTTGTTTGCTACTTCTAGGGTAGTTTCGATCGCCTCTTTGATCGTTTCATCATCCAAATGGTCTCGAAACAGTTGCGCCATCTCGTCGGCCGACTTCAGATATTCTGTGCCGCTGTAGCGCATTCGCTTTTCTTCTTCAATTAGTTTGTTGGTGTTGATGCACAACAAAGCATCGTGAGCTTCTACATCGTTGCAAGAAATATAGTGAGAATCATTGGTGGCAATTATTTGAATTTTTAATTCGCGGGCAATTTTGACTATTTCAACGTTGACCATGCGGTCTTCTTGGGAACCGTGGTCTTGAATTTCTATATAATAGTCTTCTCCAAATACTTCTTTATACCATTTGGCAACTTCGCGGGCAGTATCTAGCTTGTTTTGCAGAATCATTTGGGGAACTTCGCCACCCAAACAAGCGCTGGTAACAATTAAACCTTCGGAGTATTGTTTGAGGAGTTCTTTGTTGATGCAAGGACGGGCAAAAATACCTCTTTCGGGCATTCCTTTTAAATGGGAAATTGTGGTGAGTTTAACTAAGTTTTTATAACCTTGGGTGTTTTTCGCTAAAACAACTTGATGGTATTTTCTTCTACCTCGAACTTTGACTTCGATGTCGCCGTTGACGACATACATTTCATTGCCAATGATGGGCTTGATATTTTTATTTCTACAAACTTTGATTAGCTCGATCGCACCATACATCACGCCGTGGTCTGTAAGTGCGATCGCGGGCATCCCCAATTCCACCGCCCGTTCAGCTAGCTGTTGTAGCTGAGACGCGCCGTCTAGCAGGCTATAATCGCTGTGAATGTGCAAACCAACGAAGGACATAGCGATTTTGGATTGTAGATTTTAGATTTTAGATTGTACACCATCCGGATAGAGAAAGATAAAATAAAATGGGACTCCATTGGGAATAGGGAATAGGGATTTATTACTGACAAATATCAACTGTCAACTGACTGCTGAGCCGATCGCCAAATCCACCAAGCAGCCGCCCATAGAGTAAAATTACCGATCAGAGTCATCGCGGCTTGTAGGGTAACGATCCATTCTAGGGCTGGAGAGTTATCAAAATAGTGCCAGGTACAGGCGCACATAGCACTAACGAGGGCGGGTAACATCCCGAAGGAAAGGGCCCACCAAGCGCGATTTTGGGTGACTTCGCCGTAAGTCCAAATTAACCAGATGGCGGCAATCCACTCGATGACGCTAGAAATATGAATAATCCAGGTAGGAATTGATAAAGCGTGCATTTTTTGTATTCTTAAGGAAAATGTATTTATTAGTTTAAGGCAGTTGACGGTTAACTGTTGACTGTTGACCGTTGACTGTTAAAATAATTTATGAATCGCAACAATTAGATATGGTAATAGTTAGATTCTCCATAATAAACGAAGAGTAGAAATGCGAGCAATTTTGTGTGGCTATTACGGTAAAGGCAACGGTGGCGACGAGGCGCTACTGGCATCGTTATTGCAAATGTTACCAGATGGTGTGACACCGATCGTCCTTTCTGGTAATCCTGTCGAGACAAATCAACGTTATGGGGTAGCTACGCGCGATCGCATGAATGCCTTTCAAGTCCTCGAAGCACTCCGCACCTCCGACGCACTAATCTGGGGCGGCGGTAGTTTAATCCAAGACGCTACTAGCATGATCAGCCCGTTTTATTATGGCGGCTTGATGGGATTAGCGCAACAGATGGGATTAAAAACTATTGCCTGGGCTCAGGGAATTGGGCCATTGAATCGAGAAATTACCCGTAAGTTATCTCAGAGGTGTTTTGCTGGATGTAGTGCCGTTAGCGTGCGCGATAAAGGCTCAGCTACTTTACTTACAGATTGGGAAATCCCCTTTACTTTAGCACCCGATCCCGTGTGGGCTTTGAAAAATTCGCCCGTGTCTGGTTTGTGGGATTTGCCAGCGCCGAGAGTTGCGGTTTGTTTGCGATCGCATCCTACACTAACTCCTGCCCGTTTGTCAATCTTAACTCAAGCTTTAGTTGACTTTCAAAAAGCCACTCGCACCTTAATTTTGCTCCTGCCTTTTCAAGCATCTCATGACTTAGAAATTGCCAAGCATTTGCACGAAGCACTGCCGAAAAGGAGTCGTATTCTGAGTTTAGACGATCCGAGGAAATTGAAAGGAGTGTTCCGGGGAGTCGAAATGGCGATCGGGATGCGCTACCATAGTTTAATTATGGCTGCATCCGAAGAATGTCGCTGTTTTGCCCTCAGCTACGATCCCAAAGTTAGTCAGTTGATGGACGAGTTAGAAATGCCGGGATACTTATTATCAGAATTGCCAGAAGATCCATATTTAATCAGCAAAACCTGGATCGAACACTACGCCAATGGCGACGCATTATCGCCAGACAGGATAAAATTTATAGTAGGGCGATCGCTCTTTCATCAAGAAGTCTTGCGAGCCGCCCTTCAACAATCCTAGAAAGAGGTAAAATACCATGACATTCAATCCCATGCAATTCAAAATATCCTGGGAAAAATTGCCCAAAAATTTCATTTTGGACGAGCAACCCCTGCAAGATATCGATCAGCCTTTGCTGGCCGCCGCCTTACGGGAAAGCTTAGAAATTGCGGGGCTAATTTTGGAGGGAACATTAGTTGCGTCTCATCTGGCGATTTGTGTAACTTTCAACGATAAGCTAGTTATAAAAACTCCCGATCTGTTTTATGCCACAAACGTACAGCCCCTTCCCGATGGAGAAATTCGCCGCAGTTATACTCCCAACTTAGAAGGAGACATTCCGGCACTTGTCATGGAGTTTTTGCCAGATAATCCTCCTAGTTATCAGGATGAATATTCTGCAAAACCAACTTATCTCCCCGGAAAATGGCATTTTTACGAACAAATATTGGAAGCTCCAATCTATGTAATTTTTCAACCTGCGATCGGATATTTAAAAGTATATCATTTGAGTTCACCAGCAGACTATAAAAAACAGCAACCCGATGCAAATAATCGTTATTGGATTCCGGGAGTTGGGCTATTTCTGGGTGTTTGGCAGGGAACAAAAGCTGAAAGAAACGGATATTGGTTGCGTTGGTGGGATGAGAGCGGACAAATGTTATTGTGGGGAGCAGAGATGGTGGAAAGGGAAAGGCATCGGGGCGATCGACTTTCCGCACAATTAAGAGCAGCAGGCATTGAACCAGAAGCTTAAGGTACAGTAATTATATCCGGTTTGTAGTGAGGAATGCAAGTCCTCTCTATGAACTTTAGCGAATCAGGACTTACATTCCTGACTACGAACAAATTTTTTTAGGAGACAGCAAAATTGGCAAGAGTGAGAGTTCGGGAACACGTCAATCCCCTATCGATGAGATATCAAGCATCAGCAAGTCCTCCCGATTGGACGAAAATCTATACTGACTTAAATTTACCACTGCATTTAGATATCGGTTGTGGAAGGGGACGGTTTTTGTGGCACATGGCGCAAATCCAAACAGACTGGAATTTTCTCGGATTAGAAATTCGGGAACCTCTGGTAGAGGAAGCGAATGTTTGGCGGGACGAAAAAGGCTTGACAAATCTGCACTATTTGTTTTGTAATGCGAATAGTTCCATGAAGCCAATTTTAGAAACTTTGCCCCCAGGTATTTTGCAGCGAGTTAGCATTCAATTTCCCGATCCTTGGTTCAAAAATAAACACCATAAACGGCGGGTTGTACAACCGGAATTAGTCGATGATTTGGCTAATTATCTGGGAATTGGTGGCGAAGTTTTTATTCAATCTGATATTGAAGAAGTAGAAAGAGAAATGTGCGATCGCTTTTCATCTCACCCTAGTTTTCAGCGTCAAAACGATGGCGAATGGTTAGCAGAAAATCCCCTGCCGGTGGCGACTGAAAGAGAAATTGGTAGACTAAAACGTGGTGAACCAATTTATCGCGCATTATATCATAAACATCTCCAGAAAAGCTAGTCTTGAACAGGCATCCTGCCTGTTCCACAATAAATATGGTCGAGGACTAATAAATCTGGAACAGGATATTAAATTAATTAATCTATCTGCCCAGACTTTGTTTCTTTAGGGGCAATCCCCGTGGTTGCCCATATTTCAATCGCCAATTTCAATCGCCAAATCCAGACTATTTTAACCCTGAATTGGGATAATTTCGCGGTTGATTTGTCTCAGCTTGTTTGTCGATCGCACTTTTGTAAGTATCCACCACATGATTTGGCATCACATCCCCGTTTTGCGCCAAAAAAGCCCACTCTTCACCAACGTGGACATATTCAGTTTTAAAGAATACCGTAAAAGGTACAAGGGTAATGGCATCAGCCAAATTTACCACGCGATAGCTGTTGGGAACGACTCGATTGTGTTCCCTAGCAAAAACGCGATCGCCTACCCTAGGACTAGCATAAGTGTACAACTGCACCTGCTTTTGCAATCGAGGGATATTGACTGCAATGTCGATCGCAGCCAAAGTTGCGATCGCAGCACCCAAGCTGTGTCCCGATAGATAGCAAGGAACCGACGGATTCAGCTTTTTGGCAGCCTCAAGGGTTTGAGTGGAAATATCGCTGTAGATCGCTGAAAAACCGGGATGAATAGTGCCATAGGACATACTGGCAACCTTGCGATCGTTTATAGCATAAACGGCATTAATATTAAGTACCCATTCAACTGTTCTCTGTGTACCACGAAAAACAATAATATTATGACTTTTTGAACTCAGGACAAAACCAAAATAGACCGGAATTTTCTTTTTTATTTTAACTACTTCTTTAGCGGTACTTTTAATTGCTTTCTGAGCATTATCTACATTTTCTCCGATTGGATCTGTTCCACTATTTGGCGATGTTGATGACTGGGGAATATCTACTTCAACTCGTTCTGAAATATTTGCTTCTACTCCTTTAAGTGCAGTAACTTGAGTATAGCCTTTGAACTTAGTCGTGTAAGCTGGTAGTGATTTGATATCACCATCATAACTAGGTTCTATTTTGCCTTTGAGATATTGTTGTGTTGCTAGTTTACTGCACTCAATCAACAATTTAGAAATTTCACGATTGTAGGGAATCGGTGGCGGAGATAGCTTGACAGATGCTTGAATTAGTCGGGCTTCATTGATTTTTTTAGCATCAGCTTCTAAAGTTTGTTGGAAAAATTTATCTGTGTCTCTTTCGTTGAGTAATGCTAAAACTTGTTCATTTTCTTTTTTTATTTGCAAATATTCAGGTATTACCCTCGCTGCGGAAGCTGCGGCAAATCCTCCGAGTAATAATTGTCTGCGGGTAATTTTAAACCTAATATACTTTGCCATAAATTGAAAGATTTTATACTTTAGATTTTACATTCAAAAATCTACTATTTTGAGAGCCACTCACATAATAAAGATGCGTTGCTTGTCCAATTCTCCAAGTGAGTGCAAACAGCGATAATGCTACAGCAAAACTACCAATAAATGGTACAAATAAACCCGCAACATACATTGATAACCAAGCCATAAAGGCTATCCAAAAGGAACCAAAACCACCGAAAAGATTACCTCCGATCGCCAACAGATCTTGACCTTTTGGATAGCCCCATTTTGCCCCAATATCCCGCATCATTTTTAATAACAACACACTAGCAGCCAATAGCGTTACCGTCAGAGTTCCTGGTAGCGGATTCAGTCCCAGAATTGCAGCTCCTATTGCGTAGTCTATAATCAATGCACGGATTTCTTTGTTAATTTCAATCAGATGGGGTTTGGGGGCGATAGTTTCTATATCCGCTGTTTGTTTTGGCAAGTTTTCAGACATAATGTTTTGGATATATTATAACTTAAATCCAAGAGGGAAGCCACATCCGAATTTTCCATTCAAGCTCCGACAAAGGGAGTCCCAAATAAATAGGCATCCAGAAAGCAAAACCACCTAAAACCAGAAAAATTACTGTTACTCCCATTCCTCGGAGGCGAGTTTGAGGACTGTGCAACCACCTGTCAGTCCACCAAGCAAGTGCTAGGGTTGCAAATACAGAACATCCCATATAATGATACAAAAATACGCAGCGAGTAACCTTTACCCAAGGCAACAAATTAGCTCCCCAGTTAACTATTAAATATAGTATCAGCCACATTTCAGTAGTTGGCGGAAACACAATCGGCTGGTGCTGTTCGAGTAGTTCGACAGAAGCCTCATTGCGGGTTTTTAGCCATACCCAAATCCGGTGTACTAAAATTCCAATTACTAAGATTAAAGCCAAGGTTGACAGCCACCAAAGAGCGGGATTTCCCATCGCGTGAACGTCAAAAATTGTCTTGGTTGTACCGGTTGGCAAAGATGGCAAAACCGGGTCTGGTGGTGCATTATTGGTAGCTGTTTTGTAGAAATAGACGATCGGGCGCAGCATCAAAGGCCAACCGTACCAGGCGGAACAATAAGGATGCACATCTGGGCCGCTCTTAATTCGCTGGTGATAAGTCAAAATTTCCGTTTGCATCTGCCAGAAATCGGGGGTTGGATTGAGTTGCAGATGAGGAATCCAAGAGATGCTGTAAACTATAATAGGAATAATAGCTAAACTTAGCCCTACTTCTAAGAAGTTGAGTTTAGTCAATTTTTGTACGGGACTTTCCGCCGGAAGTAATTTTGATAATCCCTGGTTTTCAAATTCTGATTCTCCTCTATTATTTTGAATAATGCGGACTATCCAAGCACAAATTAAAATTAAATAAGTTCCCAATAGAAACCACAATCCGTTCCATTTGATAGCAGCAGAAGCGCCGAAAAATATACCTGCTAGTATTAACCAATTCCAGCGCTTTTTGCCTTCTGCTTCGACGGATTTCAGGATAAATAATTGACCTAATATTCCAAATAAAACCAGATAAATGTTATTTAGGGCGTAGCGAGATTCGACCAAGAATAAACCATCACAGGCTGCGAATAAAGCCGCAAGAAAAGCATAACTATGGCGTTTAACTAGCTGATAGGCTAATGCTCCCACAACTAGGGGAATAAAGGAGCCTGTGAGAGCATTTAGCCAGCGGTAATCCCAAGGAGAAAGTTGGGAACCAGCCATAGTGTTGATGGCGGTTTTGCCGAAGGGAAGGTGAGTTCCGATCCAGATGCCGATCGCAATTATGTACTGGCTCAGAGGCGGGTGAGCGTTGAAAAAAGGCGTTTTGGTGAGATAATCGTTGGCAAATTTAGCGTAGTAAACTTCGTCAAATACTAAAGTGTTAAATCGCTCTAGTTCCCAAAACCGGAGAGTTAAGGAAAAGAGGAAAACGCCGAGCATTCCCAGGGGGAAAATCCAAGTTGATTTGTTGAATTGTTGTTTGTTCAATTTCATAGGATAGCAGAAAATAGTAGATGCTAGATTTTAGAGAGCTAATTTAAAAATACTGAGTTTAGTTGCTGTACTGTGCTACTGCCATTCTATCCATTGTCTCATATCAAATCCGTTGGCATCAGAATTAATATTATTTTGGGGTAGAGACACCGCATTGTGTTTCATCATTATCAACTTCTTCCTTCTTCCTTCGTGTCCTTCGCGTCTTCGCGGTTCAATAATCCTAATTCTTTGGGCCCGAAAGGACTAAAAAAAGCGGCTCTGCTTACCACAGAACCGCCATAACAGAGGGTAAAAAATCAAAACTTAACGGACTGCACCTTCAACAGAAGGTGACTCAATTGTCTTCATGAAGTAAAGCTTCACTAATTGCCAGCCATTGGACAAATACAGAGGCAATTTTTGGAACAATTGCAAGAACTTCGGAGTATTAGAAGCTACAATTGCTGTCAATTCCTGATTGTTCTTGAGGCAAACATCCAGGCGTTCATAAAACTCTGGATTGTTCACATCTAGCATGACTGGGAATACTCGGCCAGCGGTTTCGTTGGTCTTTTTGATGACTTCGATGTCATACTCGCGAGCATCTAGTCCGAGCGATCGATAAAAACCACCACGTTGGATATCATTGAGATACATTGTGGCGAATACCGACAGCAGGAAGAAGCGGCACCAAAGTTTGGCGCGCCAATCGTTCAACATCTGAGGCTGAGCTCTCATCACCGCATCGAAGAAGTCTCCGTGGCGGTTTTCGTCTTGACACCAATTTTCAAAGAATCGGAAAATTGGATAAATTTGGTGTTCAGGATGAGCTTTTAAGTGCTGATAAATTGTGATGTAGCGCCAATAACCAATCTTTTCAGATAGGTAAGTAGCGTAGAAAATGAACTTGGGTTTAAAGAAGGTGTAACTGCGGCTTTTGGTGAGGAAACCCAAATCGAGGGACAAATCAAAGTCGGAAATTGCCTTGTTTAGGAAGCCTGCGTGACGCGCTTCATCCCGCGACATCAGCAAGAAACCTTCGGCTAGGACTGGATTTTTTCCTTTGAGTCTGCGTCCCAATTCTTTGTAAAGCAGGAAGCCAGAAAATTCAGCGGTGCAAGAACGTTCGAGGAATTCAATGAACAAGCGACGCTTTTCGCCGTCGATGTGATCCCAAGATTGAGCGAATTCTTCATCCCGGACGAAGTGGTTTTTGTTGTAGTCAACGCGGAACTCTTGGATAATTGCTTCTAGTTCGGCTTCGTTGATGGAGATGTCCATTTTGGCCATCTCTTCAAAGTCTGTTGTGTAAAATCTCGGAGTGAGGATAGTTTCTTTGGCTGGGACTTTTGCTTCCTGCTGAGTTTCTGCAAAAGTGGGTTTTCTGAGGGAATCTACCATATTTTTATTGGATTTCTGTTTATGACTACTTTGAGTGTCAGGTATCGGGTACTGCGATCGCCTGCGTGTCTCATTTTTTCAGGCAATCACGGTAGCGCGCTCAGGTTGGAATCAACGGAGATAAAGCTGCTGTAATTTCCACGCTATCTAGTGTACCAACCTCTCGACCCTGGGAATATGTTGCTGGCGTTAAGAATTACTACAGTGAATTACTCACTTGAAATGGGGTATGGGGCATGGGGCATGGGGTATGGGGGCATGGGGCATGGGGCAATTTGGGATTTTGGGTTTTGCATTTTCGATTGATTAGTCAATTCAATGGCATTTCCGTCGATCGCGTGTCGCGATGATGGGCACAATCGGCTAGAATGTTTGTTTGTCTATATCAGCAGCAAGTATTTACAGTCATGGCAGTTCCTAAGAAGAAAACCTCAAAATCCAAGAAGAATATGCGTAAGGCAACTTGGAAGCGCAAGGCTGTGGTGGCAGCTCAGAAAGCTTTGTCCCTGGGCAAATCAGTTCTGACTGGTCGTTCCAACAGTTTTGTGTATCCCGGTAATGAAGCAGAAGACGAAGAATAAACAGAGAATACAGGGCATTGGGTTCCTCCCAATGCCCCATTATTTAATCTGTTTTTGCTTGTGGCAAAATTAGCATGGCATCGCCAAAGGAATAAAAGCGGTATTGCTGAGCGATCGCCTCTTGATATAAATCTAGCATCCGCGATCGACCAATCATCGCACTGAGCATCATCAGCAAAGTAGAGCGGGGTAAGTGAAAATTGGTAATCATCCCATCTACAACCTGCCATTTGTAGCCTGGATAAATAAACAAATTTGTCTGGCCGGAAAATGGTTGCAAGGGAGAATCACCAATTGGGGTTTCTGTGGCCGCCGCCGCCCCCTCTAAAGCTCGTACTGCTGTCGTACCCACGGCAATAACCCGCCCGCCTCTAGCCTTGGTTTCGCGGATTTTTTCAACCGTAGCGGCAGACACTTCTAGCCATTCTCCGTGCATTTTGTGAGTCGTCACATCTTCTACCTCTACGGGGCGAAAAGTTCCTACCCCAACGTGGAGGGTGATAAAAGTTCTTTCGATTCCACGCTGCTCTAAGCGGGCGAACAAGTCTTCGGTAAAGTGTAGACCGGCGGTGGGTGCTGCGATCGCCCCTAGTTGATCGGCATAAACAGTCTGGTACTGTTCCGGCGCAGCTTGAGAATTATCAATGTATGGTGGGAGTGGTACGTGGCCATATTCGTCCAAAAACGGTATTAGAGACGTCTCTGTCGGCAGGTCAAACTCCAACAAGCGCCCTCCTGTGGCGTCATCTCTGGCTACAACTGTCGCCGTCAGGCGATGATCGGGTAGTGTGGCGACGATGCCTTGGGGAATACAGCAACAAGGGCCTGCGACTTCCTCATGGCACTCTGGGGCGATCGGATCGAACTCAATTTTTGCTCCCAACTTCAAGCGTTTTCCGGGCTTAACCAAAGCCAGCCAGCAGTTATGCTGACGTTCTTCCATTAACAAGATCTCCACCGCCGGGCCGTTGGGTTTGTGCCCATAAAGCCTAGCTGGGAGGACGCGAGTATTGTTCAGTACCAGCAAATCTCCAGGTTGCAGTAAATCCGGCAAATCCTGGAAAATCCGGTGTTGTTGGGTGCTGGGAGAATCTACAGCCAGCAAGCGGGAACTGTCCCTCGGCACTACGGGATTTTGGGCAATGCGATCGGGCGGAAGTTCGTAGTCATAACTGTCCAAAGACCAGTCTATCTCTGTCATGTCTTGAATTCCTGTCAAAAATCTGTCAACTAGGCAACAAATTGGGTAAAAACCCCCATCCAAAGTCGGGTGCTTTTCCCCTTGTGGTGGCGGGTATAGTCCGCGAGGATAGAGATGTAGTATCAGCTTTGCTCAAAGGAACGTTATGGAATACCTCTACTACATCGCCAATACTAGCCTTACTCTGAGAGTCGTGGATTACCTACGCACGGCTCATCATCTTCCTTTGCAATTTATCACTGTTATTCACCAAATTGACGGCTGGGTGGTGAAAGTGAAAATGAGCCAATATTTAACTCCAGAAATGCACGGAGATTTCCGGGCGTTTATGAATGAACTTGGGATTCCTTACGATCCTGAAATTCGCCTCCAAATGGCACTTTGGAGTTTGGAAACGGGACAATCGCCCCTCAGTGTGATGCGCCGTTACCAGGTGGCAGTGGTTTGTCACGGAAGTCCCGATCGTAGAGAAATTGAAGCGTTTCGCCAACAATTTGTCAAGGGTCTGGGATATTGTCCAGAAACTCTGGCCTAAGTTGATTGGCGAAGAAATTGGCTGCGATCGCGATCGCCACAGCTTGAGCAATTCCATACTCTAACATCTACAATCTAACACCTACAATCTCAAATCGGGTGACATTTCTAATTGCTGAAAGCCGATCGAATATATTGTTGCAAAGTAAAGCGGTTGCTGTCTGTAAGTGGGACTTGAGAGTTCGCAGCCGTTGAGGATAATATTTTACTGTTTTTTTGCCCGATCGGTTCACACCTGACAAGGGCGACATCAAAGCGACAAGAATGATTGACTAAATCTGGATGATTACTTAAAAATATTTCGGCTGTTTGCCAAAGTTTTGCTTGTTTGGCCACAGTAACAGCTAGCATTCCATCGGCATCCCAATTTCCCCGACGCCGAGTTTTGACCTCTACAAATACTAAAGTCGGAAATTGGGCATTGGGAATCGGGCATTGGGAATCGGGCATTGGGCGTTGGGAATATTCCTGATTTTCATTAATTTCGCGATTTTCATCTGTTTCCAGTGCGATGATGTCAATTTCTCCCCAGCGACAATGCCATTGGCGGTGCAAGATTTTCCAGCCTTGGTGCTGCAACCACTCCGCGACTAAGTTTTCTCCGAAAGTGCCGATGTCGCGAGAGTTGGATGATGGTGGGGGGGAATTGGAGTCGGTATCTGCGACCGGGCGATCGCGCTTTCTGCTAAAATTAAACTTTGAACTGTCACCGCTCATTAGCTCTAACTCTTATGAATTCTGGAATTCGCCAACATATTTATACTTTCTTGCTGAGTTTTGTGATCTTAGCAATATTTGTCACGGGTGCGATCGGTATTAATCCCGCACCAGCCTTCGCTTTAGATCACGACAAAGAAATCCTCATTGGCGCTGACTTTAGTGGACGAGCTCTCAATGACGACAGCTTTAACAAAGCTAATCTTCGCAACAGCAATTTTAGCAATGCAGATTTGCAAGGCGTCAGCTTGTTTGGCGCAAACATGGAAGAAGCAAATCTCACCGGTGCAAATCTCACCGGTGCTACTTTAGATTTAGCCCGCATGATGAAGGCAAATTTAACTAATGCGATCCTTGAGGGAGCTTTCGCTTACAATACCAAACTGGAAGGAGCAATCATTGACGGCGCTGACTTTACTGAGACACTGCTGCGAGATGATATGCTGGTAAAACTTTGCAAAGTAGCAAAAGGAACTAATCCAGTAACAGGTAGAGAGACTCGCGAAACTCTGTTTTGTGATTATTAGAAAGATTCATTACCAATCATTGTCCTATGAAAACCATAGACAAAAGTCAATTAACAGCTCAATTACTAAAATTTTTGCGACTTGTCGAGCTTGAAGGCGAAGAAATTTTAGTAATGGATGGGAATAAACCAGTTGTGAGAATTTCTCAGTATGAAAAGTCTCTTTCAACTGAAGAATTATTTAAGGATATGCGGGGGAAAGTAAAATATTTTGAAGATTTAACTGCGCCAACATTTATTTGATCGAGTATTTGGTAAGGTGCGTCGCTATGAGATTGTCGATTTTTGTTGAGGAATTTTCGAGGCGACACACCCTACGACTAATAATATACCGATCGCCATTTAACCCCTGCCCCGGTGTCCAAACCATTCTCCTCACCGCCAACCCATATTAATTTTTATCTCGGCCTAGCCTGTATTTTAACTGTATTTTGTAGGTTGGGTTTAGTTCCACCATCCCAACTTCAGTTCGCCTTCCCGGTGATGGTTGGCTTTTAGTTCGATCGCCCTTTTCCGACATAATTGCGATCGACAAATTCGCCACAATCCCCCATTAAGAATCCTAAATCCCAAAACCTCTTTGCCCAAACTGACCCTTTCTGTGCAAACCTAAAAAACAGCAGACACAATTTTTATAGACTCTAATTACAGAACACCAGCAATCAATTATGCAAACTCTACCAAATCCAACCAAAACCCCCAACCCTCAACCAACCTTCGACACCAGCATCAAACGCCGCAAAACCCGTCCCGTCAAAGTCGGCAGTATCACGATCGGCGGCGGCTACCCAGTCGTCGTACAGTCGATGATTAACGAAGACACCCTCGACATCGATGGTTCGGTAGCTGGAATTCGGCGATTGCACGAAATTGGCTGCGAAATCGTCCGCGTCACCGTGCCCAGCATGGCCCACGCGAAAGCCTTAGCCGAAATCAAGCAAAAACTGATCGCTACCTACCAAACAGTCCCCCTCGTTGCCGATGTCCACCACAACGGCATGAAAATCGCCCTGGAAGTGGCCAAACACGTAGACAAGGTGAGAATCAATCCGGGTTTGTACGTGTTCGAGAAACCGAAAGCCGACAGAACCGAATATACCGAATCCGAATTCGCCGAAATTGGCGAAAAAATCCGCGAAACCCTCGAACCGCTGGTGATTTCCCTCCGAGATCAAGGCAAAGCTTTGCGAATCGGAGTCAATCACGGTTCCCTCGCCGAACGGATGCTGTTCACCTACGGCGACACCCCCCAAGGCATGGTAGAGTCGGCCCTGGAATTCATCAAAATTTGCGAATCCCTCGACTTCCGCAACATCGTGATTTCCCTGAAAGCCTCTCGCGCCCCGGTAATGGTTGCCGCTTACCGCTTGATGGCACACCGGATGGACGAATTAGGTATGGATTACCCGCTGCATTTGGGCGTTACGGAAGCTGGCGACGGCGAATATGGCCGCATCAAGTCCACCGCCGGCATCGCACCGCTATTGGCTGACGGCATCGGCGACACCATCCGCGTGTCCCTGACAGAGGCCCCAGAAAAGGAAATTCCTGTTTGCTACAGCATTCTGCAAGCCTTGGGACTGCGGAAAACGATGGTTGAGTATGTGGCTTGTCCTTCCTGTGGCCGTACTTTGTTCAATTTAGAGGATGTGCTGCACAAAGTGAGAGAGGCTACGAAGCATCTCACGGGTTTGGACATAGCAGTAATGGGCTGTATTGTCAATGGGCCAGGAGAAATGGCTGATGCTGACTATGGTTATGTGGGGAAGCAGGCTGGCTATATTTCGCTGTACCGGGGCCGAGATGAAATTAAGAAGGTGCCGGAGGACAGAGGTGTGGAAGAATTGATTGATTTGATTAAATCGGACGATCGCTGGGTGGAACCTTAAGGGAATGGATGCCGGATGATTAATCTCAAATCCGGTAGCATCGGAATTAATGTTACACCACAGTCAGGACACGGTAGTGCCGTTTCCCTACAATTAATCGGGGTAGGGAAACGGCACTGCCGTATCCTCCGTGTCAATTCATTTGATTTGATAGATTTGACATACTCCCCGGCGTGAACGCGCGGGGATTCTTGACACTTCATCGAGATGT
>NZ_JAKJHX010000063.1:25100-29852 GCF_021648855.1 Tychonema litorale BBK16 | reverse complement strand
GAAAATTAAAGCCGGCCACTGAAGAAGGGGCTTTAGACCCAGCTTTTTGGTAAAACCCGCTCTACCGTTAATTTTAGCTTAGCGGATCGATTCCTGCCAAGTCCAAAATTTGAGGAATTAAATCTTCCCGCTTGACTGCCATCATGTGAACTCCTTGACACAAATGCCGCGCTAGTTTAACTTGTTCAGCCGCAATTCTTATGCCTTCTTGTAAAGGTTCGGTCGATTTTGCTAAACGGTCGATCGTCTCTTGTGGTATGTGAACTCCCGGTACATTTTTTTTGATAAATTCTGCATTTTTAGCTGATTTAAACAGAAAGATTCCTGCTAGAATTGGCTTGTTGTAACTAGCAGCAATATTGTGCATAAACTTATCAAAAAGTTCAAAATCTGTGATTAATTGACTCTGAAAAAACTGTGCTCCGGCTGCTATTTTTTTCTCAAATCGACTTTGCAAACCTGACCAACTGGGGGATTGCGGATCGACAGCAGCGCCTGCAAATAAATCAGTAATTCCATCTGTTAATGGTTTGTCATTCCAATCAGTACCGCCGTTCATTTTTTGAATAGCTTGCAGCAATCGTACTGCTTCAAAATCAAATACACTTTTGGCTTTAGGATGGTCGCCGGCTTTGACTGGATCGCCCGTGAGTGCCAAGATATTATGAATGCCTAAAGCGTGTGCTCCCATGAGATCGGCTTGCAGGCCGATTTGATTGCGATCGCGACAAGCAACTTGACAAATCGGCTCAATCCCATGCTGCAATAAAATTACTGATACTGCTAGGGGAGACATTCGCAACACTGCACGACTACCATCGGTGATATTAATGGCATGAACTCGGTTTTTCAGCAATTGGGCCATTGCCAGGGTATGAGTCATATCGCCACCTTTGGGAGGGGCAACTTCGGCGGTAATTATAAATTCTCCGGGGGTGGTACAAGCGGTGCGAAAACGGTTCATAATTAGTTGACAGTTGACAGTTGACAGTTGTTAGTTGAGAGTTGGTAGGGGCGGTGCCCCCGTGCCCGCCCTCTTAGTTGAGAGTTCACAGTTGTTTTGCTGCTGACTACTAACTAATGACTAATTAGGTAAAGAATAACCGAAAGCTTTTTTAACCTTAGTTAGAGTTTGGTTAGCAATTGTTTCAGCTTGTTCCTTTCCTTGACGTAATACTGATTCCAAGTATCCCCGATCGCCCATAATTTCTGTATATTTATCCTGAATCGGTTTCAGGGCGGTAATTGTCGTCTCTGTCAGCAGGGGTTTAAAGTCACCCCAACCCATGTTTTCACACTCCGCTGCGACTTCTTCCTTGGATTTGCCGGAAAGCAGCAGGTAAAGGGTGAGCAAATTTTTGGCTTCGGGGCGATCTGGATCGTCAAAAGTCAAGCCGCGCAACGCATCAGTTTTGCAGCGCTTGATTTTTTTGCTAATTGTATCTGGCGAATCTAACAAATTAATTCGACTTTGTTCAGAAGGGTCAGATTTCGACATTTTGCGAGTGCCATCTGTCAAACTCATCACCCTCGCGCCCTCAGTGCGAATCAACGGTGCTGGAAGTTTTAAGACTGGATTTTCTGGTGTACCAAATTGGTGATTTAATCTGTTTACCAAGTCGCGAGTCAGTTCTAAATGCTGTTTTTGGTCTTCTCCCACTGGCACTTTGTCGGCATCGTAAAGCAAGATATCTGCTGCCATCAATACGGGATAATTTAGTAATCCGGCATTGACATTTTCGCCTTGTTTAACTGCTTTTTCTTTAAACTGAATCATATCTTGCAGCCAGTTAATCGGGGTAATACAGTTGAGTAGCCATGCTAGTTCTGTATGAGCCGAAACGTGGGATTGTACAAAAATAGTAGAATATTCTAAGTCGATGCCGCAAGCTAAGTAGAGGGCGGCGATGGTGTAGGTGTCGGAGGCCAGGGTTGCGGGATTGTGCGGTGCGGTAATCGCGTGCAAATCGACTACGCAAAAGTAGTTTTCGTACTCACTTTGACCTTCTACCCAGTTGCGAATGGCACCGAGATAATTGCCTAGGTGTAGATTGCCTGTTGGCTGAACTCCTGAAAGTACGCGCTGTTTGCTCATGAGGAAAGAAGGGAATTGAAGTCTCCTTTCTATATTGACACGTTATTAGGTTTAAATTTCAGTCTTAAAAAGTTCGCTGTCTACTGTCAATTGTTTTTGGGTTTGGTGCGCCACCAAGTGATGCCGGCTGCGAAAAGGGCGATCGCAAAACTCAAAGCAAAGGAAAATATAAAGGGATGCCACTGCATTAACACTGGGATTTGATGGTTTTGGATGGTTTGTAATACTTTGTCTGTGCCGCTTGATGCTGCGATGCCTCCGGCTGCTAAACCGACACCGATCGCCTGTACTGTGCTCTCTAGGCGATCGTCCCGATATTTCTCTTTGTCCTCACTCTTGCGGAGTTCGATTTGGTTGGTGCGATCGCTCCTGGCTTGTTCTATTTCTACTATGCCGCGTATTGAGGCGATCGCCTGGTCGATTAGGTTTGTGCCGTGGCGGAAATATCCTAGGTCGCCGGCTATTTGCGATCGCATATAAAGGGCATTTTTTCTACTGAAGTGATTTAATATAGCTAGTTCTTCCTTATCAATTTCTAGTATATCACAAATTGTTTGCAAAATGTCAATGTAATTGTTAAGATGTATGGCAATTGTATTGTCATAATCTTCGAGTTTCCGCAGCAGACGAGTATAAGTTACGGCTTTGCTGAAGAGTTGCTTTAGCTGTTCCTGAAATTCCTGCAATTGGGCGGAAGTTAAGACGGTTCCTCTGGAAAATTGAGCCTGCAATATCTCCATATTTTTCTCAATAATGCGGTATTCGCGATCGAGTTCGTCGTAAATCAGGCGGCTGTCTTGAAAAGCTTTGATGACTTTGTGGCGGTGAAATAGTAGGTTGAGTATTTCTTGCTGGCAAGTGCTAAAATCTTTGTCGGTTTGTTCGTCGGAAAGCAGCCAGACAAGCAGGTGGCGGTAATTGGCGGTATCGCTAATTGCACCGTATTCAAAAATCGGACTACCGAACAGTTTACTCGATCGATAAAATACAGGTGGCGAGTCGCCTTGGAATAAAGCATTGCGACATTTATCGGCGAGGGGTTTGAGGGAATCTAAATTATCTGGTGAGTTTTTGGGAAGCCATGCGGTAATTAGGAGAGTTTGACCTAAAAAGTTATCATTACCGTTGATGAGTAAGACTTGATTTGGGTTGAATTGCTGGATGAAATCGACATCTAAATTATCAGCAGTGCCGTCTTCTGGGCAACCTATATTTAAGCATAAAGCATAGCTGTCTTGAATTTCCAGCGGTTGGGCAAAACCTTCTATGGGTGGATTACTGTTGAATTCCAGGTACACATTTGGCAACAAATCTTCGCGGTAGCTGGGAGGATTTTGCGAGAAAACTAGATCGGGTGTCACCGTTTCGTTGGTGAAGTTGGCGAGGATTTTGTCGCAGTGTTTCCACAGAGGATTATTGCTGCCCTTACTGTCATTTTGCAGTTGGAAAGCGTATAAATAAACATTGGGGGCAGAAATTTTGTCACTCATGTTATTGGGGCGGTGGCTAGGCATTTGGAAGGCGTTTTTTGAGGTTTTCGGGTAACTTTGGATAGCGGTTTGATAGTTTTGGTTCTTGTCCTTCTTTTTTGGTGGGTTGTGGTATTAGTTTTTTATCGCTAGATTTATTGATTTCATCTGTTATTTTAGGATAGTTTTCACACCAAGCACCAATGGCATCAGCTACTTCTTTGTTCGATTTATCAGCCATCTGGGATATTGTATTGCTGAGATTTGCTAAATCGTCAACCGCCCTGACTTGTTCAAATACTTCGGGTTGAGTTTCAACCGCCCTGACTTGTTCAAATACTTCGGGTTGAGTTTCAAAGACTGCTAGGAAACCGGAAATAAATTGTTCATCTGTCATTGTTAATTTCTCCTTTGATTATACTAAGGTCAAAGAAACCGGGTTTCTATGATAAATCTCAATTGGAACAGAAAATCTCCGCAGAAACCCGGTTTCTGATACCAACGCTTATTGTCCAACTGCACAGAAAGCCGCCCAGTATACGGGAGACTCATAAGGTTTATAATCCTGTTTGTAACCGCGACTGTATCTGTCTTGAATTTTCTGTTTGTGTTCGCGACTCAGCAACTGCGACGCTTCCACCCATTCTAGCAAACCTTTGACAGTCAAACTCCGCAGCCATAACTGAGACTCCCGCAAAGCAATCGCCACAGGCGGGCGGGTTTCAGACAGGAAAAGCTCATAGAATCTTATCATCAAAATTGCGGTAGATACATCGTTGACAGCCCACAATGTGCTGAGAATACTCGTCGCCCCGGCATAGAAAAAACCGCTAGTCAATCCGATATATTCATCTGTGGTATTCCTGGCATCGGTTAACCCAGTTTCGCAGGCAGAAAGGGCTACTAAACGGCACTTATTTAACTCCAAATCAAAGATTTCTGTCAGAGTCAGGCATTCTACGATGTCGTAGTTTTCGCCTCGGCGGGAACGAATATAACGGTTTTCATCGGAGGGAAACCCCCCCAGCCACCCCTTGCTAAGGGGGGGAGTTTCTTCTCCAATTTCCTCACTTACCAAGGGGAAATCCTCTCCTGTCTCCCCCCTTGGTAAGGGGGGATTAAGGGGGGTTAATTCGGAGGGAAACCCCCCCAGCCACCCCTTGCTAAGGGGGGGAGTTTCTTCTCCAA
>NZ_JAKJHX010000063.1:23687-25000 GCF_021648855.1 Tychonema litorale BBK16 | reverse complement strand
TTTCCTCACTTACCAAGGGGAAATCTTCTCCTGTCTCCCCCCTTAGCAAGGGGGGATTAAGGGGGGTTACTTTCGCGCCGGCTAGGATTAATGCGGATTTTTCGGGATTGATAAAGTCGAAAAAGCCGTGACAGGAAAAGTGGGCGATATCGGCATTTTGCAAGCTGGCAATTTGTTGTTGCAATCCTGCTTTACTGGCGTTTTGCCGACTCAATATTTCGGCGGGATTGAAGGATTTGGCAATAGCTTCGACTTCGATGTCGGTGAAGTCTAAATCTTCTGTGGGGTTTTGGATGGCAAAAAATTTGCTGGGTGATGTGTCTTCGACAGTCAGATTTACCCGCTGAGATAATTGCAAAAGTTGGCAACTGGGTGTGTATCTCACGCCACCTGGGAAAAGTTCGAGAAGACATCCAGTTTCTAGGGTTTTGTCGGCTTTTTGTCGGCGGCTGGTGAGGGCGTGTAGGGGGAATAGGTGCAGGTATCGGAAGGGAACTAAGATTAGTTTTTGGCAGTTTTCGGGGAGGCGAGAAATTATTTCGTCGAGGTGCAGAATCTGGGCTAATTTTTCTAGGCGGCTGTCTAGTTGGTTTTTCCAGTTGTCGTATTTTTCCTCGTCTTTGATGTCGTCGAGATATTCCTGTTGTAACTGTTGTAATGCTTGCAAGTCTTGAGAGGAAGATTGCCAGATATCCGGTTGAGGAGAGTCGCGGGTGACAATGAAAACTTTAAAGTCGTTGTCGGTAATGTACCATTCTAAAATTGCTTCGTTTTCAGCTAACAGGCTGCGAATTTCTGCAAAACTAATCCGCTGTACTTGGCTGGGGAGGCTGCGGGCTTTGTGAAACAATTCTACTAGGTTTCTGGTTTTGCTGCGTTCGACGTATTCTAGGGCGGCAGTGGAGTTTTCCATTTGTAGGCAAACTTCTATCATTGACTGATAAAGTTTATTCCATTCTTCAGCTAATTTCTGTCTGTCTGCTTCGCCGCCGATAATGATTTCACTCCGCATTAATTCGACTGTCTCGATGGCAGAGTTAAAGGTATTGTAGGCTTCTGGGAGTTGGGCATTTTTCTGGTAGGCAATTCCGAGACTATATAAGGTTTCAGCATGATCTATAGGAAATGCGTCGCGGGTGCGAATTTTTAAGGATGCCTCATAAGCTGCGATCGCCAATTCCAGATTCTGGGCTTTTTCCCCTCTAATTCTGTTTCGGTACGCAAGACCCAAATTATTTTGACTCCTTGCCCACTCAAAGGGAAATGCGTCGCGGGTGTAAACTTCCAAGGATGCCTCAAAAGCTGCGATCGCC
>NZ_JAKJHX010000063.1:0-23587 GCF_021648855.1 Tychonema litorale BBK16 | reverse complement strand
TCAAAAGCTGCGATCGCCAATTCCAGATTCTCGGCTTTTTCCCCTCTGATTCTGTAGAGGTAGGCATTCGCCAAATTATTTTGACTCCTTGCCCAGTCTTCGGGAAATGCGTCGCGGGTGTAAACTTCCAAGGATGCCTCAAAAGCTGCGATCGCCAATTCCAGATTCTCGGCTTTTTCCCCTCTGATTCTGTTTTGGTACGCCATCCCCAAATTATTTTGACTCCTTGCCCAGTCTTCGGGAAATGCGTCGCGGGTGTAAACTTCCAAGGATGCCTCAAAAGCTGCGATCGCCAATTCCAGATTCTCGGCTTTTTCCCCTCTGATTCTGTAGAGGTAATCACCTCCCAGACTGTTTTGAAACCTAGCCCACTTTTCTGGATACGTTTCGCGGGTGACAAGAGTTAATCCTATCTCCAGACAAGCAATACCAACCTCTAAATTACTTGCCCGACTGCCTTGACGCAAATTATAAAAAGTGAAATCTAAACCATATAAAATATTAGCACAATTGTATGCTTGTTCTGCATCCAAGGTTGTCAGAGTTTCAGTTGCCCACTCTCGCAAATATTGAGCAAAACCATCATCTATTAATTCTAGGTTAGCTTGCAGAATCTCGATTTCTTCCTCGCTGGTACAGGTGAGGAGAGATTCAATCAGATTTTGATAGGCTTCGCGGCGCGCTTCGTTCATTGCTTACAACCCATGTTTTTAGAATTTTACATTTTTTGTCGGGAAAAAACAAGGGGCAAATCCGACTTGCTGAATCGTCTGGAGTCGTTGGAGTGTGCGTCATAAGCTGCTACGCCACTATGTCGTATAATATAGATACAAGATAAGTAAGCGATCGCAATAATGAATCTATTCGGAATGGGCCCTGTCTCATTCAAACAAATCTCGATGATTTGCGATGGGGCAAAAAACAAGAGGAAACTAAAATGATTTCACAAACTTTAGTAGAAATTGAACGTTCTATTAGTTCCCTGTCGATAGAAGAACAACTTTGGCTGCTGGAACGTATCGCTTGCCGAGTGCGGGAGAAAACTTACATAGCTAATAAACTCGCTAATGCTAAATACCTGGAAGCAGAGATAGCAGAGATGGCCAACGATCCAGATATTCAAGTTGAGATTGCTGCGATCGGTCGAGAGTTTATTGTGGCAGAAATGGATGGTTTAGAAGCATTATGAGCATTCAGCGAGGAAAAATTTATTTTGTCAATCTTAACCCAGTTCATGGAAGAGAACAAGCTGGAATGCGACCTGTTTTGGTGCTTTCCATTGATACTATTAACCAGTCACCCTTAGTTGTTACTGTCATTGTCGGCACTAAAGGAACTAATATTCACCGCGAATATAGAACAAATGTGCGTGTTTCTGCGTCTGAAAGTGGTTTGGAAATAGAAACAGTTTTCCTCTGTTTTCAGATTTGATCTTTGGATAAAGAGCGATTTCCTACGGATTCAGCAGGGGAACTTTCCGCAGAAAAAATGTTAGAAGTTGAATCGGCGGTTCGTTACTGTTTTGGTTTATAAAAATTTGGAGTGTTTAATTGATATTAGTACACATAAACCCGGCGGTTGAAACCGCGTCTACAAAAACAAAGTCCGCCTGCGCGGACTGAAGATAATTAATTAGAAAGGCTCAGATTTTTACCCAATTTCAGCGGGTTGCAAAATCTCATTCACTGGCTTTCCTCGTTTTAATTTAACCCATTTAGACTCAACAGGTTCATAGGCGCAATAACAGACCATGATTTCCAGGTTTGTATCGCTAGATGAGAAGTTGTGGATGCTTTTCACAATCCAATTGCTATCTCGACCGTGGGTGACTCCGTTACCCGGATCTTCGAGGTTTTCGTATTCTCGCACGCGATCGCCAATTTCAGGCAATTTCCCCGAAAAATCCCACTCTTCTGACAGAATGTCTGTCAAGCCACCATCCGGCATTAGCCTTCGTTCCCTCCAGCCTTCCGCACTCATAGATTCAGTTTTGTAAACAATCCATGTTTCATTTTTGGTCATAATTTACCTCAGTCTTGGTAGTCGTGCCATAAGTCTTGAAAGACTAATTACATATCCGTCACTAATCTTGCCTTCCGTAAAATAAATGTTAAAACAGTTTCTTGACCAGTAATAATATCAGCTCTTCCTTCCATTCCCGACTGAATTGAATATTGCCGTGGAGTCTTTGTTTGAGCAGTTCCAAATGCTTGATTACCAGTAGATTCGAGTTTAGTTAAATAAGTTTGTTCTGGCTTAATCGAAACTTCGTAATACGATCCACCTAAATTATTAGCAGGATTTTGAGGCGCGATCGCATCTGGAGCAATTTCGCTGACAGTACCTTTCAATGTACCGTAGTCGGGGAAAGGCAAAGCGGAAATTCTCATTTGTACGGGTTGGCCGATTTGGATGCTGGCGATATCTTGAGATGTGACTCTGGCTTTGACTACTAGAGGTACGCCACTGGGGACGATTTGCGCGATCGCACTTCCGGCCTGCACCGTTTGACCAGGACTTCGCACTTCCAATCTCAGAATTGTACCATCTGCTGGCGATCGCACCACACTATTTTTGAGTTTTAAATCAACTTGACTAAGTTCTTTTTTCGCTTGAATTAATTGTTGTTGAATAGCCGATCGCTTCACGAGCAAAATCCGCCGACTTCTGCCTAGTCGCTCAGCCACATCTGGTAATGATGTTGCTAATTTTACCACAGCAGATTCGACTAATTCTTTTTGTGCGGAACCTTCACCTGGAATTGCCTGAATTTGGGCGCTGGCTAAAATTTGACTTTCTAAATCGCGCAGTTGCTGGTTGATTTGATTTGCTGCTGTCTGAGACTGGGTAAGAGTTTCTCGGAATTGCTTTTTTTGATTTCCTAAGCTGGAAGCGTTCACAACCGCGATCGCATCTCCGGCTTTCACTTGCTGATTTTCGCTTACCGCAATGCTTTCAATGGTTCCTTCAGTAGCAGCTTGGACGACGCGCACCTCTCCGGCGGGACGAACGATCGCATCGGCTTTGACTATAGCACTGTATTTGGTGACGCTAGCGAGGGCGATCGCACCCCCAAAAGTCGCCACCATCAAAATTCCCCCCAAAGTCGTCCAGCGGCTGACAGGAGGCAAAAATTGGTCGTTCTGAAGAGTTTCAGCGGGTGTGAGTTCGGGAATAGGAGGCATGGCGGCAAGGGGGGTAACGGGAAGAAGGAAGAAGGAAGAAGGAAGAAGGAAGAAAACCCTTCGACTCCGCTCAGGGAGAGATTACTAAAGCGACTTAGCCACAGATCAGCTCAGGGAGCGATTACCAAAGTGCCTTGGTACTATAGATGTGATTTTATTGTGAGTTTTCTGGATAACGGGATATTTTTAAAAGTCTCAATCAGAATTCGGAGGGTATAGCTAACAATCCGTACAAATTCCCAGCATTAGCTGGCAAAGTTGCCTCGAATATCCATATGACTCAAAAAACCGGGTTCCATGAACGTCACACGTAAGTATTGAATATCTAAATTACATCAAGGAGTTCGTCATGACGAAAAATCACCAAGACTCACTGTTTACAGAGTTAGCTGATGCAGAGTCTGCTACTGTCAACGGTGCCGGCACGCTCAACGGTATCAGTGATAGCAACAGCGACATCAACAGTGATATCAACATTAACGACAGTAGCAAGGGCATCAATCTGCTATTTTTCGTGCCTCCTTCCAGCCAACTATATATGTACGATCCGAGTCACTCTCGTCCGTACAAAACTCTAGTGGTTTAGTGATTCATGTCAAATTGTGCGATCGGATAAACCTTGAAAAATTATCCGTAATATTCCGGAGAACTCTAGCCATTTGAGAAACCTATATTAGTAGTTGATAAACACTAGAATCCTTCTAAAGATTCTAATTGTTATCCAATTTCATTAACTAAAACGGAGTCAATCATGCAAGAAACTAAAGATACCTCACTGTTTACTGAAGTCACCGCCGAAGAATCTGCCAGCGTCAATGGTGGTCACTATTCTTATCGTTATGCGAGCCGTCGTCGTCGTGGCTGCAATAACTACAGTTACAACCCCTACTTCGATGGTCGCCCAGTTACTGGCTACGTCCACAACACATCGCATCGTCGCTACTACTACTACTAAAACTAGGAAGTTGCATGGAGATACTAAGAAATTTGGGTGCTGTAAATTCAGCTATTCAAATTCAAACAATACTCTAAAAATCCGCTAAAATTTCTAGTTTTTATCCAACAATTTCATCAACTCAAATGGAGTCAATCATGCAAGAGCTTAAAGACACATCACTGTTCACTGAAATCACCCCTGAAGAATCTGCTAGCGTCAACGGTGGTCATTATTATTCGAGACGCCGTTGTTACCGTCCTCGTCGTCATGTCGTATATCGCCGCAATTGTGACGGTACTTTCAGAGCAGTAGTTCGTTACTGGTAGAGTTCAGGTCGGTCAATTCAAATCGATGTGAATCAATAAAGCACCCATAACTTTATGGGTGCTTTGTTCTGATTTGGTGGTGGGGGATGGGTATTGTTCTTTAGGCTCTACCCATTTTACAAAATGCTAAAAAATATCGCGTTTCCTTCTGGAATACCGTTCTACGGAAAAATAAATAATTCTCAAAAATATCAAGTGGTTATCCAGCAGAGCGAAGAAGATTGCGGGGCTGCTTGTCTGGCTACGATTGCTAAGTTTTATGGTCAGAATTTGACGGTTAGTCGCGTGCGAGAATTTGTTGGTACGGGACAACAAGGGACGACTTTACTGGGTTTGAAACAAGGTGCTGAGGCGATCGGGCTAAATGCGCGATCGGTCCGAGCAGCGTCTGCTATTTTAGATAAGATGGATGATGCTCCTCTACCTGCTATTATCCACTGGCAAGGCTATCACTGGGTAGTTTTGTATGGAAAACAGGGCAAAAAATATGTAATTGCCGATCCCGCTGTCGGTATTCGCTATATTTCCAAAGAGGAATTAGCCGCAGCTTGGACAGATTGGCTCTGCTTGCTGGTTGAACCCGATCCAGAGCGGTTTTTTGATCAAGGTGATAGCCAAGCATCCGCAAGTTCCCTACAGAGATGGATGCGACGAATTGGCATTTACCACAAGATTTTAATGGAAGCATTCTTGCTCAATATGGTCTTGGGTTTGCTGTCGATTTCTTCACCTTTTTTAGTACAACTTCTCACTGATGATATCTTGGTGCGGGGCGATACACAACTTTTGGCTAGTGTCGCGATCGCAGTTATAGTTATGAACCTATTTAGCAGCAGTTTAGGATTGGTTCAGTCAAACTTAATTGCTCAGTTTTCCCAGCGCTTAGAATTAGGATTCGTGATGGAATTCGGGCGCAAACTACTACGTTTGCCTCTGAGTTTTTACGAAAGCAGACGCAGCGGCGAAGTTATCAGTAGATTACAAGATATCCAAGAAATAAATCAATTAGTTTCTCAAGTCGCTATCAGCTTGCCCAGTCAATTTTTTATAGCTGTAGTTTCTTTTTGTTTCATGCTTTTTTACAGCAGACAATTAACACTTGCAGCTACAGTCATTGCTTTGTTGATGACTGTTTCTACGATAATTTTTCTACCTGCTTTACAGCAGAAGACACGGAATTTACTTGTACTAGAATCCGAAACTCAGGGCGTTTTGGTAGAAACTTTTAAAGGTGCGCTCACGGTCAAAACTACTAGCAGCACCCAGCAACTTTGGGAAGAACTACAAACTCGTTTCGGGCGGTTGGCTAATCTGACTTTTCGGACTACACAAATTGGGATTCTCAACAATGTATTTTCTGGTTTTGTTGGCTCGGCTGGTAGTATTACCCTGCTGTGGCTTGGTAGCGGTTTAGTAATTGAGAAGGTATTGAGTATCGGTCAATTACTAGCGTTTATCAGCATGAGTCAAAATGTCACTAATTTTGTGAATTCTTTGGTAGGATTTTCTGACGAAATTACTCGCGTCCAGACAGCAACCCAGCGGCTATCGGAAGTGATCGACGCTGAACCGGAAACGAAAAATGATGCGAATAAGCCTTTTGTACAAATTCAAAGTCGGGACGATATTGTTTGTAAGAGCGCTAGTTTTCATTATCCGGGTAGACTTGATTTGCTGGACAATTTTTCTGTCACCTTTCCCGGCGGTCAAGCAATTGCTTTGATTGGTTATTCCGGCTGTGGTAAAAGTACGCTAGCGAAGGTAATTGCTGGTTTGTATCCGTTGAAGTCTGGTAATATTAGAATTGGTGATTATAACTTACAAGATTTGTCTCTGGATAGTCTGAGACAGCAGGTAGTTTTGGTTCCCCAAGAGGCTCATTTTTGGAGTCGTTCAATTTTGGATAATTTTCGGTTGGGTAATCCAGATATTAGCTTTGAACTAATTGTGAAAGCTTGTAGAATTTCTGGTGCGGATGAATTCATTAGCCAATTACCTGATAAATATCAGACTGTTTTAGGGGAGTTTGGAGCGAATATTTCTGGGGGACAAAGACAAAGATTGGCGATCGCGCGTGCCATTGTCAACAACCCACCCATATTGATTTTAGACGAATCTACCGCAGGCTTAGATCCGGCGAGTGAAGCGGAGGTTTTAGAGCAGTTGTTGATGTACCGGCACGGGAAAACGACGATTTTCATCAGTCACAGACCGAGGGTGATCGATCGCGCGGATTGGATTATCATGTTGGAACGGGGCAGGTTGAAGGTGCAAGGATCGGCTGCAAGATTGCGATCGATTCCCGGAGATCATTTAGAGTTTTTGCATCCTTAAACAAGTTAGAATATATTAAATCCCCGAATTCTTGAAGAAGTCGGGGATTTGCGATATAGATTGGTGATAAGATTGCGATCTATTCCAGAAGAAATCAAAAATACCGAATGTATTCCCGACCAAACCTCTGCACTTCTCGCAACACCGTGAGATCCGTTTCCGTTTTTCGCTGTTCAATCCATTGATTCAACTGGTTAACGTTCACCATCGGAAAAGCGCGACTGTTAACTGCATTTATGTACTGCCCATTCTGAATTAATTGAATACTCAATTTATGTCGCCGATACAACCAGATTTCTGGAACTTCTATTGCCAGATAAATTGACATTTTGCTAGCTGAAGAACTGGCAATATCTACTTCCAATGCCAAATCGGGTGCAAGACTTTCAGAAGCCTTCGTCTCCATCCCTTGACCTCCTATGGCATTTTGGATGTAGAAACAGCTATCTGGTTCAATGCCGCGATCGACAATTTCACGATTCAGCGTGGTCGAACCAAAATCGTTTGCCTCCATCCCTAACTCCATTGCCAGCATTGTAATGATTTTTGCCAGCAGCCGATTAACGATTTCATGCAGTTCTCCCGGCATTCTGATCTCCAATACTCCCTGGTCATAGGCAATGCGAGTTGGGCGATTATCTCCCAAGTCTTGCAGCAACGCTTCATAGGTTTTCCAGGTTAGCCCTGAAATGATCATGGCACTACCAGGAGTCAATTTAATGTGATTGATTGGTGTTGCGATCGCTGCGGTCATGGATTAGCTCCCTAGCGAATAGTAATTCTGTTTCTGAATTACTCGTATTATAGCGGTTCGGGCTGTGTATTTAAATTCCACATATGGCAATCCTAAATAATATCGTATTTAATCAATTTTCTTCAATTTCAATCTCTACTGCCTCTAACTCAGCTTGCAACTGCTCAATAGTCGGCAAACTCCCCTGTAACTGTTCCGGCAAAGTCTCCCGCAATTGATAAGTCGAAACCCCGATCGGCTTATTCATGTCCCGCAAAGAATATTCGACAATCTTCTGCTTCTTATTCTTACATAAAATGATGCCGATAGTTGGCATATCATCTCGATGTTTCAGCAAATCATCCACCGCCGAAACGTAGAAACTCATCTTCCCTGAAAACTCCGGCTTGAATGCTTCTACCTTCAAATCAATTACCACAAAACAGCGTAAATGTAAATGATAAAACAATAAATCAACATAAAAATCTTCGCCTTCCACTTCCAGGTGATACTGACTACCGACAAAAGCAAAGCCCACTCCCAACTCTAGCAAAAAGTCGCGAATGCGATCGATTAAAGCCTTCTCTAATTCTCGCTCTTTTGCTTCTTGGCTTAAACTGATAAAGTCAAAATTATAAGGATCTTTCAACAACTGTTGAGCTAATTCTGATTGCGGGTTTGGGAGAGTCCGAGAGAAGTTTGTATCAGCTTTCCCTTGTCGCCGATATAACCCGCTTTCTATTTGATGAACTAATACATTTCGACTCCATCCTTGCTCGATAGTTTGGCGTGCATACCACAGGCGTTCCTCTGACGATTTCAGCTTTTCGATTAAGGCAATATTGTGATACCAGGTAATTTGTGCAAGCACCTCTTGCACAAATTGTTCATCCGGGTAAGTTTCCGCAAAACTCCTCATATATTTGAGGTTGCGAGATGAGAAACCCTTCATCTCAGGAAAAGCTTTTCGCAAGTCAGTAGCTAAATTATCTATAACTTTTGTTCCCCATCCTTGCTGCTGCTGGCGGTTCAAAATATCCCGTCCAATTTGCCAGTAAAGCAACACTAATTAACGGTTGACAGAAAGTATAGCCCGGACTTGAGCTTCTAAAATATGTTCCTTAAGTTCCCGCAGAAAATCATGATAATCTTCTGGAATTGATAATTTATTTGCCATCACTTAATCTCCACAGATTTTGCCTAGTCATCGTCTATAATATCAAATTTGTGAACATCATCTGATAAAATAGAGTCAACAGTGAACAGTCAACAGTGAACAGTCAACCCTCAACTGTCAACTCTATTTTGCAGTCATTAATGTACCCGACAAACTAGACCGATCGCCTCCCGATCTTCCAACAACAAACCATACTCCAAACCCTCAACAACCGCCAGATAAGAAGCATCCAAAATATTACCAGAAACCCCCACCGTCGTCCAACGATCTTGACCATTACTAAACTCAGCTAACACGCGAGTTTTAGCAGAAGTTCCTGCACCACCGTCCAGAATTCGCACCTTGTAATCTGTTAAGTGAAAATCAGAAATTGCTGGGTAAAAATTCCGTAACGCCTTCCGCAAAGCTGCATCAAGAGCTGAAACAGGCCCGTTTCCTTCGGCACATTCTAGTATATCTTGACCGTTAACAGTCACCTTCACTGTGGCTAAAGAATTAACAGTTTCTTCTTTACCTTTGTCGCAGTGAACTTGAAAACCTTTGATTTCAAATAAACGTTTGCGCTTTCCCAAAGCTTCCCGCATTAACAATTCAAAACTTGCCTCAGCCACCTCAAATTGATAACCCTGACTTTCCAAATCTTTCAATTTTTCAAGAATTTGGCGACAAGCAGGATCTTTGCGATCGAGCTCAATGCCGAAAGTTCGAGCCTTTGCCAAAACATTGCTCAAACCTGCTTGATCTGAAATCACAATTCGGCGGCTGTTACCGACTTTTCGCGGTTCCAAGTGTTCGTAGGTTAAAGGATTTTTCTCGACAGCCGATACGTGAATTCCGCCCTTGTGAGCAAAGGCCGAAAGACCAACAAAAGGAGCATGATCGTCGGGAGCTAAATTGACGATTTCACTGACCGATCGACTAACTTGAGTTAATTTGATTAATTGCTGATCTTGAATGCAATCATAACCCAATTTGAGCTGAAAATTAGGAATTAAAGAACACAGATTAGCATTCCCACAGCGTTCACCATAACCGTTAATAGTTCCCTGCACCATTGTCACACCTTCCTGGACAGCCGCGAGAGCATTAGCAACCGCAACTCCCGAATCATTATGAGTGTGAATGCCCAGTTGAATTTTAGAATTTCTCCCCTCGTTAGCAATGGGAGATTGAGCAACTTTTCTCCCACCCTTGACAAGGGGGGGTTGGGGGGGGTGAATTTCCGATTCAGAAATATTCCAAGTTTCCATTGTTTCTACCACATCTCGAACAACTTGACTAACTTCGTGGGGTAAAGTGCCACCATTCGTATCACAAAGTACCAGCCATTCAGCACCAGCTTTCGCGGCTACTTCCAAAGTTTTAATAGCATAATCTCGATTGTGTTTGTAGCCATCAAACCAATGTTCAGCATCATAAATAACGCGCCTTCCCTGACTCCGCAAATATTCAATAGTATCTTGAATCATCGCCAGATTTTCATCTAGGGTCGTCTTCAACCCTTCAATAACGTGTAAATCCCACGACTTGCCAAACAGTGTGACCCAATGAGTACCAGCAGACAAAATAGCCTGCAACATTTCATCATTTGCCGCTGTTATTCCGGGCCGCCGAGTGGAACAAAAAGCGACAACTTCTGCTTGAGTTAGTGGTTGTTCTTTCAGTCGCCAAAAAAATTGTACGTCTTTAGGATTAGCCCCTGGCCAGCCACCTTCGATAAAGGGAATTCCTAGGCTATCTAACTGACGAGCAATTCGCAGTTTGTCCTCGAGAGATAGGGAGAGTCCCTCGCATTGGGCGCCGTCTCGTAGTGTGGTATCGTAGATCCAGAGGCGATTTGTCATGGGAATTAGAAATTAAAATTTGGTAATATATGACTTATCATATTAAATGAATTTATTTGAAATAGGTGCGATAATATATAGGAAAATTAACATAAATCTAATTGGGGTGAATTGCTGTGGTTAAGGTACAAGCACAAGGAAAAACATTTGAGTGCGATCGCGGATCCAATCTCCGTGAAGTTTTGCTCAAAAACGGTATCGATCTTTACAATGGTAATGCTACAATCATCAATTGCCACGGCCTTGGCACTTGCGGCACCTGTGCTGTCAGCATCGAGGGCGAAGTTTCCGAACCTCAGTGGCGCGAAAATGCCCGACTTTCGCTCCCTCCGCATTCTCCAGCATCGAAACGCCGCCTCTCTTGCCAAACTCAGGTTTTAGGCGATATTAAGGTGACAAAGTATGATGGTTTCTGGGGTCAGGGTTCTGAAACTGTCTGGAAATCCTAAGCTGAGATTCTTTGTTAAGAAAGGCAGATAAGTAAGCTGAGTTAAAGAACCAAATACCAGATTCCCGACTTTTTGAAGAAGTCGGGAATTTAAAAGAATATACATCTCCAGACAAGCTAGTTTTGAACAGGCAAGATGCCTGTTCCACAAGAATTAAAAGTCTATATAGAAGTTAATGAATTCATCTCAAGATATTTTGATTATTGGCGGCGGAATTATCGGTCTTTCCCTAGCAGTTGAACTGAAATTGCGAGGGGCTTCTGTGGCTGTTCTGACTGTTGATGCTAAACAGCCGACTGCTAGGGCTGCTGCGGGGATGTTGGCTCCCCAAGCTGAAAGAATTTCGCCTAGTCCGATGTTGGATTTGTGTTTGCAAAGTCGCGCTCTGTATGCTGGCTGGGTTGAGAAGCTGGAAGAGATGACTGGATTGAAAACGGGATATTGGCGATCGGGCATTCTCGCACCAGTCTATCATGTTGATTCTCCAGAAAAGTCATGTTTGTCTAATCTTAATGCTGAATGGTTAGATAAACCTACGATTCACAAACACCAGTCGGGATTGGGTGAAGAAGTCATTGGCGGTTGGTGGTATTCTAATGATGCTCAAGTTGATAATCGGGCTTTGTTTAAGACTCTTCAATTTGCGATTGAAAAATTGAAGATTGAGATTATTCAAGGCTGTGCTACGGATATAATTTGTCATGAAAACCAAGTTTTTGGGGTTGAAACAACGGCGGGAAAATTGCAGGCTAATCGTTATGTGTTGGCTACTGGTGCTTGGACACAGAAGTTATTGAATATTCCTGTTTATCCTAGAAAAGGTCAAATACTTTCTGTTTGTGTACCTGAAAGTTATGAGGTTACTCAGCCACTACAAACAGTTTTATTCGGAAATGAAATTTATATTGTGCCGCGTCAAGATGGGAGAATTATTATTGGCGCAACTAGCGAGAATGTGGATTTTGCTCCTGGAAATACGCCGGCGGGAATTAATAGTTTGCTGACAGGAGCGATTCAGTTATATCCTGAATTGCAAAATTATCCAATTCTGGAATTTTGGTGGGGATTTAGACCTGCTACTGCTGATGAGTTGCCGATTTTGGGTGCTAGTGCTTGGGAGAATTTGACGCTGGCGACGGGGCATTATCGTAATGGTATTTTGTTGGCTCCGGTGACGGCGAAGTTGTTGGCTGATTTGATAGAAAAGGGGGACTCTGATCCGTTGTTGGCGGCTTTTAATTATTCGAGGTTTGTAGAAATGGAGTGGTAGGGGCGGGTTCCACCAACCGTCATCGCCACCAAATAAACAATCTCGAAAACCCGCCCAACCTCAACTTAAAAATATCAATTGACTTACCCAAGCCTTGGAGGAGATTTATCCCCAGATCATGACCAAGATTCAATTGAGATTTTTTATCAATCATCAGAGAAGTTCCCTTCTCGATTTAATTTTCTTAATTTAAATTAACACAAATCTCATTTTTAAATCTGTATAGATCTATAATTTGCTTGATTGCTGCTGGCTTTCACCCCGATCGCAGCATTTAGATTTTATGAGTTTACGATCAAAAAATATCCCAATAAATTAATGTGAATTTTAACTTTGATTTGGGTAAAAATGGTATACAATTCACTTGTTGACTTGCCAAACATGGAGTACAAATAAGCAATGTCAAAAGTAACAAAATAAGATTCCGCCTCAGTGAAAATAACGATCGCATTTCAAAACAGAGTTAACCAAAAAACAACCAAAACTCAGGATTGAATCGCATATGATGCTAGGAACGACCGAAATCCCCCAATTAAAACCGCTTTCCGACTCAGAACTCGGCAAAATAAACGCCTACTGGCGGGCGGCTAACTACTTGTCCGTCGGACAAATCTATCTCCTCGACAACCCGCTACTCAAAGAACCCCTCAAACTCGAACACGTCAAACCCAGACTCCTCGGACATTGGGGCACTACTCCAGGCCTCAACTTCATCTACGTCCACCTCAACCGCCTCATCAAATCCCAAGACCTCAACGCCATCTACATCGCAGGCCCAGGACACGGCGGGCCGGGCTTGGTGGCCAACACCTATCTCGAAGGAACTTACACCGAATATTACTCGAACATTTCCCAAGATTCCGAGGGAATTCAACGACTGTTCAAACAGTTTTCGTTTCCCGGCGGTATCCCCAGCCACGTCGCGCCGGAAACTCCCGGTTCGATTCACGAAGGCGGGGAACTCGGCTACGCCCTTGTCCACGCTTACGGGGCGGCCTTCGATAACCCCGATTTGATCGTGGCGGCGGTTGTCGGCGATGGGGAAGCGGAAACTGGCCCGCTGGCTGCTAGCTGGCATTCTAACAAGTTTCTCAACCCGGTTCGGGATGGGGCCGTGTTGCCGATTTTGCACCTGAATGGCTACAAAATTGCGAATCCGACGCTGTTGGCCCGCATTCCCCGCGAGGAATTGGAGAGTTTGATGGTCGGTTACGGCTACAAACCATATTGGGTGGAAGGTTCAGACCCGGAAACGATGCACCAGTTGATGGCTGCAACGATGGATACCGTCATTGGCGAAATTAAGTCGATTCAGCAGGAAGCGCGGACTAATGGCTGTTCCGATCGCCCTCAGTGGCCGATGATTGTACTTAAAAGTCCCAAGGGTTGGACGGGGCCCAAGGAGGTTGACGGGAAGAAAACTGAGGGTTCGTGGCGATCGCACCAAGTTCCATTAGCAGAAATGGCTTCTAAACCAGGACACGTCAAACTCCTGGAAGATTGGATGAAAAGCTACAAGCCCGAAGAACTGTTTGATGACAAGGGTAAACTGATTGCAGAATTGGCGGAACTTGCACCAAAGGGCGATCGACGGATGGGGGCAAATCCCCACGCTAACGGCGGTCTGCTGCTGAAAGACTTGAAAATGCCAGAATTTGCCGACTACGCCGTAGACGTGCAAAAACCAGGCACTGTGATGGCAGAAGCAACCCGCGTGACTGGGCGTTTCCTGCGGGATGTGATGAAACTCAATCAGGAAAACGCCAATTTCCGCATTGTTGGGCCGGACGAAACTGCTTCAAACCGCCTCGATCCGGTGTTTGAGGTAACTGGCCGGGAGTGGATGGGTAGTGTTTTACCGGAGGATGACGAGCACCTTTCTCCCGACGGGCGGGTGATGGAAGTCCTCAGCGAACATCTGTGTCAGGGTTGGCTGGAAGGTTATTTGCTAACAGGAAGGCACGGATTTTTCTCTTGCTACGAAGCGTTTATTCACATCATTGATTCGATGTTCAACCAACACGCTAAATGGTTGAAAACTACTCGCGAGATTCCTTGGCGCAGACCGATCGCATCTCTCAACTATCTGCTAACATCTCACGTTTGGCGGCAAGACCACAACGGCTTTTCGCACCAAGATCCGGGTTTTATCGACCACGTAATTAACAAGAAAGCGGAGGTTGTGCGGATCTATTTGCCGCCCGATGCGAACACTTTGCTGTCAGTAGCTGACCACTGTCTCCGCAGTCGCCACTACGTGAACGTGATTATTGCTGGAAAGCAGCCGGCTTTGCAATATCTGGACATGGATGCTGCGATCAAACACTGTACGGCGGGCCTCGGTATTTGGGAGTGGGCTAGCAATGATAAAGGTGGCGAACCGGATGTGGTAATGGCTTGTGCGGGTGATGTTCCAACGCTGGAAACTTTGGCGGCTGTTGACATTCTGCGTCGAGATTATCCTGAGTTAAAAGTGCGGGTGGTGAATGTGGTGGATTTGATGACGCTTCAACCTCACACCGAACATCCTCACGGTTTGTCTGACAAGGATTTTGATGCTTTGTTCACGACTGATAAGCCTGTGATTTTTGCTTTTCACGGCTATCCTTGGCTGATTCACCGATTGACTTATCGCCGGACGAATCACCCGAATATTCATGTTCGTGGTTACAAGGAAGAGGGGACGACTACGACGCCGTTTGATATGGTGGTGATGAACGATCTCGATCGCTTCCACTTAGTTGGCGATGTACTCGATCGCGTTCCGAAACTGAGTTATGCTGCGGCTTATGGGAAACAGGCGATGCGGGATAAGCTGATCGATCACAGGGAATATATCACCAAACACGGCGATGATATGCCGGAAATCCGCGATTGGAAGTGGCCTCACGCGGGTGCGGTTTCATCGGAAAAGCCGAAGGAAACTAAAGATCCGACGGTGGTAGGAGATCAAGGTGTGCGATCGGGTGCTCCGGGATAGCGATATTCTGGGTAGGGACACGGCAATGCCGTGTCCGGTGCAGGATCGTGGATGAGGACACGGCAGTGCCGTGTCCCTACGGGATTCGATTTATATTAGAATAAACAATATTTTTATGCCTGCGCTATCTGCGTTATTGAGGCTAGCGCGCGATCGAGTAATACCTCAACTTGGGCGCGAGTTACTCCCGGAAACCATTCCAGAAACTGGTCAATGGAGGCCCCATCTTTAAGATTCTCAAAAAAAGCGGCAACAGGTACGCGCGTTCCCCGAAATACCCATGCACCGCTTACCTTGCTTGGATGGCGTTCAATGACTTCAAAAAAATCTACATTCTGCATAGAGTGTATAATTAAAAGCACCAATCTCAAAGTTATCTTAGCATAAATCAATCGCGAGTCAGGATTTGTACATTCAAAAGGGGCAGTAATGCTTAAAGAAATAGAAATCCAAAATTTTAGGTGCTTTGAGCAAATCAAAATTTCTGGGTTTGAAAGAGTCAATTTAATCGGCGGTAAAAATAATGCTGGCAAGACTACATTGCTAGAAGCACTTTTTCTCAACGTTGTTCCAAAACCTAGCAGCATACTATTCCTAAGAGAGCTTAGAAAGGAATCATCATTAGTGATGAAAGCTATGCCTGACAAAGCCTGGGACAACTTATTTCATGTACGGGAAAATAAATACATATTAATTACTGTAAAAGATGAAAATAATGATACCAGTATTAGAATTGAGCCATGTATAGATCCGACAACTATTTATCGGAAAAATATTGATCCGACAACTATTGATCCGACAACTATTAGGTTAAGTATAGGCAGCACAAACAAATTAAATAAACTTTCGTTCAGTACTACCGGCACGATGAACACTTTAATTGCTGGTTCCAAAGGTTTAATAAATGGTAGTAATACCATAATTACTGATGCCATTCCTACTCCTGGCGAAGTACCAATCATTCCCTCGTTTACCAGGATTTCGGGAATAGAACTCACAGCAGCCTACGATCGCGCTCGTTTGAATGAAAAAGATAGCGAAGTTTTGAAAGCTTTTCAAGTTATCGATCCTGCAATCGAATCAGTAGAGAGTTTTTATATTGGCGAACCAACACTATACTTGAGAAGAAAAGGAGAAAAACGTTTACCTCTCTCATTGTTTGGAGATGCCCTGAACCGAGTTGCAGAAATTATTCTTAAACTGGTAAACAGCGAACACAAAATACTGCTAATTGATGAAATAGAGAATGGCATTCACCATACAAACCAAAAGGAATTTTGGAGAATGTTATTTCGGTTAGCGGTTGAAGTGGATACACAGATTTTTGCTACAACTCACAGTTTAGAGATGCTGCAAGCATTTGCTGATGTGGGTTTGGAACTAAATAAAGAATGCAGCAGTGCCTATTTTGAACTAGCAAGGAAACTCAAAACAAATCAAATAATCGGAAGTCGGCTCGATTTGGAAACTTTGAATTACGCACTAGAGCATAAAGAAGGAGTGAGAGGTGAGTAATATTGTCATAGTAGAAAGTAAAAATGATAGAATTTTTATGCAGGGAATGGTTGAGAAATTAAACTGCGATATCCAGGTAGCATCACCTATTTATATAGATGATTATCAAAGTTTGGAAGGCTTGAGCGGAACAGAGTTAACCAAAGCTTTAAAAAATTTAGAAAGAAAGATTGACCGAAAAGATATCGAGAAGATTGGAATTATTATCGATATTGATAATTGCTCAGAGCAAGAGCGGCTGGAATTGGTAAATAAATGTATAAAACAAGTGTTTGAATCTAAAACTTTGTTAAGCACTAAACAATTTATCGATATTTGTACAAAACTTGGCACAAGTGCAAAATTGGCTTGTTACTTTACAAATGTGGGAGGTAGAGGGGAACTGGAAACGCTCTTAAAGGCAATCAAGGCTAAAGATTCTCCCTATGCTGATTGTTTGGATAGTTGGAAAACTTGTCTAGAAAGTCAGGGAAAGGAAATCAAACAGAAAGAGTTTGATAAATTTTGGATTAGCAACTATATTAGATTTGATACTTGCTCAAAGGACGATCGGAAACAAGCAGGAGAGAAATGCAGTATGTCTAAGTTTGATTATGTTATGGAACACAAAAAAGATATTTGGGATTGGGATAATCCTGCTTTAGATGATTTGAAGGAGTTTTTCAAACTATTTTGTAAAAATGAGAAAAAAAATGAAATTGGCGGTTGAAACCGCTTCTACACGAACGAAGTCCGCCTTCGCGGACTGAAGAGTAAACTGTTACAATTAAGGAATTTATGAGCTTAAAAATCTACTTTCTACGCCACGGTGAAACAGTTTACAGCAAAACAGGTGGTTTCTGCGGCGACATCGACCCGGAATTAACAGCCGAAGGTGCTCAAATGGCTGAACAATTTGGCGCAGCTTACGCAAAATTGCCCTGGGATGCTGTTTATGTTAGCCCGATGAAACGGACGATCGCAACTGCAACACCTTTGTGCGATACTCTAGGGATTGAAATGCAGTTGCGCGACGGACTTAAGGAAATTAAGTACGGGAAGTGGGAAGGCAAAACCTTAGAAGCTGTCAAGCAAGAATATCCTGAAGATTATATTAACTGGCTGACTGAACCGGCTTGGAATGCACCAAACGGCGGCGAAACTTCTGTGCAAATTGCCAGTCGGGCTTCCTTAGTTATTGCAGAAATTCAGGAAAAGTACAAAAATGGTAATGTTTTGGTGGTTTCCCATAAGGCGACTATTCGGATTATTCTGTGCGGTTTGTTGGGGATCGATCTCGGAAGTTATCGCAATCGCATTGCCGCTTTAGCAGCTTCTATTAGTATTGTCAAGTTTGATTTGCGCGGGCCTATGTTGGAGGTTTTGGGCGATCGATCGCACATGGATGAAAATCTCCGCAATTTACCAGGTACTTGAAATTGCGGATAAAGTGCGATCGCGCACCCTACAGCCTGAAACTAAATAGCACCGATGTAAGACAATCCTAAAATAGCACCTGCTCCCAAAATATGACCGAAACAAGTAGTTCCCAAGACTGCACCCAAACCAAAACCGCCGAACATATTCGCTGAAGGCATGGCCCCACCTGTGCTCTGATGCTGGATTGTTAATTTGCCGAAAGCAATGGCTAGAATATTGCAGACAATCATAATTACCGCAATGGTGGGGCTCCATTCTACGGTACGAGGGGCAACGGTTAATAAAATACTTGTCAACATGGCGATCAGCTCCTTAAACTTTAATCAATGAAAATCTGATGAGGAAGATATATCAAATAACCGTAACGCTTGACTACAGATTGCATTAATACTTAATATTTTGATAAATTTCTTAATAAAGTCGTCATTAGTGAATAGCTAACAATCAATACGGGTAGCCAGAAACCGGGTTTTTGAGCAAAATACACAGGTTCCAACCAGCAGAAAAGGTAAAAACCCGGTTTCTGAGGTTGGAGTGAGTAAGCCCTGAATTACCAACTCCCAATTACCTACTACCAATTACCTATTACCATGAAAATCTTAGTTTTAAACGCAGGTTCTAGCAGTCAAAAAAGCTGCTTTTACGAACTAAATGACACGCTTCCCGATCGCCCGCCAGAACCTCTGTGGGAAGCAAAAATAGACTGGAGTCACCGCGAAGGTGCGGGGCAGTTGCAAGTCACAACTGCTGTTGGTCATAGGTTTGAGGAAGAAATTGCCTCGGATTATCGCGCTGGGGCGATCGCTCGAATGCTAGAGACTCTGTGGCAGGGTGAAACTCAAGTTATTAACAGTTTAAACGAGATTGATATTGTCGGTCATCGCGTGGTTCACGGCGGGGAAAACTATCAGCAAAGCACGCTGATTTCGCCGGAAGTTAAACAGGAAATCGCTCGTTTATCTGAGTTTGCTCCCGGCCACAATCCGATTAATTTGGAAGGTATCGAAGCTATTGAAAAAATCCTCAAAAATGTGCCGCAAGTTGCAGTTTTTGATACAGCTTTTCACGCGCAATTACCGCCCGCCGCCTTTGTGTATCCTGGCCCCTACGAATGGCTGGAAAATGGGATTCGCCGCTACGGTTTTCACGGGATTAGCCATCAATATTGCGCGCGGAGGGCTGCGGAAATTCTGAACCGAGATTCTGCCGATTTGCGGCTGATTAGCTGTCATTTGGGCAACGGATGCTCTCTGGCGGCTATTCGCGGTGGGGTGAGTGTGGACACGACTATGGGATTTACGCCCTTGGAAGGTTTGATGATGGGAAGTCGATCGGGTTCGATCGATCCTGGTATCATAATTCATCTGTTAAGGCGATCGGATATTACTGCTGAGAAATTAGATAATATTCTCAATCAAAATTCTGGTTTAAAAGGGATTTCTGGGGTGTCTGGTGATATGCGGCAGATTGGAAATGCGATTAATCAAGGTAATGAAAGAGCTCAACTGGCATTGGATATTTATATTCACCGTTTGCGCGCGGGAATTGGGGCGATGCTGGCGAGTTTGGGCGGGTTAGATACTTTGATTTTTACGGCGGGTGTTGGGGAGAATTCTGCGGTTGTGCGATCGGCTGCTTGCGAAGCTTTTGGATTTATGGGTTTAAAATTGGATGGAGAGAAGAATCAACAAGTGCAGGGCGATGAAGATATTGCGGCGATTGATTCAGCGGTGAGAGTTTTGGTAATTCACACCCAGGAAGATTGGGAAATTGCGCGGGAATGTTGGAAAGTTTACTCGCAAAGAGTTTAATTTACTTAGGCTGTAGCTGTAGGGTTGAGGCATAATAAGATTGCATTATTTTCTCTAAGATATAGATATATGGCACTAATTGTTCAGAAATATGGCGGTTCCTCGGTTGCTAATGTTTCGCGGATTCTGGAAGTAGCAAAGCGAGTTGTAAAAACAGCACAGCTTGGCAACTCTCTAGTTGTCGTACTTTCGGCAATGGGCAAAACCACCGACGGTTTGGTTAAACTAGCTAAGGAAATTTCCAGAAATCCCAGCAAACGGGAAATGGATATGTTGCTCTCCACTGGGGAACAAGTGTCGATCGCACTTTTGAGTATGGCATTACAGGAACTCGGAGAATCCGCAATCTCCCTCACCGGAGCCCAAGTCGGCATCGTCACGGAAGCAGCCCACACCCGCGCCCGGATTTTGCGGATCGACCCAACTCGGATTGAAAGCCAGCTAAATGAAGGTAAAATTGTTGTGGTTGCAGGTTTTCAAGGAATTTCTGATGCCGAGGAAATGGAAATTACTACTTTGGGGCGTGGCGGTTCCGACACGACAGCCGTCGCCCTCGCCGCAGCATTGCGGGCCGACAGGTGCGAAATTTATACCGACGTGCCCGGAATTCTGACTACAGATCCGCGTTTGATTCCCGACGCACAGTTGATGGATGAGATCACTTGCGACGAAATGCTGGAATTGGCGAGTTTGGGCGCAAAAGTGCTGCACCCGCGCGCCGTAGAAATTGCCAAGAATTACGGTGTGCCGCTGGTAGTGCTGTCTAGTTGGAGCGACGCCCCCGGTACGCGGGTGGTGTCACCTCCCCCCCAACCGCGTCCGTTGGAGGGCTTGGAGCTCGCAAAAGCGGTGGATGCGGTGGAATTTGACTTGGATCAGGCGGGGGTGTCATTGCTGCGTTTGCCCGATCGCCCTGGAGTAGCAGCGCGGCTATTTGGTGCGATCGCGCAACAAAATCTTGATGTAGACTTAATTATCCAGTCAATTCATGAAGGAAATACCAACGATATTGCCTTCACCGTAACGCGAAATTCTCTGCAACAAGCCACCGCCGTTGCCGATGCCATTATTCCTACCCTCGGTAAGAATTCTCACCCAGAATTGGGAGAACCGGAAGTGAAAGCCGAAGAAAGACCAATAGCTAAAGTTAGCATTGCAGGCGCGGGAATGATCGGTCGTCCGAGGGTAGCAGCGGAAATGTTTAAGACTTTAGCGGATGCGGGTATTAATATTCAGATGATTTCCACTTCCGAGGTGAAGGTTAGTTGTACGATCGATGCTGTGGATTGCGATCGGGCAGTTGTCGAACTCTGCCAAGCATTTGATGTGTCCAATTCCGCGATCGGTCTTAACTCCTCATCTGCAAAACCAGCCGCAGTCAGGGCTGTAGCCCTCGATGTCAATCAAGCGCGTTTGGCAATTCGTCATTTGCCCGATCGGCCCGGAGTAGCAGCCAAACTATTCGGACTTTTAGCAGAAGAAAATATTAGCGTAGACACAATCATTCAATCACAACGGTGTCATAATATCGACGGCATATTGACTCGTGACATTGCATTTACTGTAGCCCAAATGGATGCCGAAGCTGCTAAAATAGTCTTGGAAAAAGCCGCGCCAGAATTTGGATGGGGCGAAGTTGCGGTTGATACAGAAATTGCCAAAGTTAGCGTTGTCGGTTCCGGGATGATCGCAAATCCGGGAGTAGCAGCCAAGATGTTTGCAGCGCTTTCCCAGCACAAAATCAATATTCAAATGATTGCAACTTCTGAGATTAAAATTAGCTGCGTTGTGGACGAAGAACAAGGTGTCATAGCTTTGAAGGCAATTCACACAGCCTTTGAACTTGCGGGCACAGAAAGAATCCAAATTCCCGCCTAATACAGGTTTATGTCATTCTCAAGAACCCCGACTTCTCGAAGAAGTCGGGGTTCTGATGGATTTATAGGAGCGATATTGGACAGGATTAGGGTGTGTTAGGATCAAAGTTGCGATCGCCTAAAAGGGATTTAATCTTATGACTGTAGCGAACGAACAGATTACTGAGAGCATCAGCAATAGCGGTTTATCGAATTTCCGCATCACTATCGAACGTCTAATCGAACTTTTAGATTTAGAAGAAGAGGATGAGTACGGAATTTTAAGACCGACTGAGTATGCTTTTAGGACAGCGATGAAATTGGTTGTTGAGGCCTATGATAGCATGGGAAATAGTTTTCCGAAATGCTCGACTGGTACTGATGATCAGGGTAGTATTAGACTTGCTTGGACAAGCTTAAAACTAGACCGTACAATCCGCTTGTTCTGCCCGCATAATGGTAATGAGAAAGCTTATATTTATTATCATAGGAGTGAGGAATATGGATCGGAAGATATTGCTTCAGCAGCCACCTTAACCCACTGGCTAGAGTGGTTTAACGAGGTATGACTGATAGATATTTTCGGAGTAAATCAGATTTTGGATGATTTTGTGTTTCCTTGATTTCATCATACAATAAATTTTGACTTAATATTTCTTTCGCGATCGCCTCCACCACGGGCACGCAAACCGAATTCCCAATTTGCTTGTAACTTTCCCCCGCACTCGGATAACTCTTAAAATCTTCAGGAAAACCCATCAGACGGTAACATTCCTTCAGCGTCAACTTTCTCACGAAATCTCGATCGCAAAAATAGACAAAAAACCTACCCGATGTTTCTTGCGAAGGAATTGTCGGATGCACGCCATCCACCGAATAAATCCGATTCGGCTGTCGATGTACCCTCGATAAATGCTCTGTATTCGGCCTCACGCCAGTTTTCCAAGTACCTTTATTTCTGTAACCTACAAATACCAATCCCGAATCTTGCTTCCTCGGATACTCAATTAAAGTATACTCAGATTTGTCCAATATTTCAAAATCTCCTGTCTCATCTAGAAATTCCCTGAGTTTTGGCGGAAACTTGGTTTTAAGTCGAGAAAAATTGAATTCTTTACCCTTAGTTGCAATGATGAATATTCTTTCGCGATGTTGGGGAATTCCAAAATCTTTAGCATTCAAAATTTGATGATTTACGCTGTATCCCAAATCTTCAAGACTCGCAATAATTACTTTTAAGGTATTTCCCTTGGCGTGATGAATTAAGTGTTTGACATTTTCCAAGACAACTACTTGAGGTTGTTTTACTTTGATGATTTTACAAATCTCGAAAAACAACGTACCTCTAGTATCTTCAAACCCTAGCTTTTTGCCGCAAATGCTAAAAGGTTGGCAGGGAAATCCGGCTACTAAAATATCAAAGTCTGCTAAATCGGCGGGATTGATGTTACTGATGTCTGCAAAAGGCACTTCGCCGAAATTTTCTGTGTAAACCTCTCGGCATTTGCTGTTGATTTCGCAGGAAAAAACGCATTCAAAGCCAATTTTTTCAAAACCTTGTCTAAAACCTCCTATACCTGAAAACAAATCTATAAATTTCATCTATAATTTAATGCAAAATGTTACTCAAACCAATGATAACATATTGTGTTACTCTCTCTTATTTCACTCTGCTTTCTCTGCGGTTCGTTATAACTTATACCAATTTTTTATGAGGCTGCATAGAATCTGATCCCCCCTAGCCCCCCTTA
>NZ_JAKJHX010000062.1:28500-29995 GCF_021648855.1 Tychonema litorale BBK16 | reverse complement strand
TGGACGACGTGGTCGGTGTGGTCAAGGGCGGCGGCGTGGACTACCCAAAACAACATTGTAGGGAAACGGCACTGCCGTCTCCTAATTTCGGCTAATAATATATCAACCGTGCTCGAACACATCCTTATATTGCAACAAATCCAGACTTACAAAAACTGGCAAACACTGAAAACATTGCTGTGCAATTTCCCAACGTTCCTCCCGCTGCAACATCGCAGTCAACTTTTGTTTAGCACTCAACAAATAGCGAACATCATTAGCAGCATAATTTAGTTGATCGTCAGAAAGACTAATGGCATTTCCCCAGTCGGAACTTTGAGAAGTTTTATTTAATTCTATCTTTTCCAATTCTAGAATCAACTCTTTCAGTCCGTGTCTATTCGTATAAGTTCTCGCAAGTTTACTAGCTAATTTAGTGCAGAAAACTGGTGCAATGTCAATACTTAAATTTTGACGCATTGTTGCCATATCAAAACGCGCAAAATGAAATACTTTCTCAATATTCTCATCTTCCATTAACTTCTTCAAATTCGGCGCTGCTGTCTGGCCTTTAGCAATCCGCACCACTGCGACTTTACCTTCAGGATTGCACAACTGCACCAAACATAGCCGATCGCGCCACGGCATCAAACCCATCGTTTCGGTATCAACCGCGATCGCCTCCGCCGTCAAATAGTAGGATAGGAGAGAATCGGGAAGATCGCGATCGCACACTTGAAAATTTGGAAATTCCATCATTTAGATTTTAGATTTTAGATTAATGTTGACAGTTTTGACAACTTTCCGGTCAACTGTCAACCGTCAACTGTTTATCGACTGCGGACAAAAAGCTGAGTAAAATAATACTCCCCTTTGGCATTTTTGGCAATCCCAATTCCAGTCAAATTAAACTGACCCTCCATATTCTTGCGGTGTCCATCACTTTTAATCCAACCATCAACAGCATTGCGTACTGGATCGCTAAAGCCCATATTGTAAGCCACATTTTCAGCGAAACTTTGATAGGGAACAGTAATTGCTTTCGCCCGCCCTTCAAATCCATCATGGCTAAACTTAACCTTCCCACTCGCCATATTTTCGCTATGAATCCTAGCTATCTGACTGATCCGCGGATCGACACTCAGCGGCGGCAACTTCTTGGATACTCGATATTTATTAATCTGTTCGTGAGTCGCTTTTTCTAAATCAGCAATTGAACTAGAAGCAAGACTAATATTCATGGGGTTTTGTGGCGGGGATTGTGTAGGAATGAGTTGGGTACAATTAGGGAGGATTGCCAGGAATCCTAGAGACATTAAAATCAAAGGTTTGTACATGAATTCAAACAATAAATAAACTTAATTGAATGTTGGCGATTCACCAATTCCCCGAAATCCATCCTGTAGGGGCAATTCACGAATTGCCCGAAACTCATGATACGGGCAATTCATGAATTGCCCAAAATCCATCCTGTAGGGGCAATTCACGAATTGCCCGAAACTCATGATACGGGCAA
>NZ_JAKJHX010000062.1:0-28400 GCF_021648855.1 Tychonema litorale BBK16 | reverse complement strand
GGGCAATTCATGACGGGCAATTCATGACGGGCAATTCATGACGGGCAATTCATGACGGGCAATTCATGAATTGCCCCTACTAAATTTCAGGAATCCTACTAAATTTTAGGGATACCTATAGCGAGTGAATCATGCCTAAATTCATCAACGCCATAGTCTTCTCATTCCTACAATGCGATCGCCCAAAATTCCGCTAAACTAGATTCAGAACCTTCGCCACAGTCTGCACATCCTTATCACCACGTCCAGAACAGTTAAGCACAATACGCGGACTACCAGTCAATTGCGGACAAAGAGTCTCCAAATATGCGATCGCATGAGCAGTTTCCAAAGCCGGAATAATCCCCTCCAACTGCGACAACCGTTGAAAAGCATCCAAAGCTTGTGCATCAGTAACACTGTAATATTCAGCCCTACCAGCATCCTTCAAATAACTATGTTCCGGCCCCACACCAGGATAATCCAAACCTGCACTAATCGAATGCGGCTCAATCACTTGACCCTCATTATCCTGCAACAAATAACTCATCGCCCCGTGCAGAACACCCACAGTTCCCTTCGTCAAAGTAGCAGCGTGTTTATCAGTATCCACACCTTCGCCCGCCGCTTCAACACCAATTAATCTGACAGTTTCTTCCCCAACAAACTCATGGAAAAGACCCATAGCATTAGAACCGCCGCCCACACAAGCCAATAAAATATCCGGCAAACCGTTCCATTTTTCTAGACACTGACTGCGGGTTTCTTGACCAATAATCGCATGGAAATCGCGCACCATCATCGGGTAAGGATGGGGCCCCGCCACGGAACCAAGAATATAATGAGTTGTTTCGACATTTGTTACCCAATCACGAATTGCTTCCGAAGTCGCATCTTTGAGAGTTCCAGTACCAGCAGAAACACCGCGAACTTCCGCACCCATCAAGCGCATTCTGAATACATTTAAAGCCTGTCTTTCCATGTCATGAACACCCATGTAGACAACGCATTGGATGCCAAATCGAGCGCAAACAGTGGCCGTAGCAACACCATGTTGTCCCGCTCCAGTTTCGGCAATTACGCGCTTTTTGCCCATGCGTTTTGCCAGCAATGCTTGAGCCAAAGCATTGTTAATTTTGTGAGCACCAGTGTGGTTTAAATCTTCGCGTTTGAGGTAAATTTGCGCGCCAGTACCATCTGGTTTAGCATAATGCTCCGTGAGGCGTTCGGCGAAATACAATGGGCTGGGGCGGCCGACATAATCCTTGAGTAATCCTTGGAGTTGCTGTTGAAATTCGGGCTGGCTGCGGTATTTGTGAAAAGCAGCTTCGAGTTCAAATAAGGCCGGCATCAGGGTTTCGGGGACGTATTTGCCGCCGAATTTGCCAAATCTGCCGAGGGAGTCGGGGCGTTGGGCGGTGGTGGTTTCGGTGGTGAGACGCAGGGGAGTGACTGTCACGGACTTTGTGGGGATAATGGGACAGATTTTATTATATCGAGTTGATGGGATGGGGCGGTGGGCGATCGGGTAATTTTGCGAGGGCTGCACAAAATCCCTGGAATGGCGGAAGTTCGTTCGAGCCTTCGATATATTGCTCTGTAAGGGTTTTAGCGATTTTTTCTGTGGGTGAGACGCTGTTTGTACAGAGATTTTTGGGAGTCCTCGCAAACGGCCTCTGGACACGTTGCGCTGTATGGGGTTTATAATCGAGGGAAAAAAGTTCCCGCTCGTTGGGGAAACTAATTGAATGGAAACTTCGTAATGTAGGGTGAACAATTATGAATTCAAATCAACAGTTTCTGCAAAATTTATACGATGCTTTCAACAAACGCGAAATTGAAACAATCATCTCGTTGATGCGCCCAGACGTGAAATGGGCGAACGGAGTAGAAGGCGGTTTCGTTTATGGACGCGATGCGGTGCGCGAATATTGGACTAATCAATTTAAGGATATTCAACCGGAGCTTGAAACGTTAAAATTCGAGACGGACGAAAACAATCGGAACATTGTCACCGTTCATCAAATCATCAAAGATTTGCAAGGCAATGTGCTTGCGGATGCAACAATTCATCAAATCTTTACCATTGAGGATGGTCTGATTTGTCTTTATGAAATTGGCGAAACCGAAACAATAGAGGAGATGATTCAAAAGACGAAAAGTTCCAAGGAGCAATGATATTTCGGTTATCAGTTCAGTAGGGGCAATTCATGAATTGCCCCTACTGAAGAATTGCCCCTACTCTGCGGTTAAAACCTCTATAAATTAGCTGTTTCCCGCGATAAATTTGATTCCTCAATCATCGATTCCGACTCAGCACCCAACTCACTATCTTCCACACTAATTTCTAATTTAAATCCCAACGCTTCAAGCAACTCTACAAAACAGTAAATTTCCGAACCGGAACTTGCTGTTAACATCTTATCAAGCCTTTCATGATAATGCTTAGCCGCATCCGAAAGAGCATTCATCCTGATTCGAGCCTCAATTACCTTTCTAATTGCATTTCTGAGCAATTCAGGTTCAGCATCTTTCTCTTCCAATATAGCCTCAAGATACCCAGCAGATTCTTCGGGATCTTTCAGAGATTCAATGAGGTACTCGCGGTAGCTATCACTCCTAGACATTTTCACATTGTTCATAATCTTTCCAGTATTCTATAGCTTGTTGAATATTTTGTGCTTGGGTGCTTTTATCCCCAGCTATGAGGATTACCACAATTGTCAAACCAGCTTGTCCGAAGTAGACGCGGTAGCCAGGGCCATAATTAATTCTGAGTTCAAAAACTCCTTCTCCCACCGACTTAAAATCTCCGAGATTACCTTCCTCAACTCGGTCAAGCCTAGACTTGATTCTAACTCTAACATTGCGATCGCGCAGGGAGTCAAGCCAATCAGTGAATGGCACTTTACCCTCTGCTGTAGTGTAACGTCGAATTTCTCTGGGTTGTACTTCCATAACTTTATCACAGTCGATCGCCAATTTCTACAATAATAGGACAATCAGGAGTACATTCAGCACCCAACTCACCATCTTCCACAGTAATTCCTAATTTAAAACCCAACGCTTCAAGCAACTCTACAAAACAGTAAATTTCCGAACCAGAACTTGCTGTTAATATCTTATCAAGCTTTTCCCATTGAAGTTTAGCTGACTCCGATAAATTGTGGAACTTGAGCCGAGAATCTATAACATCTTTGAGTACCATCTGAAGCAATTTAGGTTCATCGCTTGCTTCCGTCAATGTCACCTCGATATAACCTGCTGCTTCTTCGGCATTTCTCAGAGATGCAATCAACAATTCTTGGTAGCTTCTACTCGTTGGTGCTTTCACGTTGTTCATAATCTCTCCAATATTGAATAGCTTTGCCAATATCTCGCTCTTGAGTGCTCTTATCTCCACCGATTAGTAGAAGTACAATTGTCAGCCCGACTTGTCCAAAGTAAAGCCGATAACCAGGGCCAAAGTCAATTTTAAGCTCAAAAACTCCTTCTCCGACAGACTTACAATCTCCTAGATTACCAGTCATGACTCGCTTCAGCCTTAATCGAATCTTGTTTTTGCCTGTGGTATCCCGGAGCGAATTATACCAATCTTCAAAAGGATCTGTGCCATCTGCTTTCAGGTAGTTACGAATTTCCCTGGGTTGTACTTCCATAATTTTATCATAGTCGATCGCCAATTTCTACAATAATAGGACAATTAGGAGTACATTCAGCACCGAAATCACCATCTTCCACAGTAATTCCCAATTTCAACCCCAACGCTTCAAGCAACTCTACAAAACAGTAAATTTCCGAACCAGAACTTGCTGTTAACATTTTGTTAAGCTTTTCATAGTCTGTCGAATACTCCTTGGCTCTTATGCGATATGTTACATTTATTGAAGAACTCAACAGTTGACTCATTCAATCGTAGTAAACTAAAAGCGTAGACTTACAATTCTCACTTGCTTCAGTTATTGTTACACAACAGGAAACCAAAATCGTGGATATCGACATTCGTTATAAACCTTCCTTTGCCACAATTTTTCTGACTCTCGAACCTGGAGAAAGCATTATTGCCGAATCAGGAGCGATGATCGCAATGGATGCAGCACTCACGATGAAAACAGAGTTTAATGGAGGTTTTTTGTCAGGTTTATTGAAAAAGTTTTTTGGTGGTGAATCGCTGTTCGTCAATCGATTTATCAATCCAACACGGAAATCTCTTCAAGTCGTTCTTTCTCAATCGACAATCGGAGATATTGCCGAAGCTCAAGTCTACGAAAATAATCTGTGCTTTCAACCCGGTGCTTATATTGCCAGTACCCCCGATATTCAATTAGGCGTGCGGTGGGCTGGATTTGCCAGTTGGTTTTCGGGAGAAGGCTTATTTAAATTGCAAGCAAGCGGCAAGGGAACAGTATTTTTTGGTGCCTATGGTGGCTTGACTACCAAGGAAATTAATGGAGACTTCATTGTCGATACAGGGCATTTAGTAGCTTACGAATCGGGAATGAAAATGTCTGTAAAAATGGCAGGCGGATTATTAGGTTCGATTACATCCGGGGAAGGGTTTGTAAATAAAGTGACGGGCAAGGGAACGATTTACTTGCAATCCAGAAGTATCGAGGGTTTGGTGCAGTTTTTATCAAGTAAAGTTTGAGTTTCGAGCTAATATATCCATTACCTACTACCGAAGATGAAAATTGAACTTTTACAACAACCCGACAGTACGATCGCCCGAATCACTCTAAATGCAGGTGAAGAAATCGTTGCTGAGGCGGGTGCAATGGTGGCAATGAGTGGCAATGTACAAGCAAGTACGACATTGCGCCAAGGCAAGGGTGGCGGTATTTTCGGCGGACTCAAACGAATGATTGCCGGAGAGTCGCTATTTTTAAGTGTCTTTCGATCGCCCACACCCGAAAATACATTGTTTTTAGCACCCAAAATGTTGGGGGATATGCTGCACTATCAAATGGGCAAAAGTGGCTTAGTAGTACAATCAGGTTCTTATTTAGCTAGTACACCAGATGTCAATATTGACTTGGGTTTTCAAGGCTTCAAATCGCTGTTTTCTGGAGAAAGTATTTTCTGGCTAGATATGGGCGGTAAGGGAGACGTACTATTGAGTTCCTTCGGCGCAATTTACGAAGTTACAGTCAAAGGAGAATACATTGTTGATACAGGTCATATTGTCGCCTTTGAGAAAAGTTTAAATTTTGAAATTACTAAGCCTCCAGGAAGTAGTTGGATGAGTGCATTTCTCGGTGGAGAAGGTTTAGTTTGTCGATTTAAAGGTAACGGTCGCCTGTTCTGTCAAACCCACAATACCAGAGCATTCGGTCAAGTTGTCGGCGGTCGTTTACCTCCCAGGTAAGTTGTGTTGCATCTAGATTGCCTATGGTATTAGAGAGGGAGAGGGGGAGAATGGGAGAGGGGGAGAAGATTTGACGATTAAGGTGCGTCGCCATCTGGAATCTGCAAGTTTTATCCAAGATATCGCAGCGACGCACCCTACTAAACTACAAAATTACCAAACTATCAACTGCCAACTTTCACATTACAAACTATCAACTTTATATGTCTAAACAAATCTCATATACAATCGAACATTCTCCATCCTATGCCCAACTAAAACTAAAAATTCCTGCCAACCAAACGGTGTTGGTAGAATCTTCGGGCATGGCAGCGATGGATAGTCACATCACCCTGAAATCAAAAGTCAAAGGAGGTTTCATGAAAGGCCTCACGCGAATGTTAGCAGGTGAGTCTTTGTTTATCAGCGAATTTACTGCACCGGAACGTTCTGGAACACTTTACGTTTCCCCTGGAGTTCCCGGCGATATTCAACATTATCACCTTGATGGCAATAGTTTGATGCTGCAATCTTCGGCTTTTGTGGCATCGAGTCCTACTGTAGACCTTGATACTAAGTTTCAGGGATTAAAAGGTTTCTTTAGTGGCGAATCGTTGTTTTTTCTGAAGGCAACTGGACAAGGTGATATTTGGTTTAATTCCTATGGCGCAATTCTGGAAATTCCAGTCAATGGAAGTTATATCGTGGACACTGGTTATATCGTTGCTTTTGAGGATACTCTGAAGTATGATGTTGAAGTCCTGGGCGGACTATCCTGGAAAAATTTGAGAACGGGAATTTTAGGTGGAGAAGGCTTAGTTTGTCGCTTCAGTGGACAGGGAAAATTGTGGATACAGTCTCGCAATCTGTTTCCTTTGATTAATTTCTTAAATCCCTTCCGGCCGACAAAGAACAATTAGTTCGGTGCTTTTGTATAGCATATTTCATGTATATGTGATATACACAATGTTGCGAGATCCAGAAATTAGGAGACGGCACTGCCGTTTCCCTACAATATTATTTTCGGTAGGGAAACGGCACTGCTGTCTCCTCTATATCATTCGGGTGCAACCGGAATTGATATCAATCCAAAATCTAAAATCTAAAATCGAATGACCGATCGCAATCCACCGACAAGTAATAGGCAACTGCTAGCTTTATTAGGAATTTTTTTAGCATTGGGATGTTTATTGCTTTGGGGAAGCCTCAAACTGCTAGATGGGCTGATTTTATTAATTCCCCCCGAACTCGAACAGCGTTTGGGGGCGTTAGTTATCCCGGCTTACGAACGTCTTGCGGAATCTTCTCCAGCACAGGATACTCTCAATCAACTTCTCGATCGCCTGGAAAATAAATTACCTAAACAAAAAAATATCGATCGCAATTATCGCCTAATTTACATTCCCGATGATACTGTCAACGCGCTAGCCTTACCTGGAGATACAATTGTTGTTTATCGGGGTTTAATCAAGCAATTGGAATCGGAAAACGAGTTGATGATGATCTTAGGTCATGAGCTCGGTCATTTCGCCAATCGCGATCATTTGCGGGGAATTGGACGGGGATTGGCGCTACAATTTGTGGTGGCGGTGTTCGTAGGCGATGGAGGTGGGTTGGTGAATCTTGCTACTGCGATCGCATCCAATTTAAGCACAGCCCAATTTTCGCGCAGTCAGGAAGCCCAAGCCGATGAATTTGGCTTACAACTCCTGGTTTCCCATTACGGGCACGCGGCGGGCGCAGCAGACTTTTTCCAGCGATTAGCGCGACAATCTGGTTTAGATATTGCTTTGTTATCGACTCATCCGGCACCAGGCGATCGCAGTTTGACGTTAACACAAACGATCGCCCAACGCCGCTATCCGATTCAAGAGCGATCGGCTTTACCCGCAACACTAAAAGGCGATCGATAATATCAGACACTTACAGCATATTCCAGTGTTAATCCGTAGGGTGCGTCGCTCCGAGATATCTGATATAATTTGCAGATTATAGATGGCGACGCACCCTACTTGCTAGAAATACCCGTAAAAAAGCTCAGGCATTATAACATATGGCAGCATCCAAGGGCAAGAATTCTGACAACAAAATAACCGACGGTAAACGAGTAGTTTACTCCGAATTTGGCAACGTTGACAACTCCGCCGCCCTCCAACGAGGAATACAAGAAATCCCCCAAAATCAACAAAATTTGAAAGTCGAAGCATCCCGAAAAGGACGCGGTGGTAAAACAGTTACAGTCATCAGCGGCTTTCAGGGAAAACCCGAAACTTTAGCAGATTTAGCAAAACAGCTAAAAGCCCAATGTGGTACTGGTGGTACTGTCAAAGAAAATGAGATCGAAATCCAAGGCGAACACAAGCAAAAACTGCTAGAAATTCTGACAAAATTAGGCTATAAAGCTAAAATTAGTGGAGGGTAAAAAGGAGGACATGGCAGTGCCGTTTCTTGCGCCCCAAAATCATCAATCTTTTTACCGCCGAGTTTAATGTACACTAGACCCTTAGCCCGTTTGATCGAACAATTGCAGCGCTTGCCCGGAATCGGCCCAAAAAGTGCCCAGCGACTCGCTTTACATATTTTAAAACGCCCCCACGAAGAAGTGCAAACCCTCGCTCAATCCTTGATTGATGCCAAACAGCAAGTCGGTTTTTGTCAGGTATGTTTTCACTTATCTGCTGAACCTGTTTGCGAAATTTGTGCCAATCCGAACCGCGACAATTCTACCATTTGCGTAGTCTCCGAATCCCGCGATGTCATTGCATTGGAAAAAACGCGGGAATACAGAGGCAAATATCATGTTATCGGCGGTGTCATCTCTCCGATGGATGGAATTGGCCCCGAACAATTGAACATTCAATCATTAGTTAGGCGCGTTAGTCAGCAAAAGATTGAGGAAGTAATTATTGCGATTAGTCCGAGTGTGGAAGGTGAGACTACTACGCTTTATGTTGGTCGTTTATTGAAACCTTTTACACGGGTGACGCGAATTGCTTTTGGTTTGCCCATGGGGGGAGATTTGGAATATGCTGATGAGGTGACTTTGGCCCGCGCTTTGGAGGGAAGAAGAGAGTTGGATTAGTTGAGTACGGGTGATGACTGATTGTAAAGTAAGAGAAACGAACCGCGAAGACGCGAAGGACACGAAGGAAGAAAGAGAGGAGGAAGAGTTTATAACTGATTTGTCAAATAAAGTTAAACTAAGCAAAGTTACCGAGAGTGAAAAATCATGGCTAAGTTCGATCGCGCTTTCAGCTACCCCACAACCCGCAAAATCGACCAAACTGACGATTACCACGGCGTCCCAGTCTCCGACCCCTACAGATGGCTGGAAAACCCCGACTCTGAGGAAACCCAAGCTTGGGTGGAAGCCCAAAACGCAGTCACCTTCGGCTACCTGAAGGAAATTCCGGCGCGGGAAAAAATCAAACAACGACTGACTCAGCTTTGGGATTACGAGAAATATGGCATACCTTTCAAGGAAGGTGAACGCTATTTTTACTACAAGAATAATGGCCTACAAAACCAATCCATACTATATACCTTAACATCCCTCGACAGCGAACCAAAAGTATTAATTGATCCCAACACTCTCTCGGAAGACGGAACGGTTGCTTTGGGTAGCATAGCTATCAGCGAAGATGGCAAATTGATGGCCTATGGTTTGTCAACTTCCGGTTCCGATTGGCAGGAATGGAAAGTTCGAGATGTCGAAACGGGCGCAGATTTGTCCGACCATTTAAAGTGGGTGAAATTCTCCGGTGCATCTTGGACTCATGATGGTAAAGGCTTTTTTTATAGTCGCTACGATGAACCGAACGAGAAAAGTAAACATGAAGATGTTAACTATTACCAAAAACTGTTTTATCACCGTCTGGGAACTGCACAATCTGAAGATGTATTAATTTACCATCGCCCAGACCAAAAAGAATGGGGATTTAGTGGTGGTGTTACTGAAGATGGCAAATATTTAATTATATCAGTTTGGCAGGGAACTGAAACAAAAAACCTGATTTTTTACAAGGATTTAACCACGCCAGAATCCGCAGTTGTAGAACTAATTAGCGAATTTGAAGCGGAGTACAATTTAATCGACAACGAAGGTTCTGTTTTCTGGTTTCAAACCGACTTAAATGCACCGCTGGGCCGCGTAATTGCGATCGACATCAACAGCCCTCCTCCTTCTTCCCTCGCTGGCGATGAAACCCCCCCGTCGCCCCCCCTTAGTAAGGGGGGGATTCAGGGGTCGCCCCCCCTTAGTAAGGGGGGGATTCAGGGGGGGTTCACAGAAATTATCCCCGAAGCAGCCGAAACCCTGGGAGGTATTGGCATCCTCAACAATCAATTTGTCACTTCCTATCTGAAAGATGCCTATACCCAACTTAAAATCTTTAATTTAGATGGCTCTTTCGTGCGACAAATAGCATTGCCGGGAATCGGTTCGGCGGGAGGATTTGGTGGCAAGCGACACGAAACTGAAACCTTTTATGCTTACACCAGTTTCACTGCACCAAACACCATTTACAGCTACAATATGCTGACAGATGAAAGCAAAATTTACCGTCAGCCAAAAGTAGATTTCAACCCGGATGATTACGAGACAAAACAAATATTTTATCCGAGCAAAGATGGTACCCAAGTACCGATGTTTATTACCCACAAAAAAGGTTTGCAGCTAGATGGTAATAACCCGACTTACCTTTATGCCTATGGCGGTTTTGGTATATCGCTAACTCCGAGTTTTTCGGTTAGCAGAGTGGTGTGGTTAGAGATGGGTGGAGTGTGTGTCACAGCCTGTTTGCGTGGTGGCGGTGAGTACGGTGAAGCATGGCATCAAGCAGGTACAAAACTGAACAAACAAAATGTGTTTGATGATTTTATCAGCGCGGCGGAATGGTTGATCGCAAATAAATACACGCAGCCGGCTAAATTGGCGATCGCAGGCGGTAGTAATGGGGGCTTATTGGTGGGAGCTTGTATGACTCAGCGACCAGAGTTATTCGGTGCAGCGCTGCCCGCTGTGGGTGTCATGGATATGTTGCGCTTCCATAAGTTTACCATTGGTTGGGCCTGGACTTCGGAATATGGTTCGCCCGAAAATGCAGAGGAATTTCCCACGATTTACGGCTATTCTCCCTTGCACAATCTCAAACCAGGAACGGCTTATCCGGCTACAATGATTACAACCGCGGATCATGACGATCGCGTAGTTCCAGCCCACAGCTTCAAGTTTGCTTCTGCTTTGCAAGAAATGCACGCTGGGGAAAACCCGGTGTTGATTCGGATTGAAACTAAGGCGGGACATGGTGCTGGTAAACCCACTGCGAAAGTGATTGAAGAATTGGCTGATGAATGGGCTTTTTTAGTGCGCGAACTGGATATTAACGCCTAAAATGTTCTTTGAGAGTCCCGACTTTCTTGAAGAAGTCGGAACTCTTTTTATTTTATTTTTGTTAATTTTTATAGTTTTTACTTGTCATTATTAAATTGCTGTGCTATTTTAAAAATCAAGTTAGTCTCACTACAACTTTATATAATTATTAAACTATCAACTATAAGTCCTGAATTCTCTGGCTTTGCGGTGATTTTTGGGATCTGGCGATCGCACTTATGGCACTGCATTTGTCTGTATAAACATTAATTATGTTGCCAAACTAAATTGTAAAAAACACTATGTAATATTTTTGAGCACAAATTATTACAAAAATTAATAACTTAATATTTGGCGATTTTTCTAAGATCGGTTAGCTTAATCATGGCAATTAAGTCGATCCATCAGAAAATCTACGAGCACAGAAAGTATGTCAACCCTCAAAGTACAGAATTCTCAAAAAAATATTAGTAATATTTCATGGGGAGGTTTTTGCTTTACAGCAGAAGCAAAACCGAAAAGTGATTTAGTGATTGTTGACTCAAAGGTAGACAACTACCAAGAATTAGTCAGCGGAGTTAAAGCGGGATTTGAAGTAATTGCGATCGATCAAGTGGGAAATGCGATCGAACAAATCACCGAAATATTAAACGGACGCAACAATATAAACAGCATTCATATAGTCTCTCACGGCCAAGAAGCAGCACTAAAACTTGGCCGGGCAGAACTGAATATTCATAACCTCGAAACCTACAGCAGCCAATTGCAGCAGTGGGGAAAAGCACTTAGCGAATCCGGTAGTATTCTACTGTATGGCTGTAACATAGCCACCGGCGAATCCGGCATTAAATTTATACAAAAACTTAGTGAAATAATCGGCGCAAATATTGCCGCTTCCAACAACCTCACTGGAAATGCAGCACTAGGAGGCGACTGGGAATTAGAAATTACCACAGGACTAATAAATGTCGAATTAGCTTTTGAAAAAGCAGTATTAGAAAGCTACACATCAGTCCTGGCTACCTTAGTAACTGAAGACTTTAAACAAACAACAGTAATCGGGCCTTGGATTTATGGAGTTGGTGGCGCTTCTGCTCCCCCAGGCTTAACCGCAGGTGCCCTCAATAACAGTGGCGTTCTTCCTAATATAGGGAATAACGATCCAGGTGGCTCAGGCGCTTTGAGATTAACATCAAACGCCAAGAATCAAGCAGCTTTTATCATCTATAATAACCCCATCGCTGCCACTGGAGGCATAAGAGTTACCTTTGATTTCTTTTCCTATAACATAAGTGCGGACTCTACTCAGGGCGTTGGTGCCGATGGCACAAGTTTTTTCCTCATTGATGGGACAGCTACGCCAATACAAGCCGGAGGCTTCGGCGGCTCTCTCGGCTATGCTCCAAATAATAATCCCGATCCTGCTCTGTTTTCAACAGGTCTTGCAGGAGGTTATTTAGGTGTCGGATTAGACGAGTTTGGCAATTTTTCTACTGCTCAACTAGCAGACCTAACATTAACACCACCACGACCCATTCCAGGACGTATCGGTGGTGTTGTACGTACACCTGATTCAGTAGCAGTTAGAGGCAGCCAAAGCAGATCTTATGATTTTTTAACTAACGCTGTCGTTCCCGGTGGGATAGATAATTTACCAGGTAACATAAATACAACCATTCGCAGTGATGCTAAAAGAAGCGTCCAGATTACATTATTCCCGGCGACTTCACCAACACCTAACCGTCTTTCAGTTGCCTTTAACTTGAACGGAAACACCACATTCGATGCGGGCGAAACACTGATCGATATCCCAAATTTGGCAACCACAAATGCAGCAGTACCATCTACATTCAAATTTGGCTTTGCTGCTGCGACAGGGCAAAGTACAAACATTCACGAAATCAACAATGTCCTGGTCGAAACAATCGATCCACCTACACTCGTTGCCGACGTTTCCATTGTTAAAAAAGGCCCGCAGTTTGCCAAACCAAGCAGCGCGATCACCTACACGATTACCTCAACTAATAACGGGCCCAACACTGCCGAAAATGTCCTGATTCAAGATCCCCTGCCCGCAGGATTAACCTTCGTCAGCGCTGATAACCTCGGTACTTTCAACCCCACAACGCGGACTGTTATTTGGCCAGTGATTCCGACTCTGGCTAACGGTGCTAGCGTCATCCGCACCATCACCGCCACAGTTCCGGCAACACTCGGCACTGCCTTAATTAACACTGCCTATAGTAGTTCCAGCACTTTCGACCCCAACCTTACTAATAACAATAGTTCCCAGCCAACCTCTCAAGTCCCAACAACAATTACTAACCTCCCTCTTGCTGATGTTATTACCACAAAAAGCGGGGCTGCTACGGCAGCCGCTGGTGCGAGAGTTAGTTACACTATTACCACACAAAACAACGGGCCGGACACCGCAGATAATGTCACAATTACTGATAGCATTATTCCGGGTTTAACCGGAGTTAGCTTATCTGATAGCGGTACTTACAATGCAACTACTGGGATTGTGACATTCCCGGCTATCAACTTAGCAAATACAGTCAGTACCCCCCGTAGCATCAGCTTTATTGCACCCGCAAATCTCAGCGTCAGCAACACTGCTAGAAGCACATCCAGTACCCTAGACCCCACACCAGGGAACAATGATGGTACAGCACCAGGCGCTGTTGTGACTACGAATTTGACACCTAGTGCTGATGTGATAACTACTAAAAGCGGTATTACAAATGCAGCGGCTGGTGCGACAGTTGGTTACACAATTACTACACGAAATATTGGGCCGAGCACAGCAGAAAACGTCACAATTACTGACAGCATTATTCCCGGTTTAACAGGAGTTAGTGTATCCGACAGTGGTACTTACAATGCAACTACTGGGATTGTCACATTCCCACCTATCAACTTAGCAAATACAGTCAGTACCCCCCGTAGCATCAGCTTTATTGCACCCGCAAATCTCAGCGTCAGCAACACTGCTAGAAGCACATCCAGTACCCTAGACCCCACACCAGGGAACAATGATGGCACTGCTGTGGACGCTGTGGTTACTACCAATCTGACACCCAGCGCCGATGTGATCACCACCAAAAGCGGTATTACAAATGCAGTCGCTGGTGCGATAGTTGGTTACACAATTACCACGCGCAACATTGGGCCGAGTACAGCCGAAAATATCACAATTACTGATAGCATTATTCCGGGTTTAACCGGAGTAGTGGTATCCGAGGGCGGTACTTACAATGCAACTACTGGGATTGTGACATTCCCACCTATCAACTTAGCAAATACAGTCAGTACCACTCGTAGCATTAGCTTCATCGCACCCGCAAGTGGAAGTATTAGTAACACCGCTAGAAGCACCTCTAGTACCGCAGACCCGACACCAGGTAACAATGATGGTACGGCGGCTGGTGCTGTTGTAACTACGATTTTGGGACCGAGTGCTGATGTGATAACTACCAAAAGTGGTATTACAAATGCAGTCGCTGGTGCGATAGTTGGTTACACAATTACCACGCGCAACATTGGGCCGAGTACAGCCGAAAATGTCACAATTACTGACAGCATTATTCCTGGTTTAACAGGAGTTAGTGTATCCGACAGTGGTACTTACAATGCAACTACTGGGATTGTCACATTCCCACCTATCAACTTAGCAAATACAGTCAGTACCACTCGCAGCATTAGCTTCATCGCACCCGCAAGTGGAAGTATTAGTAACACCGCTAGAAGCACTGCTAGCACCGCAGACCCGACACCAGGTAACAATGATGGTACGGCGGCTGGTGCTGTTGTGACTACGATTTTGGGACCGAGTGCTGATGTGATAACTACCAAAAGTGGTATTACAAATGCAGCACCCGGTGCGATAGTTAGTTACACAATTTCTACAAGAAATATTGGGCCAAGCACAGCAGAAAACGTCACAATTACTGACAGCATCATTCCTGGTTTAACAGGAGTAGTTTTGTCTGAGGGCGGTACTTACAATGCAACTACTGGGATTGTCACATTCCTACCTATCAACTTAGCAAATACAGTCAGTACCACTCGTAGCATTAGCTTCATCGCACCCAACTCTGGCAGCATTACTAACACCGCCAGAAGCACTTCTAGTACCGCAGACCCGACACCAGGTAACAATGATGGTAGTGCGCCAGGTGCTGTTGTGACTACGACTTTGACTCCGATACCGATTCCTCCGATACCAATTCCCACACCGAATAAACCGCCTGTTACGGCTAATGCTCAAGCTAGTATTCCCCCGAATAGCAGCACACGAGTCACAGGATTGGGAGCAACTGACTCCGACGGGTCGATCGCATCTTTCACCATCAATACCCTACCGCCAACAGCCCAAGGAGTCCTATTTTTAGGAGACCCAGCCAACGGCGGAATTGCCGTGACACCTGGTCAAGTCCTGACTCCTGCACAGATTGGGCAACTATTTTTCCGCACAACAGGCGAATTTACCGGAGCAAATTTCACCTACAGTGCTACAGATAACCAAGGTGCTAGTAGTTCTGCGACTGCTACTTTGGGCGCAACTCCGACACCAACTCCGATACCAATTCCCAACAACCAACCGCCAGTAGCAACAAATGCTAACCTGACCATTCCGCCGAACAGCAGCACACGAGTTGCAGGATTAGGAGGAACTGACCCCGACGGCTCGATCGCATCTTTCACCATCAATACCCTACCGCCAACAGCCCAAGGAGTCCTATTTTTAGGAGACCCAGCCAATGGCGGAATAGCCGTCACACCAGGTCAAGTCCTGACTCCTGCACAAATTGGGCAACTATTTTTCCGCACAACAGGCGAATTTACCGGAGCAAATTTCACCTACAGTGCTACAGATAACAACGGCGCTACCAGTCCTGCAACAGCAACTGTGGCGGCCCTACCTCCGACACCCAACCAACCGCCAGTAGCGACAAATGCTAACTTGAGCATTCCGCCCAACAGCAGCACACGAGTCACAGGATTAGGAGGAACTGACCCCGACGGCTCGATCGCATCTTTCACCATCAACACCCTGCCCCCAGCAGGCCAAGGAGTCCTATTTTTAGGAGACCCAGCCAATGGTGGAATAGCCGTCACACCAGGTCAAGTCCTGACTCCTGAACAAATTGGGCAACTATTTTTCCGCACAACAGGCGAATTTACCGGAGCAAATTTCACCTACAGCGCTACAGATAACCAGGGCGCTACCAGTCCTGCAACCGCGACTGTGGCAACCATCCCAAGTCCCACACCAAATCCCACACCAAATCCCACACCAACTCCGACACCAAATCCCACACCAAATCCCAACAACCAACCGCCTGTTAGTACAAATGTCAACTTCAGCATTCCCCCTAACAGCAGCAGATTGGTAACCGGATTGGGAGGAACTGACCCCGACGGCTCGATCGCATCTTTCACCATCAACACCCTGCCCCCAGCAGCCCAAGGAGTCCTATTCCTAGGAGACCCAGCCAATGGTGGAATAGCCGTCACACCAGGCCAAGTCCTGACTCCGGCACAGATTCAGCAACTATTTTTCCGCACAACAGGCGAATTTACCGGCACCGATTTCACCTACAGTGCGACGGACAACAATGGCACTATCAGTCCCGCTACCGCAACAGTTGCAGCCTTACTTCCCACCCCTAACCAACCACCAGTAGCAGCAAATACCAACTTCGGCACTTCACCGAACAACAGCACACCAGTCACAGGATTGAGTGCAACCGACCCTGACGGGACGATCGCATCTTTCACCATCAACACCCTGCCCCCAGCCGACCAAGGAACCCTATTTTTAGGAGATCCCGCCAACGGTGGTGTCCCGATAACAGTTGGTCAAACCCTGACTCCAGAACAGGTTCAGCAACTATTTTTCCGCGCCACTGGCCAATTTACTGGAGGTACTTTCACCTATAGTGCTACCGACAACAGCGGCACCATCAGTCCGGGTCGCGCTACAGTCGCCGCTATCTTGCGACCAACTGTGCTCACACCAACACCCGGCATCGGAACAGACATCGATTGTGGGTGTGAGGTCGTTGTGGAAAAACCTGAAATCACCTTTTTACCACCAGCACAACCACCCAGGATTTCATTTGACCAGCCTGGTGTACAAATCACTGTTGAGGAACAAACCCTCAAAGGAATCAATAGTAACGACTTCATTCAGGGCCAGAACGAAGCAGAAAAAATCATCGGTTTTCAAGGTAATGACTCGCTTTTAGGTGAAGGCGGTAGTGACGAAATTTACGGCAATGAAGGCAACGACATCATTTTTGGCGGATTGGGTAGCGATGTCGTTTATGGTGGCGATAACAACGATTTAGTCCTCGGTGGGAAAGGAAACGACTGGATTTCTGGTGAGTTAGGATCTGATACTATTTTGGGCGATCGGGGTGCCGATACTATTCTCGGAGACACCGGTCAAAACAACTCCCAGAATCCTAATGATGCTCGCGATTTAATCTTCGGAGGCGAAAGTGCTGATGTCATCAACGGTAACGAAGGCGATGACACCATTCATGGCGGCAAAGGTAACGATATTGCCATCGGAGGTAAAAACAAAGACCTAATTTTGGGCGAACAAGGTTCGGATACCTTAATTGGCGGTAGTGGAGACGACAGCTTATTTGGTGGAAACCGCGACAACAGGGCCAGGGACAGCCAGGGGCGTGACTTACTCTACGGAGGCGACGGCAATGACTTGCTCAACGGGCAAGAAAACGACGATACGCTGATTTCCGGCAAAGGCAACGATGTTGTTTACGGAGGCAAAGGCAATGACCTACTTTTTGGTCAACTGGGCTCCGATACTCTCTACGGCAACGAAGGTATTGATACCATTCTCGGTGACAGTGGCAGTTCCAACTCTGTTGGGGATACCGGACAGCAAGACTTAATTTTTGGTGGCACCGGTGGGGACATCATCGGCGGTGGTAACGGCGATGATACCGTTTACGCGGGCAAAGGCAACGATTATGTTTGGGGTGGCAAAAATAATGACTTGATTTGGGGCGAACTCGGTAACGATACCCTGACTGGGGATAGTGGCGACGACACTCTGTATGGGGGTGTTCGAGGTTTAGTCAAAGATACCAACGGAAAGGATTTGCTTTTTGGCAATATCGGTTCTGACTTATTGTTCGGTGACGAATCTGACGATACTATCAGTGGCGGTAAGAGCAATGACTCCCTGTTTGGGGGCAAAGGTAACGACTTCATCCACGGAGACGACGACGACGACTTAATTTACGGTGGAGATGGCAGTGATGAACTCTGTGGGGATGAGGGCAACGATACCATTTATGGCGATCGGGCAGATGACAAAGGAGTCTCAGTCGGTAGTACCGATCAGCTAGATTGCATCAATGGCGGTGATGGTAATGACTTGATCTACGGCAATGAAGGGGAAGACACGCTCAACGGTGATGCTGGTAACGATACCCTCTATGGCGGTAAAGACAATGACATTCTGTTTGGCGGCGAAGGAGATGACATTCTGTTTGGGAGTTCAGGTGACAATACTTTGTCTGGAGGTGTTGGCAGCGATCAATTTATCTTGGGTGCTAACGGCTTGAATACTATTCTTAACTTCGAGGCTGGCATCGATAAGTTGGTGTTGACTGGCGGCTTGACTTTCCAGCAGTTGCAATTCACCTCAACTCAGAATGGTTCATTGCTGCGAGTAGCAGGAACTGGGCAGGTTTTGGCTAATCTTGTCGGGGGTATTGGTGCATTCAGTGCTTCTGATGTGCGATCGAATCTCTTGCCACAATAGAAGCTAAAGGGAGGACACGGCAGTGCCGTGTCCCTACAATTGATCGCGGTAGGGAAACGGCACTGCCGTCTCCTCATAGCTAAAGGGAGGAGACGGCACTGCCGTTTCCCTACAATTGACGCGGTAGGGAAACGGCATTGCCGTCTCCTCATAACTTCTTTCGCAAAAAGAGTCGCCGCGGCTGCCCCAAAAGCCAACAACTCCAATCCCACTCCACCTGTTCCAAACGATACCCAGCCTGATAGTACAACTGTCGAGCCGCATGATTATTTTCGAGAACATGGAGATAAATTTCCGAAAATCCCCACTCACGAGCACTTTGCTCACAACTACTGAGCAGTTGTTGAGCCACGCCCTGTCGCCGATACTCTGGGTGAACTGCTAGATTTGATAAATAAGGATAGTCAGAACTTGGTAGTTGCCAAGCCAAGCGAGAACGCAGAGCCACTTCTACTGTTCCCGCGATCGACTCTGGCTGCTTGGCGAGACTATTTTCTTCGCGCGAGACTAGCTCAGAAACCAGACAAATGTAATGTTTAGTTTTGGAACGCAGTCGATTTTTTAAATCTTCGTAAATTCCCAAACGTAATACTGGATAAATCCAGTCTATGAATCCGTCGCGGGAATGAAAGCTTGAAGCCAAAATATCAGCTAGCTGCGTCAGGTCATTTGCGTCAGCTATCCGAACTAAAAAGCCACAATTTTGGGAGATGTGTTTCCCCCACGTTGGTGAAGAAAAAAAGAAAGAATTCACTATTATCAGCCACTATATTAATTTTTCTACGATGGTTATATACTGCCAACTTCGGAAAATTGACTAACGTTATAAATTAACTTAAATCTAACTTATAGACATAGTTGATTGACCAAATTTAATTACCTCATTGGTTAGCCTTGACTTTGAAATCTTATCTAATGTACACTGGAAATGTCAAGGGAATGAGCAAAAAAATATGGCAAACAATAACCCATCCCCTAATACTAGATTTGTAGGTACTGGAAAGGGTATTAAAAACAATCAAAAAGGTTTTAACGTCAGGTTCCCCGAACCTTATCACTCTATGCTGGCGGAAATACCAGATAGAATTGAATTTATCCGTCAAGCTGTAATTGAAAAACTCAAGGACAAGCCTGACTGAATCAGGGTTTGAGCGTACTGGATGTTAGAGCCGACAAAGCCGACAAAGTTTCAAGGGGTTCTGGCGACTCGTGAGCCTGCCTGTATCTGATGGAACTAACATCTTGCGCCATTCTCGCTTAACAGGCTTTCTGGCCTGTTCGACAAAGAGTGAGTTCCCTTAATTAATCGCAAATACTGGAAAAACATTCACTAAAGGACGGTTATAGCTATGTTACATAGATCCCGCCCCTCTTTTACTCCCGCCGCCAAGCTGAACACAGCTATGTGGTTGAGCCATCAGGGGGAAGATAAATGAATTCCCTAGCCAATCCTAAGCTAAAAATTCTGATCGTTGATGATGAACCGGACAATCTTGATTTGCTTTACCGCACCTTCTATCGCGAATATAAAGTGCTCAGGGCAGAATCAGGCCCCGCCGCCCTAGAAATTTTGGCACGGGAAGGAGAAGTGGCCGTCATTATCTCGGATCAGCGGATGCCCAAAATGAGCGGGACTGAGTTTCTGCGTCTGACGGCGGTACAGTACCCTGACGTGATCAGAATTATTTTAACTGGATATACGGATGTTGAAGATTTAGTTGAAGCTATTAATGCTGGGAAAGTATTCAAATACGTTACTAAGCCTTGGGATGCCGAAGAACTTAGGGTTGTCGTCAGCCAAGCGGTTGATACTCACAATCTCCTGAAAGCGCGCACTAATGAACTGCGACGGGCGCTACAGCAAGAATCGCTGCTTTATGCTGTTACCAATAGTATCCGATCGGCTCTGAATTACCAGCAGATGCTGCAACGAATTGTGGAAACAGTTGGTCAGATGTTTGAGGTGAATTGTTGTCTGTTACGTCCTTTCCAAGACGGTAGGGTGGCTGATGAATGGTTTGTTTATCAACTGCTGGAAACACAGGAGTTGCCATCCCCGGATGTGACTGCAATGCCTGTAGATGCTTGTCCGGCTAGACTTTCGGCGGATTTGTTGCCGTTTTTGGTCTGGGAAACTAGAGAGGTAGAGGTGATTCAAGATGCTGAAACGGACGATCGCATCTTACATGAAGCCAATCACCAGCGCCGACTTGCTTACCAAGCTGCTAACATTCGATCGAGCTTAATCGTACCTCTGTTCTATCAAACGGAACTAATGGCAGTTCTAGCGCTGCACTCCTTTGAGCAGCCTCGCAAGTGGCAAGAGCATGAGATAAATTTGGTAACTACAGTAGCAGACCAAGCGGCTTTGGCGCTGTCTCAAGCCCGTGCTTACGAACAGGTGCGGGCTCTGGCAAAACGCGAAGCTCTAGTCAATACTATTACTACGGCAATTCGATCGAGCCTAGACCCCCAAAATATCTTTGCAGCAATTACCCAACAACTAGGGCAAGCTCTACAAGTAGATGGCTGCGTCCTATCTCTGTGGACAGAAGATGACGAATACGTTCAGTGCGTGGGGCTTTACGACTCAGATAGGGCTGTTGTAGCCGTAGAAGAGGGTTTGATCGCTCCTAACGAACTCCCCAACCTGGACAGTGTGACGAAGTTCGGTCGCGCCTGGGCGTCTCCCAATGCTTCCCTACCCCAGTCTTTGGTGCCAATTCGAGGCAATCCGGTTTTGCAAAATATCATGATGTCGAAAGAGCCGATGGCGATTTCTGACCTCAATGAACGCCCTGATATGAATGTTACAGAACTACAACTGCGATCGGCCGCCCGCGCTCTTTTAGTAGTCCCTTTGCTCTCGGATGGCAAAATCATCGGCAGCATTTCCCTGCGGCAAAACAGCCACACCAGACGCTGGTTGGCCTCAGACATTGACCTGGCTCAAATAGTGGCAACTCAAGCTGCTCTGGCGGTACAGCAATCACGCCTCTACCAAACTACCAGACAACAGGCAGAACGTCTCCTGGAAGCCGATCGACTCAAAACCGAGTTTTTCCAAAATATCTCTCACGAATTTCGGACACCCCTAACTCTCACCATCGGCCCTCTGGAATCGGTTTGCAGCCGCAAAGAAGATTTACCTTACGAACAAGCAGCTATTGCACTTCGCAATTCCCGTCGCCTGCTGCGTTTAGTAAATCAACTATTAGATTTGCAGCGACTCGATGCCGGACGGATGCAGCCCAGTTTTCGCCCCTGCGATTTGGTGGGTTTCTGTTACTCTACCGCCGAGTCGTTCCGACCATATTGTGAGAAAAAACACCTAAACTTAATTACTGAATTGCAAGAGTGTCCTTTGCTCTATTTAGATATTGAAAGATTTGACAAAGTTATTTATAACCTGCTATCAAATGCGGTCAAATTCACCCCAGAAGGTGGAAATATCACTCTCACAGTTAAAAAAGCTGGTGCTCACTGTTTGCTGCAAGTCAAAGATAGTGGTATCGGCATTCGCGCTGAACAAATTCCCTATTTGTTCGAGCGTTTTCGCCAAGCTGAAGGTTCCACTAATCGTTCCTACGAAGGCAGTGGTTTGGGTTTAGCACTGGTAAAGGAATTGGTGGAACTGCACAGTGGTCAAATTTCGGTGGAGTCAGTTTACGGTGAAGGTTCTACTTTTACGGTTTGGCTGCACTTCGGTTCCACGCATTTACCTCCTGAACAAGTTCTGGAAATACCCACAGAATTTCACTCGTCCAAAGCACTGGTAGAATTGGCAGATGTGGAAGGTGATTTGTCTGATGCTGAATTTGCTAGTGAGAATTTTGAAGCCATCCAACCTGTAAGTTCTGAAAAAGCAGTTGGTACTGTTTTAGTAGTTGATGACAATGCTGATTTGCGCTTTTATGTATCTGGAATTTTGCGAGATTCTGGCTTTGCAGTTTTGCTTGCCCGCAACGGTGAGGAAGGATTTGCTGTGGCAAAAAATCGTCTACCAGATTTGATTGTGACGGATTTGATGATGCCTTTGGTCTCTGGTTTGGATTTGATTCGGATGATTAGAGAAGATCAGGAATTGAAGGGAACTCCTGTGATTTTACTGACTGCTAAAGCTGATGAAGATACACGAATTGAGGGGGTAGAGCGGGGGGCTGATGCTTATTTGTCTAAGCCTTTTAATGACCGAGAATTATTGGCTGAGGTGCGAAATTTGGTGGCTCTCAAGGAGAATGAACGCCGAGTGCAGCAGTTGAATAATTATTTAACTGAGTCGGTGCTGCGCCGATTTTTGCCACCGGCAATGGTGAAGGCTGCGGCGGCGGGTGATTTGGCCCTGGATTTGCGCCCGGAACCGCGATTAATTACTATTTTGTTTAGCGATATTGTGGGTTTTACTCAGATGGCAAATACATTGCGGTCGCGCCGGGTGGCTGAGTTGTTGAATGAGTATTTGGCGGCGATGACTAAGGCGATTTTTGACAGTGGTGGCACGGTGGATAAGTTTGTGGGGGATGCGGTAATGGCACTATTTGGAGCGCCGGAGGAATTGAGTCCGAATGAGCAGGTGCGGCGTGCTGTGGCGGCTGCAAAGCAAATGCTGCTGGCTCTGAAGGAGCTTAACAAGGGCTGGATTGAGCAGGGAATTGTTGGGGAGAATGGGGTAGCTCCGGTGCGGTTTCGCTGCGGAATTCATCAGGGTACTGCGGTGGTGGGGATGTTTGGTGGTGTGGAGCGATCGGACTATACTGCGATCGGGCCTAGTGTGAATATTGCTGCTCGATTGCAAGAGGCTGCGGAACCAAATACTGTACTGATTTCGGCGGCGGTTGCTGATTATGTTGAGGAGGATCTAATTGTTAAATATAAGTCGTTGCAATTGAAGGGAATTGATGAAACTGTGTTAACTTTTTTACTGAATTGTGATTAGGTATGTAGGGACACGGCAATGCCCATAGGTGTCAACTTAAGCCTGAAAGCCTTGATAAATGTCGTTTTTACCATAGTCCAGATCCCCCTAAATCCCCCTTAAGAAGGGGGACTTTGAGAAGACTCCTGTCCCCCCCTTCTTAAGGGGGGCTAGGGGGGATCTGGATTTAATAGTCAAACAGCAATCTCTGACTGGATTTGAGCTTAAGTTGACACTAATGGGCAATGCCGTGTCCCTACGGGTATATAGGACACGGTAGTGCCGTTTCCTCATTTCTTAATTTACTGTTTCAATTGTTGGTAATCCTTCGGCATTCACCCACGCAATTTGAGCAATACGCCGATCGCGCGCATATTCTCGAACTTCCTCCAAACTCCCCCGACTCTCCAAATCCATTTCCACCCGAACTATATCGCTAGACTCTCGGAGTTTGCGAGCGTAAACAAAGGCGGCAGCAGCAGATTCAGAGGTTTGAGGTACAACCAAAAAGTCACTGGCAGGGGTTTCCTTGGCCAATTGACCCTCACTTAGCAAAATTTGGTGTAAATCTTCAATATTCAGACAAAATCCGATGCCAGGGTAATTTTGACCTTGGGGATCGAACAATCCCAATAGTCGATCGTACCGTCCGCCTTGTCCCAAAACTCGCTGTCCCGTTTTAGGACTGCTGACAACTTCAAACACAATTCCAGTGTAATAGTCAAATGTTTGAATCAAACTCAAGTCTAGGTGGATGTGGGATTTCAGATTGGGGATTTTTGATTGACATTGATACAGCAATTCGATCGCAGATTTGAGATTATTTAACGCTGCTTGTTGTGGCAAATCTAAATCTAGTTTGGCAACAATTGGTAACACATCTTCTGGGCGGCCACGCAAGTCAAATAATAGCAACGCTCTTTCTCGCAATTCCGTTGACAGTGGTAAATTTTCCAAGCCGATGCGATCGAGATTGGCGATCGCCCCCCGAACTTGGGAGCGCACATTCAGCGGAAACGGCTTCAACAAAGTTGCAGTTAAACCCGCTTCTCCGATGACCAAGTGCCAGTCACCAATTTCTAAAGCCTGCAAGCACTCAGACAGCAGTAGCAGCACTTCCGCATCGGCTACCGTCCCCCCTGAGCCTAGCAACTCTACCCCTGCTTGATAGAACTCCTGTTGCCCGCCAGAGCCTGTATCTGGGCCTTTGCGGAACACATTAGCGTTGTAGTAGAGACGCTGAGGTTGCCAGGGAGTCCCGCCCATCCGCATCACAGCGGCGCGGGCAATGGAAGCTGTCAATTCTGGACGCAAACCGAGTTCTCCATCTTCAGCGTCTTGTAATTTAATTAAGGTCGATCGGTCGATCGCACCTCCAGCCATCAAAGTCTCCAGGCGTTCTAAAGTAGAAGTAATAATCCGGTGATAGCCCCAGCGGTGAAACACTTGCTGCAAACGGCGTTCAATCGAATTTTTTTGAGCTACGTCAAGGGGCAATAAATCTCTTGCACCCGATGGGGGTTGGTGAACCATAAGTTTAGTTGATTGTTAACCGTTGATTGTTGACTGTTGTTATTGGTTATTGTAAATGCCCCATGCCCCATTCCCTATGCCCCATGCCCAATTCCCCATGCCCCATGCCCCATGCCCTATTTCTTCTTGCCGCCAAACAAATTGGTAAAACTTGCAAACAATCCAGCCGGTTTCTCATCACCCTTTTTACCTTTGGCGGAAGCTGGCTGTTCCAGCTTTTTCTTCACCTCCAAAGCAATCGGTTCTTCAGGATTTGACGCCAAAGCTTTTTGCATTTCCAGCTTTGCCATTGTGGCTTGACCTTGTTGAAAATAACACATTGCTAACATAGCGTGACACTTGCTATTTTTCGGCTCGCGCTTTTGGGCTTCCCTCAACTCTAAAGTTGCTTTGGCGAAATTTTTGCTATCCATAAATTTTTGAGCACGGCGAAAATATTTGTCCATCTCAGAATCTGGTGGCTTTGGAGGATCAACAGGAGTGAGAGGTTTTACTACTGCTTCTGTCTCTGTTTTCCCAGGCGTTAGAGGTTTGGGAGTTCCTCCCCCAGTTGAGACGATGACATTTTCTTTTCGCAGCAGGTAAACCATATTGAGTTCGCTAATTTGATTGATGATTTCTAGCGCCTGTTCAACAGATTCGTATTGCTTTGCAGAAAGTTTGTTAACTTCTGTTTTGTAAAGTTCTTCCCAATTCGCAGCCGTCGCTAGTTGTTTGGCTGTGGCACTTTCGACTTGAGGTTTTTGTGGTTCTTTGGCTGCACGTTTACCGATCGCGGTTAATAGTAGAGTATATTCTTTGCGATCGCCTTCTTTGGAAAACTTATTATAAGCCGGATTAACCACCTTTGACAAAAACTGGTTTGCCCAATCTTTGTCCGCTTGCTCTTCAAAAGGGCAAGTATCCGAGTGCAAGCGGCGAGCTATTTTCATGTACCGCTTGCGGATATCGTTAAACTCCGCATCCAACGGAACTCCCAAAATTGCGTGTTGATCCGTAAAGTCAAACTTAAACAGCCCTTGTGTCATTTCAAAAGACATAAATCTACTCTCCTTTCCCTGGCTTGTTACTATGCTTTATTCTTTAATGTAACTTCACTTGAGGGGTTCTGCCCCCCGTACTATTGCTGATCCCTTGCCTCCTAATTGCTACCCCCAAGAAGATAAAGGCGGGGTTGTGAGCAATGCGTCGCTGAGTTCGGTATGAATTTTGCCATTTGTCGCCAAAACTCGACCGGAGTTAATCTCAAAGGCACTACCGTCATAAGCTGTCACTTGACCTCCGGCTTCGGAGAGGATAAGTACGCCGGCTGCGATATCCCAAGGCGACAGTCCGCGTTCCCAGTATCCGTCTAAACGGCCGCAGGCGACGTGGGCAAGGTCGAGGGCGGCAGAACCGCTGCGTCGTACACCTTGGGTGAGGTGGGTGAGGTGACAGAATTCGGCATAGTTATTATCGGCTGTTTCGCGCCGATCGTAAGCAAAGCCGGTGACTAACAAGCTTTTGGTCAATTCTGAGATTTGGGAAACTTCGATCGCGCGTCGGTTGCGAGTAGCCCCCAATCCTTTAGCAGCGCGAAATAATTCGTTACTAAAAGGATCGAAAATCACACCAATTTGTGGTATGCCTTCGATTAAAAGTCCGATCGACACACAGGCAAATGGATATTGGTGAGCATAATTGGTTGTACCATCCAAAGGGTCGATCGCCCACAAATACTTACTACTAGCATTTCCTAATTTACCCGATTCTTCCGCGAGGATAGCGTGGTCAGGTACATGACGACCCAGAATTTCTAAAATGACGGCTTCAGAGGCTTTGTCGGCCTCTGTGACTAAATCGCCCGATCGACCTTTTTCTTGAATTTCTTCTAACTTTCCACAGAAAGATTGCAGAACAGAACCAGCGGCGAGGGCGGCCTCAGTGGCTATTTCCAGGAAGTTTTGGAGTTCGTTATTAGTCATTAGTCATTAGTTATTGGTTATTAGTTATTAGTCATTAGTTATTAGTTATTAGTCATTAGTTATTTGTTACCAATGCCCCATTCCCCATGCCCCATTCCCCATTCCCAATTCCCATAATTATTTTTGATTTTGCCGACGAAAGTCTGCGGGAGTTTGGCGTAGGGGCTGTTTGGGATTCCAAATGCCTTTACCCATCAGTCTCGCCCATTCTTGAGCGTTGACAAGTCGTTGCTGATATTTGGTATTGCGCGATCGCACCACTGCCAAAGCATAACCCTCTTTAACTAGCTGTTCGTTAACCAAAACTTGATTTTGCCACAAATAGGCTAATTTGCGATCGAACCCGTCCTTCTCCTCCACATCCGACTCCAACAATACCTGTTTCCCACCAATTAGCTGTTCCAACTTATTTTTCGCCCCTTCTCCCCAAGGCTGCTGTTTCAAATCCGGTACTTCAATCCCAATCAGCCTGATTTGTTCTAACAGAGCAATTTGGTCTGCGGTACTTACAACTTCAATAGTTTGCCCGCTGACAGTCCGTTGTACTTGAACCAAAGTTCCGGTAGGAATTACTGGTTTTTGGCAGCTAGCTAATAACAAGCAAAGCGCGATCGATAATAACCTATAAAGCAACATTGGGCATTGTGGATTTTTCTTACTCTTCATCTAATGGCAAACCAAATCGCACCTTACCTTTAGCAAAAAAGCGGCCAAATTGAAGTTCGTACACTTCATCTTCATCTTGCGTCTCCACTTCCATATCGGAACGGGGATAGCTGACACACAGCAAAGCATAACCCTCTTTTTGCAATTCAGGAGAAAGTCCCATTGCTTCAGGCTGGTGCAGTTCCCCGGATACCACGCGCACCGCACAAGCAGTACAGGCACCGTTGCGACAGGAAAAAGGTAACTCTACTCCCTGGTTTTCCACATTTTGAAGGATGTAGCGATTTTCCGGCACTCGCACGGTGTGGTGAGAGCCAGTTTTTCTGTTGTGAATTTTAATTGTGTAAGAGCGAGTCATTCGATTTTAGATTTTAGATTTTAGATTTTAGATTGTGGTTAACGGTCGAACTCTGCGTATGAATGGGTTTGCGACATAGGGTAGGAAAATTTGACCCGTCCGTTTTACGCCCTATCCACATTAAACCGTAAATTTATGCCGTTAGGCCTTCCCAAATCAGATTTCTTCTGCTAAGGTAGTTAAGCTGTGGCTAAAAAAGCAAAGTTCAACTTTGGAGAGGTGGCCGAGCGGTTGAAGGCGCAGACCTGGAAAGTCTGTTTAGGGCAACTTAACGAGGGTTCGAATCCCTCCCTCTCCGTCGAATCTTGTTATACAAGCTTTTCAGCACAACGACTTAGTTAAGTATTTAACTGAGTCGTTTGTTTTTGGTATGGCATCGGAACTATAGAGGAGACGGCAGTGCCGTGTCCCTACCCCAAAATTGTAGGGACAAGGCAAGGCGGATCGTAGCCATGTCGTTCTG